>JBGAPB010000194.1:0-11515 GCA_044221525.1 Blastocatellia bacterium | reverse complement strand
CGTAGCGGAAGAACGAAGGCAGGTCGCACTCGTCGTTGTCGTGGTGGTAATCGGCGTGTTTGGTTTCCAGAACTTCGTTGGCAAACCGATACAGCACGCGCTGATCCTCGTTCAGCAACCGAGCCGCGCTGATGACGCCCAGGCTCTGTCCGCCGCTTTGAGCTTTGACTTCGCCCAGCCGTTTGGCGGCGAAGCTCAGGGCTTCGTCCCAAGTGGTTGGAACCAGATGCTCGCCTCGGCGAATCATCGGGCGGTCAATGCGCTTTTTGCTGTGAACGAAATCCACGGTGTACCGACCGAGCGAGCACAGAAAATCGTGATTGATTCCTCCGGCAGTGCGTCCCCGACCATCGCGGGCAACGGCTCGAATCAGTTTTTCGCTGCGCGTTCCGGCCAGAATCGAACAGCCGTCAGAACAGAAGTTGCAAACCGTCGGCGTCTGTTTCAAATCCCAGGGACGCGCGACGTATTTGTATGGCACGTGCAGCAGCGTTCCGGTCGGGCAGACATCAACGCAGTTTCCGCAATCGGAACATTCAACCCAACCGCCAAAGGCGCTGATCAAAGTCGCAGAGCCTCGGTTGATGGTGGTGATGGCGTTTTCGTCCATCCACTCTTCGCAAACGCGAGTACAGCGTTTGCAGGTCACGCAGCGTTGCGGGTCGTTGTAAATGAACGGCGAAATCTGGCGTTCCAGAAAATTCTCTTTGTCTTCGTACTGCGAACGGGTGCGATCTTCGCCAAAGCCGTAAGTCTGATCCTGCAACTCGCACTCACCGGCGCGGTCGCACACAGGGCAATCCACCGGATGGTTCGACAGCAAAAATTCGATCATCGCCGTGCGAGTCTCTTCGACTTCCGCAGATTCGGTGGTGACTACCATCCCATCCGTCACAGGCATGGTGCAGGCAGTTTGCAGCTTCGGAATTTTCGGATTGTCCACGCGCACGACGCACATACGGCACGAAGCCTGCGGCGTCAGACCACGGTGATGACAAAAGCGCGGCAAGTAAACGCCGTTCATTTCACACGCTTCGATCAGCAACTCGCCTTTCGGCGCGGTCATTTCCTGTCCGTTGATTGTTAGCTTAACTGTTTCCATAAGTAGGTAGCGAAAGGCTTAATCTGCCGCTTTAGCAATCTGAACCAAGTTGTTTTTTATGCGGCGCTCAAAATCTTCGCGGAACTTTTTGATCGCTGATTGAACTGGCATCGCCGCTGCATCGCCCAGCGCGCAGAAACTCTTGCCCAGAATCTTGTCGGCCAGATCGTAAAGCAACTCAATGTCGCCTGGGCGACCTTCGTAACGCTTCATCCGCTCGAAGACTTTGTAAAGCCATCGTGTGCCTTCGCGGCAAGGCGTACACCATCCGCAGGATTCGTGTTTGTAAAAGTGCGTCAGGTTCATCGTGCTTTCAAAAACGTCAGCCGTTTCGTCCATGACGATGACTCCGCCTGAACCTAGCATCGAACCGGCGGCGGCCACCGATTCATAATCCATATTGACCTTTTCGCATTCTTCGGCGGTCAGAATCGGCACTGACGAACCGCCGGGAATGACGGCTTTCAGTTTGCGGCCTCCGGTAATTCCGCCGCATTCGTTGTTAATCAGCGACATCAAGGGATAGCCCATCGGAACTTCAAAGTTGCCAGGATTGTTGACGTGGCCGCTGACAGTGAACAATTTTGTTCCACCGCTCTTTTCCGTTCCCAGAGCTTTGTACCATTCACCGCCGTTCAAGATGATGTGCGGGACGACCGCCAGAGTTTCGACGTTATTGACCACTGTCGGACCGCCGTATAAACCAACGACCGCCGGAAAAGGCGGCTTCAATCGCGGATGACCACGCTTGCCTTCCAGCGATTCCAACAAAGCAGTTTCTTCGCCGCAGATGTAAGCGCCAGCTCCAGGATGAACATACATGTCGTGGTCGAAACCAGAGCCAAGAATGTTCTTGCCCAGATAGCCCTGCGCGTAAGCCTGAGCGATGGCTTTTTCCAGAATATCTTTGATGTACCAGTATTCGCCGCGAATGTAGATGTATGAGGTCTGCGAACCGAGCGCGTAACCGGCGATGATCATGCCTTCGATCATCTGGTGCGGGTCGTAACGCATCAGATCACGGTCTTTACCAGTGCCGGGTTCGGATTCGTCGGCGTTGCAGACGACGTATTTCGGACGCTTCGATTCTTTGGGAACGAAACCCCACTTCATGCCGGTCGGAAAGCCAGCGCCGCCGCGTCCACGGAGAACGGACTTTTTGACTTCGTCAATGACCTGATCCGGCTTGAACTCTTTCAGAGCTTTCGGCAACGCCTGATAGCCGCCCGTTTGCTTGTAAACATCAATGTCACAGGCCTGGCCTTTGAGGTGGAATCTATTTGTCAGAACTTTTGTCATATCAGTTCGCGGGTTTTGTTAATTCAATCCATCAATCAGCTTGTCAACGCTATCGGTGGTCACTTTTTCGTGATAATCGAAGTTCACTTGCAGACAAGGAGCCAGATCGCAATAACCCAGGCACTCGACTTCCATCAGAGTGAACTTGCCGTCTTTGGTCGTTTCGCCCATGCCAACGTGCAACTTGTGTTCGATATGCTCTGCAATCTTCTCCGCGCCTAGCAACGCGCAGGAAAGCGTTCGGCACACCTGCAGCTTGTATTTCCCAACTGGTTTGCGCGAGTACATCGTGTAAAAAGTGACGACTTCTTCGACTTCGTTGACTCGCATATCCAAACGCTGGGCGATGTACTTCACATCATCGTCGGTAACGTAACCATGCTCTTCCTGCGCCAGGTAAAGAGCCGGAAGCACAGCCGAACGTTTGACCGGGTAATGGGTGATGATTTCGTCGAGTTTTGTTTCGTTTGCTTGGCTAAACATATTCAGTTCACAGTTCGCCGTTCACGGTTCACAGTCAGCATCGCAGATTGCTGCGAACTGCCAACTGTGAACTGCGAACTATCTGTCTACGTCTCCGAGAACAATATCAATACTGCCGATGACAGCAACTACGTCGGCGATCAGAGAGCCTTCGACCATTGCCGGCAGCGCCGACAGGTTGACGAAAGATGGCGCGCGGACTCGAACTCGATAAGGCCGCTCGGCTCCGTCGCTGACAACATAATAAGCAAGCTCGCCGCGTGCCGATTCAATGGATTGATAAACTTCGCCAACCGGCACGGTGAAGCCTTCCGAAGCCAGCAGGAAGTGGTGAATCATCACGTCAATGTGCTGTTTCATCAGATCGCGTTCGGGCAGTTTCAGTTTCGGATGATCGGATTTGACTGATCCGCCCGGCTCTTTCAATCTTTCCAGTGCCTGGCAGCAAATCTTCCAGCTTTCGTGAAACTCGTCCATTCGCACCAGATAGCGCGACCAAACGTCTCCATCGTCGTAAACTGGCACATTAAAGTCGTATGTCTCATAACCCGAATACGGCTCCGATTTGCGAATATCCCAGTTCAGTCCGCTGCCTCGAATTGTCGGGCCGGATAGCGCCCAATTGATGGCGTCTTCTTTGCTGATGACGCCCACGCCCTTTGTGCGGTGCTGAAAAATCTTGTTTCCTGTGACCAGTTTTTTCGACTCTTCCAACAGCGACGGGAACCCGTCCAGGAATTCTTTGACCAGCGGAATGAAGTTGTCAGGCACGTCGTAACGCGCTCCACCGACCACGAAATAGCTCTGATGGAACCGCGCACCGGTGGCGCATTCAAAAATATCCAGAATCTTTTCGCGATGAGTGAAAGCGTAAAAGAACGCCGTCATCGCTCCGATGTCCATGGCGTGAGTTCCGAACCAGACCAAATGCGAAGCAATGCGATTCAATTCAGTCAGCAAAACGCGAATGACTTTGGCGCGCTCAGGGACTTCGACGCCCATCAGCTTTTCAACCGCCAGGCAATAACCCAGGTCGTTACCCATCGAGTTGAGGTAATCCATTCGGCAGGTAATGGTGACGACTTGCTGCCACTTTTCCTTCTCCATCGTCTTTTCCATGCCAGTGTGCAGGTAGCCGATGTCAGGAATCGCTTTAACAACCGTTTCGCCGTCCAGAACCAATTCCAATCGAAGCACTCCGTGCGTCGAAGGATGCTGTGGCCCCATCGAAACCGTCATGCGCGTGTCAGACAGCGGATCAGGCTTGCGCAGCATTGAAATCGAAGATGTCGGAACAACTAATTCTCTGGCTTGCATATTTTTTCGATTGCGGATTGCGGATTGCGGATTGCGGATTTGAAACTCACGCGGATGTGATGGTTTTGAAATCCAAAATTTGAAATCCGAAATCTAAAATTTAATAGCCTTTCATAGGGAAATCTTTCCGGAGCGGATGACCTTCGTAATCCGCGGGCATCAGGATGCGTCGCTGGTCCGGATGCCCTTCAAAGTTGACGCCAAACATGTCGTAAATTTCGCGTTCCAGCCAGTTCGACGCTTTCCATATATTCCACATCGTAGGCAAATTAGCGTCATCTTCCTGCAAGAAAACCTTAACGCGGAGCCTGTGATTGTGGTCAATGGAGTAAAGCTGATAAGCCACGGCAAAACGGGGGCTGGCGAATTCGCCCAGATCAACTCCACCTATGTCGCTCAAATAATTGAATTTCAAGCTCGGCTCGTCGCGCAGATACGTCATCAATTCGACCAGACCTTCGCGCTTTGCAATCAGCGTGACTTCGCCAATGGCTTCAATGATCTCTTCAATTGTGTCTGCGAACTTGGTGCGGATTAAAGAAGCATCCGCATAGCGCGAGGATTGCGTTTGTGTTTGCTCTATGGATTCGGACATTTAAGCAGCCTTCTGTTCGGTAAATACCTTGTCGCGTTCGATCTTCTCTTGCAGTTTCATGATCGCCCATATCAACCCTTCCGGGCGCGGCGGGCAGCCGGGAACGAAAATGTCTACCGGCACAACTTTGTCCACGCCTTGAACAATGGCGTAGTTGTTGAAAACCCCACCAGCCGAAGCGCAAACTCCCATTGAAATAACCCATTTTGGTTCTGGCATTTGGTCGTAAATGCGGCGCAATACCGGAGCCATTTTGATAGAAACGCGACCAGCTACGATCATCACGTCAGCCTGACGCGGCGTGGCGCGGAAGACCTCAGCACCGAATCGAGCAATATCGTTGCGCGGATCGGTCATCGCCATCATCTCAATCGCGCAGCAAGCCAAACCAAAGGTCGCAGGCCAAATAGAGGACTTTCGCCCCCAATTCACCAACGAATCCAGCTTCGTGGTTATGACTTCCGGCAGAATTTCGCCAACTTTAGTTTCAAGACCCATAGCTTTTTAATATCTTTAGATTTGAACTTTACAGAGTTCGGAAGTTAAGTGCGATTCCACTCAAACAGCCCTTTCTTCCAGGCGTAAACGTAACCCACCAGCAGAACCGCAAAGAAAATCACCATCTCGAAGAAAACAAACGGGCGGGATAGTCTTGTAATCAAACTTTTGAAAACCACTGCCCACGGAACAAGAAAGATCGCTTCAATGTCAAACAGGATGAATAGCATCGCCACCAGATAAAACTTCACAGAAAACCGTTGATGCGCTGAACCAACCGGGTCCATACCGCACTCATACGGCATCAGCTTGGCGCGAGTGTCTATGCGCCGGCCAACCAGGTGAGTAAGGATAATGTTCGTCACCGCAAAGCCCATCACGAAGACGAAGACTATCAGAATGGGAACGTAAGCTTTCATCTGAACCTTTCTCGTTTGTTTGGTACTCTACCCCCGCTACACACTCAGTCTGGTCAGGCGACCCGCGAATGCGGCAATGATTTGCACACGGTTTTTTTGGATACCAAAGGAAGCTTGATTACTAGGTTGCGAATCTTAGTACAACCTCCCTGCCCTTGCAAGAATGCGAGAAAAAAAGATCGAGCCAGCCTTTGACGTGACTCCCAGACACCCAAGGTTCAAGACACTTCAGTCAAAATTCCTGATAGCAACACCTGCAACTTTCAGCTTCTGTCGCCCTGACAAAGGCATAATTGCAACCGGCTTGACACTATTTCGAGCGCGATGCTAATTTCCGCCTCGTTGTTGACGCCTTTGTTTAAGGCGATTGCCCGACTAACTCATTCCTGGGTAGTGACTTCAAAATGATTCGACGTGGTTTGGAAATTCTGGATCAGCGAAGCCGCGAAATGCTGGCTTTGCTGATAGAAACGCATATCGCCACTGGCGAGCCGGTCGGCTCGCGCGCGATTTCCAAACTCAGCAGCGAAGGCCTTTCCTCTGCTTCGGTACGAAACGTCATAGCTGAACTGGAAGACAATGGGTATCTGGAACAGCCCCACACCTCCGCTGGCAGAGTCCCCAGCGACAAGGGTTATCGTTTTTTTGTTGATCATATTCTTGGGCAAACTTCGTTGTCGGAATCTGATGAAAACGCGATTCAGACGGGGATGCGTGGGGGGGCTTCAGGCTCGCCTGAGCAAATAATGACTCGCGCTTCACACCTGCTTTCCAGTTTGTCTGAAAACGTGGGGATAGTTGTTTCGCCCAGCCTGACCCATGAAGTTATCAAACACATTGATTTCGTTCGACTCAGCGATGGCCGCATTCTGGTCATCACGGTTACGCGCGCCGGAATGGTGCAGGACAGAGTGGTTAAGATTGACGAAGACCTGACTCAGGATGAGTTGAACACAACGGCCAATTACGTCAACGCCAACTTCGCAGGAATGAGCCTATCGGCGATACGGGCCGAGTTGCTGAAACGCCTGTCTGAAGAAAAGGCTTTGTATGACCGGCTGCTGCAAAACGCGATCATGATTTGCAACCGCGAACTCACCGACGCCGGACAAAATGAGCAGGACGTTTTCATCGAAGGCGCTTCGAATATCATCTCAAAAGCTGATTTTGCAGACATTGAAAGAATCCGCGAATTGTTGCGAGTGTTCGAGGAAAAGAGCCGGTTGATAAAAATCCTGACAGAGTGTTTGAGCAACGCTCCGCAGCAATCGGTTTCAATCCGCATCGGAGCCGAAAACAGCCTGCCCAGTCTGAGCCGCTGCGCAGTCATCACATCCCATTACAGTTACGACAACCAGATTGTCGGCAGCATAGGCGTCGTTGGCCCGGTCAGGATCGAATACGCGCGAATGATCGGCATCGTCAATTACATAGCCCGGTTGCTGGAGCAGTCATTGGCCGAAGCGCCTGAAGTTTCAATCGGATAAACAGCGTTGACAGAAATTGACGGGATTTTCAGGGCTTCCTAAATACTGTTCCCCTTAAGTCCTGTTCATTCTGTCTAAAAATTTTTAGAGGTAAGCGAATTTGAGCAAGCGAGATTATTACGAAGTATTAGGCGTCAGTCGCACAGCAGGCGATCAGGAATTAAAGAGTGCCTATCGCAAACTGGCGATACAGCATCACCCTGACAAAAACCCCGGTAATCACGAAGCCGAGGAGAGTTTCAAGGAGTTGAACGAAGCTTACGGAGTGTTGTCGAACCCTGACAACCGAGCACGCTACGACCGATACGGCCACGCCGGGGTTGGTTCTTCGGCGGCATCGGCTCCGTGGGGCAACGCGGATTTCGGCGGATTTGAAGACATTCTGGGAGATATTTTCGGCGACCTGTTCGGCGGCGGAGCGCGCGGTAGTTCTCGCCGAGGCGGCGCGCAACGCGGATCAGACCTTCGCTACGATTTAGAAATTACTCTGGAACAGGCCGCCGCCGGATACAAAACCAAAATTGCCATTCCGCGTCTGGAAAATTGCGAAAGCTGCAACGGTTCGGGCGCAGCCGCCGGTTCGTCGCCGGTCACTTGCAACGCCTGCGGGGGAGGCGGCCAGGTTCGTTTTCAGCAAGGTTTCTTTTCAGTCAGCCGCACTTGCGATCAGTGCCGTGGCACAGGTCGAATGATCGCCAACAAGTGCAAAACCTGCTTCGGTCAGGGACGCACGGAAAAAGAACACGACATTGAAATCAAGATTCCTGCTGGCGTGGACACCGGCGCGCGTTTGCGTCTGGCCGGTGAAGGCGAAGCCGGTCGTAGCGGCGGAGGAAACGGCGATTTATATGTAGTTCTTCACGTCAAAGAGCACGAACTTTTTGAGCGGCAAGGCAACAATCTTTATGTCGCTGTTCAAATAACTTTCAGTCAGGCCGCATTGGGCGCGGAAATCAGCGTTCCGACTCTGGACGGCGAAGAAACGCTGACAGTTCCCGAATACACTCAAACCGGTTCGATCTTCCGGCTGAAAGGCAAAGGCATAGTTTCTCTGCAAGGTCACGGACGAGGCGATCTTTTCGTCGTGACGAACATAGTCACTCCAACTCGCCTCAACCGCGAGCAAAGAAAGCTGCTGGAACAATTTGCCGCCATTGAGGAGAAACAACAGGAAAGCGCGGCTAAGAGATTCGGCAGCAAGGTCAAGGATATTTTCGGGTAATGGCGCTTCAAATGTTTTCACGCCCTGTCTTCAACCTTGAGGTTAAGAATGAAAAAGCTGATCCCCGTAATTCTCGCAGCTTGCGGCGTCATTGCCATGGCTGCCGACAACTGGCCGCAGTTTCGTGGGCCTGACGGCACTGGCCATTCAGACGCCAAAGACCTGCCAACCGAATGGAGCGAGACGAAAAACATCGTCTGGAAAACTCCGATTCATGACCGAGGCTGGTCTTCGCCTGTGATTTTTGGCAAGCAAGTCTGGCTGACATCAGCGAGCAAAGACGGGCGGCAGCTTTTTGCCATCTGCCTGGATAGAGACACGGGCAAGGTCATACGCGACATAAAACTATTTGAAGTCGCCCAACCTCAATATGCTCACCCCTTCAACACTTACGCTTCGCCTACGCCTGTAATTGAACAAGGCCGTGTTTACATCACATTCGGATCACCTGGAACCGCCGCGATTGACACAAAAACTTTCAAAGTCTTATGGGAGCGCCGCGATTTTGAATGCAATCACTTCCGTGGGTCAGGGTCTTCGCCGATCATTTTCCGCAACATGCTGCTGATGCACTTTGACGGCAGCGATCACCAATTTGTAGTCGCACTGGACAAAAACACAGGCAAAACCATCTGGCGGACTGAACGTTCGATTGATTTCCAGGACCTGGACAAAAACGGAAAGCCAGCCGCCGAAGGCGATTTACGCAAAGCATTTTCCACTCCGCACGTCGTCGAACTTAACGGACGTTGGGAGATGATCAGCCTGGGAGCCAAAGCGGCTTACGGATACGACCCATTCACCGGCAAAGAACTCTGGCGCGTGGAAGAACGCGGCCAGCATTCAGCCAGCACTCGTCCGGTGCTTGGCCACGGAATGATTTTTTACCCGACCGGATTTTCCAACGGTCAGCTTTACGCTGTTCGCACCGGAGGCAATGGCTTGATCACCGACACTCACGTCGCCTGGCGCGTTAAACGTGGGGCATCAAACAAACCTTCGATTCTGTTGATTGATGACCTGATTTACATGATCGGAGACACTGGCATTGCCAGTTGCGTCGAAGCCAAAACCGGAGAAATCGTCTGGCAACAACGGATCGGCGGCGAGTACTCCGCTTCGCCGGTTTACGCCGACGGCAAAATCTGGCTGTTCAGCGAAGAAGGCAAAACGACTGTCTTCAAACCCGGCAGGATTTTTGAAAAGCTGGCTGAAAACAATCTGGACGAAGGCTTTCTGGCTTCCCCGGCGATTGCTGGCAAGGCATTTTTCCTCAGAACAAGAACTCACCTTTACCGAATTGAAAAAACTTCAAAGTAATCGGAGAACAAAATGCGAACGCTTACGACCGTCCTGCTAACGCTGTTTTGCGCTTTGGCAATTAATGCCCAAACTCCAACCATTGCCACCAAAACCGCCAACCTGCAAAAGATTGACGGGTACGTTCCGATTTACTGGGATGCGGCGCAGGGCAAATTGTGGATGGAGATTTCGCGCTTCAACACCGAAATGCTCTATCAAACTTCGCTGCCCGCTGGCATCGGATCGAATGACATCGGCCTGGATCGAGGTCGCCTGGAAACGTCGCACGTCGTTTACTTCGAGCGCGTAGGCCAAAAGATTTTGATGATTCAGCCGAATTATCGTTACCGCGCTTTGTCCAACGATGAGGCCGAACGCAGAGCCGTCGCTGATTCTTTCGCGCGCTCTGTGATCTGGGGTTTCAAGGTCGAAGCCGCCGAAGGCAATCGCGTTCTGGTGGATGCAACCGCTCTGTTTATGCGCGATGCCACCGGCGTCGCTGAAACCTTGCGGCGCATGCGCCAAGGCAACTACCGCTTTGACGAATCGCGCAGCGCGTTTTACCTGCCGCGCACCAAAGGCTTCCCGAAAAACACCGAGATTGAAACCGTGGTCACGCTGACAGGCGACGAACCCGGCAGATTTTTGCAAAGCGTTACGCCGTCGGCGTCAGCCGTCACTGTTCGTCAGCATCATTCGTTCGTTGAACTTCCTGACTTGAATTACAAAACGCGCGATTACGATCCGCGAGTCAGCGCCAACGATTTGACCTTTTACGATTACGCTTCGCCTTACAACACGCCGGTTGAAAAGCGTTGGATTCGCCGCCATCGTTTGCAGAAAACTGACCCGTCAGCAGCCGTCAGCGAAGTCGTCAAACCGATTGTCTATTACGTGGACAACGGAGCGCCCGAACCGATTCGCTCGGCGTTAGTCGAAGGAGCTTCGTGGTGGGCGCAAGCCTTTGAAGCCGCCGGATTCAAAAACGCTTTTCGTGTCGAAGTGCTGCCACCCGACGCCGACCCGATGGACGTTCGCTACAACATGATCAACTGGGTGCATCGTTCAACACGCGGCTGGTCTTACGGCTCACAGGTCAACGACCCGCGCACAGGCGAAATTATCAAAGGCAACGTCACGCTCGGCAGTTTGAGAATCCGACAGGATGTGATGCTTGGAACCGGGATGATTCCGGCGACCACGGCAATGACCAATGGGCAGGGTGGGTTTGAAAATTTCTGCGAAGCCGCCGATTCGCCTGACGCTGATTACCTGACGGCGTCTTCGCTTGATCCGGCTACAGATTCAACCGCTATGGCTTTGGCCCGCATTCGCCAGTTGTCGGCTCACGAAGTCGGCCACACGCTTGGATTCAGTCACAACTTCGCGGCTTCCAGTTACAACCGGGGATCGGTGATGGATTACCCGGCACCGTTGGTTGAAATCAAAAACGGCAAGCTGGATTTGTCCAACGCATACGCTGTTGGCATTGGCCCATTCGACAAATTCTCTGTCACCTTTGCCTACGCCCAGTTCCCTGCCGGTACTGACGAAAAAGCCGAGCTTGAGAAGATCATCCAAAAAGGTCTGACTGACGGAATGTTGTTCATTGACGACGGAGACGCTCGCGGAGTCAGCACTGCCCATCCGATGGCCAGCGTTTGGGACAACGGCTCTGACGCCATTGCTTCGTTGCGACACGAAATGGAAGTCCGCCGCATCGCGCTGAGGGATTTCGGGCTGAATAGCATCAACGTCGGCCAGCCCATGTCCGCCCTGGAAGCCAAGCTG
>JBGAPB010000193.1:0-11532 GCA_044221525.1 Blastocatellia bacterium | reverse complement strand
AAAGTGCGGCAAATGGCAAATGATGCAAGATTTTATCCGGAACCACACAAACAGTTTGCGCGGTAGACAAAAAGGATTCGAACGGCTCAATCAAAATTTGATATAGCTCAGCAGCAAGAGCCTTGGCTTGGTTATCGCCTGTGGTGGAAGATTCTGACACTGCCCTTCTAAATGCCTGCACTTTTTGTTCAAGTTGAGACAAGGAAATGGCATTTTGGCTTTGGGTAAACCTTCCCTCCGAGATTCCAAAAACGATCAGACGATCAGGCAAGCAAGTGAATTCCAGCAAACCTGTGCCAGGTGGGATTCGCCGCTGCACCGTCTGAAAAGAAACCGGTTGCGCACGCTCACGGACAATGAATCTATTGCCTCCCATATTGGCATTAACAGAGTGATTGCCCTTCATTACTTCAAGCAAAGTGATTGCGCGGCCTTTTTCTGACCAATCAAAAGCCGCCTGCGGATTTTCGTCATAGGCTAAGCTGATGGCGGCATCATAAGTCTCATATTCCTTATCGAGGTATATCGTTCGTTCGTCGTCAGCGGCCATTTGATTCCGGTTTTGTTCGGAGATGGCCAAAGCTTGGGCCAAGTCCTGTTTAGCTATTTCTCTAAGCCCCAAAGCTATTTCTACCGAAGCTTTATCTAAATATGTCGTTCGTTTGTTGTCAGCAGCAATTCGGTTAGCAACAATTTGATTTCGATTTTGTTCAAAGATGGACAAAGCTTGAGACAAATCTTGTTTAGCTGATTCTGTAAGTCCTAAAGCAATTTCTACCAAAGCTTTTCCTCGGTGAGCCTCATAAGCAATTTCTACCAAAGCTTTTCCTCGGTGAGCCTCATAACTGTAGCTTGCGACACCGAGGCGATTATTCAGGCGAAAAATCTGCTCATAGCTTTGGAATGCTGCCAAGTGGTCGCCTGATTTATGCTGCAGATCCGCAAGGAACAACCCACTATAGGCTTGAATTTCAGTCCCCATTTTTTCATTTCCCAGGCCAACTCCTATATTCACAGCTTGTTGGACTAACGGAATCGCTTCCGCAAAACGCATTGCTTTCCCTAACATCATCCCTAAATGTGTATAAGTGCGTGAAAGCTGGAGTGGACGTTTGGTAGTCAGTTCAATCGCTAAGGCTTCTTGTTGATAGGCAAGCGCAGCCGCATAGAATCCTATCGAAAATAACAGGTTCGCTACTTGACTATTGGTTATCCAATGTTGGGTGTGGTTTGTTGAATTTTGACTAACCATCTCGATTGCTTGTTGTTGGTAAGCGAGTGATAGCTCCCAATTGCCAAGCTCACTATATTTTAGAGCCAAGGGATATAGGTTTGCGGCCATCTGCATTGTATTGCCAATTTGTCGAGCAATAGAGAGCGCGGATTGGTTAGCGCGGCTCGCCTCATTTGACAGAGATTTGACCATATAGAATTCAGCCATGCCGTTCAAACTCTCACACCGTAACCAGAGGTAGGGGTTTCCCGTGTCTGCTAAGGGAGTATACAATTCGTGGCTTTTATCCAGGTTAGATTGCCGCAAATGAGAACGGGCGAGCAGGCAGGTGGTCATCCTCTCTTCACATTGATCCTGTGCTTGCCGAAACAGCGTGCTTGCCTGTTCGTATTTCGCCGCCGCCTGAGATTGGGAGGTCGAGCGCAGATTTCTCCCTTCGATCAAGCGCTGACGAGCTTCGTATAACGTAAGTAACAGGCGCGAGGGTAACTGCTGGTAATAACTAGCTACATCGCGAACGTAAGGATCAGTTGTCCGTTGGTAAATCAAAGCTCCGAGTTTTTCCAGTAACTGCAATTTGTTAGCGGCTTCGGTTTCGTTGTTACTTTGTTTGGCGGCAAGGTAGCTGTCAATCAGTCGCTCGGTAATGCCGTTGCCGGTGGTGGAATAGGATTGGCAAAACAAATCAAAAGTGCGTTCGTCGTTTTCAGGTTCTTTCAGGTAATCCTGATAAAGTTCGTCGTCGCTCTTTGAAATGTTTGACGGAGCTTTTTCCAACGCTTCCAGTCGGCGGCGAGCTTCTTCTGCCCATTTCGAGTTACTGTCCAGTTGCAGATACTTTTTCCATTCTTCGATCGCTTGGCGGGGGAGGTACATTTCCTGCAAACAGAGCGCGCGGTTAAAGACCGCTGCCGGGTAATTCGGTTGCAGCTTCAACGCCTGTTCGATTGATTCCAGGCTGGCGGCCATGTGTTGCAGGCTGTCGCCGGGTTGGTTGTTACGTTTCTCGAACTTGGATTTTTCCAGCAAGGCCGCGCCCAGGTCATTGTGCAACTCGGCGGCATTGTTTGCAGAGGGCGGCAGGTCTTTGATCGCGGCGTTGAACTGTTCGATGGCTTTATCGAATTGTTTATCGGCCAGATAGTATTTTCCCAGCGCGTGCCGATTGGCTGGGGTTGGAGCTTCGGCATAAGCGTCCAGCACGATGCGTTCCGCGCGTTCGCGCAGGATGCGCGCATTGGCGTCAGCGTCATTCGCGCCGCGCGTGGGTGCATAGGGCGCGAAATCGAATCCGCCAATGCGCGTTTCGAGCGTTCGTTCACCGGCGTATGCCCGGTTGAGGGCCACGAGCGAAGCGCTTTGTGGTGAACGAAACGCATACCGCCAAACCAAAAATCCCACGCTGCTGACCAGCAAAATTACGGCGGCAAGTTTTAAGTAACTTGAACGATTCATACTCACGAAAATCCCCCGCCGCGTGTTAGGCACGGGGAAATTGACAACGTTGCTGGTGGCCTGTTCCGGCTGGGGGAGCCGAGTCGCGACCTGACGGATGGCTCGCAAATAGGCCAGTTTATCTTTGCGAGCGGAGGTGCAAAGAAACTGACTCTGGAATTGCGCGCGTTGTTCCTGGTCGAGTTCATTGTCCAGGAATTCTTCGATCAAATCCTCTTCGGCCATTTCCAAGCGCAGCAAGCCTTCGTCGCTGACCAGCAACGTGTCTTCGATTTGTTCGCGCGTCGCGTCTGCCAGAGTTCCCAACAGGTACGACCTGATTTCTTTGTCGGTGATAAAAGACATTTATGATGACTTTCTACCCCGCGCACTTATGAATGGCGGGAATCTGTGAAACATCACGCTGCAGAATTTTCCAAACAGGAAGTTACGCACAGCGCCAAGCGCTGGTTGAGCCGAAAGACACGATTTCGCAATGCGTTCAGGCTTAACCCGTAAAGATCAGCAAGCTGTTTGCGTCGGTCAATTTTGGCCTGTTTGGATTCGCTGTAATAACCAAGCACCATCGCCCGCTCTTCTGTGGGCAATTCGGCCAGGCATTTTTCCAGGCAGTTATGCCGGTGTTCCAGCGCTGATTCTGGCTCTGATTCTGGCGATGCTGGTGGGTTGGATTGGGCTGAACGAAAAAAAGCTTCTTTTTTCTGGGCAGCACGCAATTCGTCGCGATAAATGTTTTTGGCGATTCCGATTAAATAAGCCATTGGGTGGGCTTCAGCAGGAATTTCAGCCAGTTTGCCCATGGCGCAATCCAGAGTTTGATCGGCCAGTGTTTCCGGTTCCAGGCAGCTTCGACCGGCGAAAAAAATCGTCAGTCGGCGGCGGGCGGATTCATATATCTCTTCTGGTGTCGTTTCGGAATTGTGACTGCCAGCAGCCAGCCAGCTCAGAAAAGCTTGCAGGTCTTGGGGCGTAAGCCGTGATGCAGGGGGTTCATTCACAACTATCATAAAAAATTGTTGGATTTCGACTCGTTAGTGAAACTGCAACGTGTTCAACATGTTTTGTTTGTATTGATACCAGCGGACTGTGATGGGGGCAGAATAATTGATTTGCAATTTTCCGTCTACCAAACCAATTCAATTCGGCAGGGTCTATTCATTCTCTGAAAAATCAGCCTCAGAGTTCGGCGAAGACTGCTTGGCAGTTCGATCCGGTCAATTGCCACAATCCCTTTAATTCAGACCTGTGAAGTCTTGATTCTCAGAATGCTCGCGCTTACCCTGCGCGGCATGTCCACCGCGATTATTTATTCCGACGATTATCTGAAACACGATACAGGCGATCACCCTGAATGCCGCGAACGTTATCGCGCCGTGCTCAATGGTTTGATGGCTGACGAAGATAGATGGCAAAGCCTCATCAAGCTTGAGCCGCGTCCGGCGACCGACGAAGAGTTGGAGCGATGTCACACTGCGCGTTCGATTGCTCGGGTTCATCAAGCCTGTCAGCAGGCGACAATGTTCGAACAGGTCAACCTGGATGCCGACACAGTGGTTTCGGAGCATTCGGATGTGGCCGCGAGATTGGCTGCGGGCGGGGCTTGTCGGGCGGTTGATGCCGTAGTGTCCGGCTGGGGTTTTGTCTTTATAACAACGTGGCTGTCGCCGCGCGTTATGCCCAGGCCGTTTACCCTGATCAGATTAAACGAGTTTTGATAGTTGATTTCGACGTGCATCACGGCAACGGGACTCAGGATATTTTTTACGACGATCCTTCGGTCTTTTATTACAGCCTGCATCAGTATCCGTGGTATCCGGGCACTGGCGGAGCGAACGAACGAGGCACGCGCGAAGGCGAAGGCTTTACGTTGAACACGCCAGTTCACGCCGGAACTTCGGCGGAAGATTACCTGCGAATGTTCGAGCAAGGCCTGGAATCTGCGATGAAAACACTGACGCCTGATCTGGTCATCATCTCGGCGGGGTTTGATGCTCACGCGACTGATCCGCTGGGACAATTGATGCTGACCGACGACAGTTATGCGCGAATGACCCGGCGGCTGAAAGAAGCTGCCGGAAGTTCCGGCAAAGGTCGTCTGGTTTCCTGTCTGGAAGGTGGTTACAACCTGCGAACGATGGGAGAAACCGTCAGAAATCACGTCGCTGGTTTGGCGCCATAAACTTGCTGGAATAACCCGAACAAAGCCTGGCATTCACCTGTCGGCGTAAAAAATACTTTGCGATTTGCTGGTTTGCCTTTGTCTTGCCGATGATTGCGGAGTTACAATCACCGGCGACAGTTACCCCCTGTCAAAAAAATCGTTGGTTTTAGGAAGTTAAGGAGGCCGTTATGACCAGATTCGCTAAAATTTTCGTCGCCGCTTTTGCACTGCTTTCACTGGCGTCAATCGCGGTCAATGCTCAACATCTGATTTCCACCAAGGCTGGATTCGTCAATCGTTCTGAAGGCAAGGTTTTCATTTTGCGCGCAGACAGCGAAGACGGCGCTAAAGGCCGCGTTTCGCTCGGCACTCAAATGCGCGACGGCGACCGCATTATGACCGAAGCTGACAGTTACGCCGAAGTTCTGCTTAGCCCGGGTTCTTACCTGCGAGTAAATGAGGGCAGCGAAATTCGCGCCGTCAGCACTTCTTTGTCAGAGGCCAGATTTGAAATCGTAAAAGGTTCTGCCATTGCCGAAGTGGCGACCGCTTTTGAGCAGGTAACGGCTATCAGCAAAAAAGCTCCGATGGAAATCATCACTCCGCACGGCGTGGTTTCGATTGCCAAAGACGGTCTTTATCGCTTTGACACCATCGAACAGAACACACTGGTTCAAGTCCGCCAGGGCGAGCTTTTTATCGGCGACCGCGACCGGTTTCTGGCCGGTAAAGCGACCAAAGTCAGTCGAGGCAAAGCCGTCAAACTAACTGGTGGCACGGTCAGCGACTCCGACATTGCCAAAGTCAATAAAGACGTTTCCGACCAATTTGACGCTTGGAGCTTCAACCGCGCTAACACGCTTATGGCTGCCAACGTTTCGGCGTTGCGACGTTCGCGGACGATGAGCGCGATGAATTACGGCTGGTTGTACGATTCTTTCTACAATTGCTACACGTTCATTCCCCGTAATGGGCTTTGGTATTCGCCCTATGGCTTTGGGTTCTTCAATTCCTACAGTGGCCTGCTTTATTACTGGCCCTATGGTTATAACCCCTACTATGGAAACCCATACGGTAGTGGTGGAGGCGGTGGCGGTGCCAACCTTCCCAGCCGAGTGATCGCGGGCAATGACCGCGCGCCGATTCAGCGGTCAATTGAAAGCCGTAGAATTGACAACAATCCTTCGTTTAACGACAGAGGGTTCGGTAACGCCGATGTTGGCTCTCGCTCAATTTCAACTTCATCGTCCAGCACGGTTTCCACAATTTCAACTGCGGCGCCTACCCGCACTGAAAGTTCAAGCAGCAGTGACAGCCGTCCGAGTGCGCCGACCAGGCCGTAATGGTTGCGCGGCGGCTTCCCAAACTTTGCCGGAGTAATGCGGCAAGACAAGAGAGGGTTGAGTTGAACATTGAGTTCAGCTCAACCCTCAAAATTTTTCAGGCAATGCCGCGGGTGTCTAAAGGTTTTAGCCAAATTTGACGCCAGGAAAACGCGATTGCTATCATCCACCATCAATTCCAAATTTTCAGCAACACATTTATCTTCATTTCAATTTGTTCAAGGAGAACTCAAAAAACAATCATGTCAGACACACCTAAAATGACTTTTGCTATGATCAAACCGGACGCAGTTCGCGCCGGTAACGCGGGCAACATCATCCAACGAATTACCGATAATGGTTTC
Organism: Blastocatellia bacterium; assembly: GCA_044221525.1. GTDB lineage: Bacteria > Acidobacteriota > Blastocatellia > RBC074 > RBC074 > RBC074. The sequence continues at coordinate 4,995 of JBGAPB010000193.1, read as the reverse complement.
AAAGTGCGCGCAATGAAACTGGTTCACATGTCTAAGCCAGTTGCAGAGGGCTTTTATGCAGTTCACAGCGAACGCCCGTTTTTTGGCGAACTGGTTGAGTTCATGACCAGCGGCCCAACCGTCGTGCTGGCTTTGGAAAAAGAAAATGCTGTCCAGGCCTGGCGCGATTTGATGGGTCCGACCGATTCCACCAAAGCTCCGAAAGGAACCATTCGTGGCGATTTCGGAACCAGCATGGGAGAAAACGCATCGCACGGTTCGGATTCGCCTGAAAACGCGAAGATCGAATTGAGCTACTTTTTCAACGCTACAGAATTTTGCTAGCCCGAAAATCGCCGTGAGATTTGTTTGCGTACCCACCACTTACGGACGAATACAGTTAGCTGAGCCAGATGAATAGGAGTTTCCGCGCCAAACCGTTTACAACAGGTGAGGCGTGGGAACTCCTACAAGATTGACCGCTTGGTGGTTAGCGTGAGTGAAAGATCGAAGGCTAATGCTGAGCATTACAGCTACGTCGTAAGTCAACGGTTTTAGAAGGGGCAGGCCGCCGCGTGCCCGCTCATCCACCATTCGTCAATCGAAGGCCAGCCGTTACCGAAAACCGAATTGCCGCCCAAGTCGCACCCGCCGCCGATCCCGATGCCTGAGTTGTTGTAGATCGTGTTGGCACCGAGTCTTACAACCGTCCGCGTGGGGGATGACCACGACACGTCTTGATAGACGCCGTATCCATTTTTGAAAACCGAGCTGTTTGTAACTGTGACATAGGCTTTTGAATGATCTGATCCCCCACTTGTAAGGTTAGTCGCTTGAGCAAATATCCCTGAACCGCATTGAGAAACAATGCAGTCTCGAATGCCAACATCAGTGTTACTACCGCAATTGATACCAACAGTTCTCATCAATCTGACTTCGCTATGTTGGATGGTGGCGTAGATGGGGGCTATTTCGCTTCTTGTCGCCATGTTAATGCCTACAAAGCCATTGCGAAAAGTGCAGGTGTCAACCACGATGTTGCCGCCCGCAGTTACCCGCAGTCCTGTGTCAAAGTCCGACACCACACAGTTTTTCATCCAAAGGAGTTTGCTCGACATCTGCCACTGAACGCCGACGCCGCCGGGCTTGTCTGCGCTGATGGTCAAACCTTCCAGGTACGCGGACTCGCCCACAGACATCTCAATCCTAATCGCAGGAATGCTATTGGTTGGGGCAATGATGTGTGGCGCGGTTCCGGTAGCGGCAATTATGTTTACAGACTGATAAATAGTGAACGGATTGTAGGGGCCTGCGTCCATCAGGATTACGCTGCCGCCAACAGGTGCTGTCGCCAGTGCGCGATCAACCGTCCGGCAAGGCATGGCCGAAGTACAAGGATTGCCGTCGTAGCCCGCCGACGAAGCGTAGCTCTGTGCGAACGCGGCAGTTGCAGATGCCAAGTAAAACAAACCGAATAGTAGGAACGAAAGAATTCTGGTAAAGGGAACGACCCTTCTTGCTCTCTCCATCACGAACGTGGATGATCCGGACAACCCAATCTGAGCTTGCCGTTCAAAAAGCTGGCGTAGCATCCAGCTTTTATTGGCGATGTTTTGATTTGCATATGACGTTTCCGAAGTTGTCCGACTTTTCATGACGATTTCTCCTTTTTCTCTTTTCGATAGATTAAGACAGCTTGTTTGGAAAGATGCTGAAGGCCACAAATTCCGCTCAGGCCGCTTTCAAAGTTTGACGACGGGTGAAAAGTACGCGCACTCGTATTTTTTGTAATGATGCAGACGTGATGCTTCGGCGTGTTATTGTGATGAAACTATGATGGCAGCTAAGTCCCTTATTTATCAGTTTCTTGACGTTCGAGTGGAAGTGGCGCCGTTCCGTGTAATGCGAGGCGGACTGGCATTGGCGCTGGAACCGAAGGCGATTGAAACGTTGATTTTTCTGCTCGAAAGGCCTGGGCGGTTGGTCGAAAAGGGCGAACTGCTCAATGGCGTGTGGCGGGACTCGTTCGTCACTCCAAACGCATTGACCCGAATCATTGCGCAACTGCGCCGCGAATTACAGGACGATCCGAAAGCTGCTCACATTATTGAAACTGTGCCCACTCGCGGTTATCGCTTCATTGCCAAAGTTGAGCAATGGCAGGAAACTGGTCCGGACAGTTCTCCCAGTTTTGAATCAAAAAAGATTCAATTCACCGGGGATGACTTTGAAGCGAATCCCCAGCCTGCATTTGAGATTGCCCAAACGCAGCAGGAATTCCCGCAAACAGAAATCAATCTGGAAAAGCGAGAAGAAGGCACGTTCGGGGTAATCGGCGATCGGACACCATCTGAAGCCTTGACTCGAAAAAGTAATGTTTCACAGATTCTCTGGCTCGTGACCGCTGGTTTCTTAGTGCTGGTAATTTCAGCAGCAGTCTTTTATCAGCGCCGTTCTATCGAAAGCCAGAAACTGCCCTCGGGTCATGCCCCTCAATCAATTGCTGTGCTGCCTTTCAAACAATTGGCTTCGGCGGGCGGAGATGAAAACATCGGCCTGGGATTGGCTGATGCGCTGATTACAAAGCTGAGCGGATTGCGGCAAATCCTGGTGCGCCCAACCAGTGCTGTTTTTAAGTACGGCCAATCAGAGGAAGATGTCGCAGCGATTGGCCGTAAGCTGAAAGTCGCGACGGTGTTGGACGGTTCGGTGCAGCGGTCAGGTGAGCGCGTGCATGTCACGGTCAGACTGTTGCGCGTGTCTGACGGCATGCCCATTTGGGCTGATAGTTACGACACGGAATTTAACAACGTTTTCCAGGTGCAGGAAGCGATTTCTGCACGAATCGCCTCTGCTTTGAGCCTGCAACTAAATGAAGGTGAGCGACAACGATTGGCCAAACGCCCAACTGAGGATATTGAAGCTTATCGGCTTTATCTGCGCGGCATTTATCATCTGGGCAGATTTACGGTTGAGGATCATGATCAGGCCGTCGGCCTTTTTAACCAGGCCATCGCTCGTGATTCTTCATTCGCTTTGGCCTACGCCAATCTGGGAAACGCATATCAATTCGGAATGATTTCAACCGTCAAAGACCAAAACGAAGCGAAAGTCAAAACCGTCGAGGCTTTTCAGAAAGCACTTTCGCTTGATCCGGCACTCCCTGAAGTGCATGCGGCAATGGCGGCGATTCAGTTCTGGGGGTTTCATAATGCGCCAGCCGCACGTGAATCTTTTGCTCGCACAATGTCGCTCAACTTAAATTCCACTTTGGCTTATCAACAATACGCGTGGTTTTTAGTTGCGACAGGGCATTTCAAGGACGCCAAAGACATTCAACGTCATGCGCATGAGATTGATCCGTTGACGCCCGCCGATCAGTCAATGCCGTTTTATTTTGAGCGCGATTACGAAATGGCGCGAGCCATTGCCGAGCGAGAGTCAGCATCAGACCTTAACAACTGGTTTGGGCCGATGCGACTAGGCAATGCATACGAAGGTTTGGGAAATTACACAAAGGCTATCGCTGAGTTTGAACGCACCCTTGTATTGCATGGGCCAAGTGACATGCGCGCGCATTTGGCGCGTGTACTTGCGAGAGCAGGAAAGGCGGAAGAAGCTCGCCGTCTTCTCAATGAGCCCGCCTCAACGGAATGGGCACAACCACCCTCACCATACTTCGTTGCGCTCGCTTATGTGGCGTTGGGCGAAAAAGAGAAGGCTTTTATGTGGCTTGATCGTGCGCGGGCGGAGAATGATCGTTGGCTGGGTTGGCTGAAAGTTGACCCTGGTCTTGATCCGCTTCGGGGAGATTCAAGGTTTGACGCACTCTCAAAGGCGCTAGACGTTGTTCACTGGAACTGAACCCAGTTTGCTTCCCAAGAAAAGCATCTGGCATCGGCAACGGGATAGAAAATGAGATGACAAACATACTTGAAGCGCGCAATGTGACTCGCGAATACCAAATGAAGGCAGAAAACGTCCGTGCGCTTTCTGGAGTGTCAGTATCCATTGAGCGCGGCGAATTTGCTGCGATGCTGGGCACCAGCGGTTCCGGCAAATCAACCCTGCTGAATCTGTTCGGCGGGTTGGATCGCCCAACCGGGGGCGAAATTCTGTTTGACGGCAAAAGTCTCGCTCCGCTGACTTCCTGGGAAATGTCGCGATACAGGCTGCGTAGTGTTGGGATGATTTTTCAGAGTTTCAATCTGATTCCGACCATGACCGCGCAAGAAAATGTTTCGCTGGCGCTGGCCTTCGCGGGCTTGGGCGGGAGTGACCGGCGGCGACGTTCGTTGGAACTGCTTGACCGCGTTGGGCTGTCTCAGCGCGCGGATCATTTGCCTTCGGAACTTTCCGGCGGAGAGCAACAGCGAGTCAGCATAGCGCGCGCCATCGCCAACGAACCTCAAGTGCTGCTGGCCGACGAACCGACTGGAAACCTGGACAGCAACCGAGCGGCTGAAGTCATTGGCTTGCTGGACGAAATGCGGCAGCGCGACGGCAAAACCATTGTGCTGGTGACGCACGATCAAGAACTGGCCGCCAGATACGCGACCAAGATCGTCAAACTGAAAGACGGAAAAGTGATGGAGGGCGGGATATGAACTTTGCCGACATTATCGCTCTCGCTTTGAGGAATCTTCGCCAGGCCAAGTTACGAACGGCGCTGACAGTCATAGGTGTCATTGTCGGCGTCGCCGCGATTGTGACGATGGTCAGTTTTGGCGTCGGCTTGCAGCAAAACATTATTGCGCAAGCGTTTTCGCGATTGGACGCTTTTACTTCGATCACTGTTCTTGGGGCGGACGCTGATGACCTGTTGGCGATGCGCGAGGGGTGGGTCGCAATGGACGCTGGCGAAGAAGACGAGGCAAAGCCCGAAGCCGATTCGACTCCCGAAGCAGGAGCGCCAGCAACGAATGGCGCTCCTGCCAGGCCAAGACGAGTCCTTGACGATGCAACGATCGAAGAGATCAAAAAGCTGGACGGCGTAAAGTTTGCTGCTCCGATTCT
>JBGAPB010000192.1:0-11571 GCA_044221525.1 Blastocatellia bacterium | reverse complement strand
GTCATCGGAGGAAATCGTCCGTGAAAAAAGAAATCTGGATTTACATCGAAGGTTCAAAGAGTCTTCGCACAGCTTTCAGAGAGTTCCTTAAACCGTTGTACGAACTGGCACGAGAGAAAGGGATCAAATTTCATCCGCCGGTAATGTGCGGTTCGGGGTACGAAGCATACGAAGACTTCAAAACCGGGTTTCAAACCAACGGATTGGCAATCAATATCCTGCTTGTTGATTCTGAAAAGCCAGTAGCAGAAAACGTTGGCACCTGGACGCATCTAAAATGGAATTCGCTGGGGCTTGATGATTCGCACTGCCATTTGATGGCGCAAACGATGGAAGCCTGGTTAATTGCTGACAAAGCGGCTCTGACAGATTTCTACAAACAAGGCTTTAACCAAAACGCCTTGCCGCAAAACCCGCGCGTTGAAGAAATTCCGAAAACGGACTTGCTTGACAACCTTCGCCGAGCGACTGAAAAGGCTTCAAAAGGTCGTTACCACAAAACCATTCATGCCCCTGAAATTCTGAAGCGGCTGGATGTCGCCAAAGTCCGCGAAGCCGCGCCATACTGCGAACGGCTGTTCCAAACTCTGACGGAGAAAATGAGTTGAGTTATGAAACTAATTCCTTTCACCTTTCGACCAATCTGGCTGGCCGTTTTGCCGCTGCTACTGACGACCGCGGCTTTTGCCCAGCAACAAACCTTGACCATCGAAGAGTATGAGCCTAAATCCACTCTGGTCACCAAAGAGCATAAAATCGAGCGCGCCAAGTTCCCTTTCGTTGATATTCACAGCCATCACAATAGCCCCAAACCGGAAGAAGTGGACAAGCTGGTTCGGGAAATGGATTCGATTAATATGCGTGTGATGGTCAACTTGAGCGGCGGCACTGGCGAGGTCTTGAAGCAAACCGTTGCTGTCATGAAAGGTCGTTACCCGGACCGGTTCATCGTCTTTGCCAACTTGAATTTCAATGACCTGAACGAACCCGGTTATGGCAAACGCGCTGCGGCTCGGTTGGCTGAAGATGTCAAGAATGGGGCTCAGGGCCTGAAAATCTTCAAGAACCTAGGCATGGATTTGAAGTACAGGGACGGACGCCGTGTTCATGTTGATGACCCAGAGCTAGACCCAATCTGGGCGAAATGCGGAGAGCTTGGGCTGCCGGTGCTAATTCACATCGCCGAACCGGCGGTGTTTTTTGAACCGATTGACCGGTTTAACGAACGCTGGCTGGAACTGAAACAATTCCCCAATCGCGCCAGGCCACCGGAGCGGTATCCTGCCTTTGAAACGCTGATGACTGAGCGTAACAACCTGTTTGCCAAGCATCCAAAAACGAACTTTGTCGTCGCGCATCTGGGCTGGCACGGAAACGACCTGGAAAGGTTGGGAAAGCTGTTCGACACCTACCCGAACGTTTACGTGGATAACGCGGCAGTTTTGGCTGAACTTGGACGCCAGCCTTATGCTTCACACGATTTCCACATCAAGTATCAAGACCGCATTGTTTTCGGCAAAGACATTTACAACGTCGAAGAATACAAAATGTATTTTCGAGCTATGGAAACTCGTGACGAATACATTGAGTATTACCGCAAACGTCACGCTTTTTGGCGTATCTACGGTTTCGATCTGCCCGACGAAGTCTTGAAAAAGGTTTATTACAAAAACGCGCTTCGGTTGATTCCGGGCGCGAACGCCAAACAGTTTCCCAAATAACCACCAGGTACGTAGTCCCGCCTTTAGGCGGAAGGTCTCGGCGTTCAAGCCCATTGCGGCCTAAAGCCGGGACTGCGTACTTTCAAAAAGGAGTCCCTTCAATGAAGCTGACACTACTCGCCCTTTCGCTTTTCCTCCTGATCCTGCCCGCCTCTTCTGCGATGGCACAAGACATTGAAAGCCGTGTCGAAAACGGCTACGCCGATTCCGGCGGAGTGAAGATTCATTACGCCGCGCTTGGTGATAAGAAGAATCCTCTGATTGTCATGATTCACGGCTTCCCGGATTTCTGGTACACGTGGCGCGACCAGATGGACGCGCTGTCAAAAGATTATTACTGCGTAGCCATTGACCAGCGCGGTTACAACCTGTCGGACAAACCCAAAGGCGTTGAAAATTACGACATGCGTTTGCTGGTCGGCGACGTAGCCGCAGTCGTCAAACATCTGGGACGCGAAAAAGCAATCATCGTCGGCCACGATTGGGGCGGGATTGTTTCCTGGACAACGGCTATGTTCATGCCGCAGATGGTCGAAAAGCTGATTATCCTGAACCTGCCTCACCCGCGCGGATTGAACCGCGAACTGGCCAACAACCCTGAACAGCAGAAAAACAGTCAGTACGCCCGCAACTTCCAGAAAGAAGGCGCAGAAAAAATGCTGACCGCCGAACAGCTCGCCTTCTGGGTAAAAGACCCCGAAGCGAAAAAGAAATACATAGAGGCTTTCAAGCGGTCGGACTTTGAAGCGATGCTAAATTATTACAAGCGCAATTATCCGCGCGAACCTTACACCGAAGACAAATCGCCAATCGTCAAAGTCAAAATGCCTGTGCTGATGATTCACGGCTTGGGCGATACGGCTTTGCTGGCCGGAGCCTTGAATAACACCTGGGATTATTTAGAGCAGGATTTGACGCTGGTCACGATTCCCAAAGCCAGCCACTTCGTCCAGCAGGATGCGTCTGATCTGGTCACACGTTCGATCAAAATGTGGCTGAAGCGGTAAAACCAAAATAGTTCGTAGTCCAGCCTTCAGGCGGAATGGCTCTTTGCACCAGACCATTCCGCTTGAAGGCGGGACTACGAACACGGAGCAACGATGAAACTTAAATCTCTTTTTGCGGTTCTTTTACTCTCGCTGTTGGCTTCCCTTGCTTTCGCCCAAGGCCAGGACTTTTCCAAAGTCGAAATGAAAGCAACAAAAGTCGCCGGAAATGTCTGGATGCTGGAAGGTTCTGGCGGCAACATTGGCGTTTCGGTCGGCCCTGATGGATTGCTGATCGTTGACGACCAATTCGCGCCGCTGGCTGACAAGATCAAAGCCGCGCTGAAAAACATCGGCGAAGGCAAGCTCAAATTCGTCATCAACACCCATTGGCACGGCGACCACACAGGCGGCAATGGCATCTTCGGAATGGATTCGACGATCATCGCTCAATCTAACGTCCGCAAACGACTGGCGGCGGCTGAAACCACGCGCGATGGCAAAAAGGTTCCGGCCAATTCCAAAGAAGCCCTGCCACTGATCACTTTCGACGAATCGCTGTCGGTTCATTTCAACGGCGAAGAAATCAAGGCGATTCATTTTCCACAGGGCCACACTGATGGCGACGGCGTCATCTTCTTCACCGGATCAAATGTAGTCCACATGGGCGATCACATGATGACCGGCAATTTCCCGTTCGTTGATTTGAACAGCGGCGGCAGCGTCGAAGGCATCGTCCGCAACATCGGCAATATCCTGGCGAAACTGCCGCCTGACGTAAAAATCATTCCCGGCCACGGCCCGCTGGCGACAGTTGAAAACGTTCGGCAATACCAGCAAGTTCTGGTCGAAACCGTGGACATCGTCCGCAAACAGATGAAAGCCGGAAAAAGCGTTGAAGAAATCAAAGCCGCCGGTTTGCCTGCCAAATACGAATCCTGGGGCAAAGGCTTCATTTCAACGCCGGTCTGGATCGAAACGATTTTCAAAAGCCTGTCGGCAGCAAAATAGAGTTGGAGGTTCCATGCAATTAAACAGAATTACCTTTAACCCTGAAGTTATGGGAGGGAAACCCTGTATACGAGGCTTGCGAGTGACAGTAGGCATGATCGTGGGGCTATTGGCTACTGGCCACTCTGAAAAGGAAGTCCTGTCTCTTTACCCATACCTTGAATCGGAAGACTTGCGTGAAGCTCTGTCATACGCAGCGTGGCGATCTGAAGAAATAGAAGCGCCACTGGTCATGGTTTGAAGGGTGCTAAATGAAGATCGTCATTGATATGAACTTGTCGCCACAATGGGTGACCGTCTTTCAGAGTCACAGCTTTGTGGCTGTTCACTGGTCAACGATTGGTAACCCAGCAGCGCCGGATACCGAAATAATGGAGTGGGCATTGAATAATGCCCACGTCGTTTTTACCCACGATCTGGACTTTGGCGCTATCCTCTCAGCAACACAAGCAAATGCACCAAGCGTAATTCAGGTTCGCACCCAAGACGTCACACCAACGCACCTAGAACCGTTCGTCATCAGCGCCTTACAACAATACAAAGATTCACTTGACGCAGGAGCTTTGATCATCATTGATGAATCGAAGCTGCGTGTTCGCCTTCTTCCAATCCGAAGAAACTAGCTCAATAGAAGGAAGTCATAAGATGTCCAATCTTGCTTTACGCGGAGGTTCGCCCGTCCGCACTTCACCTTTCACCGCCTGGCCGATTTACGACGAGCGCGAAGCCAATGCCTTGCAGACCGTTCTGGAAAGCCGCAACTGGGGAGGTTACCCGTGCCCCAACGATTACGCGCGCGAATTCGGAAAACGCTTCGCCGAACATCACGGAGCCAAATATGGCATCGCTGTAACCAACGGAACCGTCTCGCTGGAACTGGCTCTGCAAGCGGCAGGCATTGGCGCTGGCGATGAAGTCATTGTCCCGGCTTACACCTGGGAAGGCACGGCAGCGGCGGTTTTGTTTTCTGGAGCCGCTCCGGTGTTCGTGGACGTTGATCCTGACACTTACTGCCTGGACGCCAGGCTGATCGAAGCCGCCATCACCGAACGAACCCGCGCCATCATTCCGGTTCATCTGGGGTTTCGCTTCGCCGATATGGACGCAATTATGGACATTGCGGCGAAACACGACTTGTTCGTGCTGGAAGATTGCGCGCACGCTCACGGTAGCCAATGGCGAGGGAAAGGCGCTGGCTCCATCGGCCACGCCGGAAGTTTTTCGTTTCAAACCTCGAAGCTGATGACCGCTGGTGAAGGCGGCGCAGTCACCACCAACGACATCAATCTGGCCGATCAAGTCATTCGACTGGCCAACTGTGGACGGCCTCCGCGCCGCGAATCAGTCGGCGAACCGGCGCTCGGTCACAACTACCGAATGACAGAGTTTCAAGCTGCGGTTTTACTGGCGCAGCTTGAACGCTTGGGCGAACAAACCGAACTGCGCGAACGCCGAACTCAGGAACTGGAAGAAGGCTTGAAGCAAATTGAAGGCATCAGTTTGTTGCCGCGTGACCCGCGAATCACTCGCCAGGCCAGTTACCATTACGTATTCCGCTTTCACCCTGAACAATTTGGCGGCATTCATCGCAACGCCTTTGTCGCCGCGCTCAATGCCGAAGGCATTCACAGCGACGGACGATTTTACGAAGCTGTTTATCGCTCCTCGCTGTTTGAATTTGCGGCTGAAAAGTTCCCTTCGTGGGCCAACGGCAAGCGAGACTTCGACTGCCCCGTAGCCGTTCGCGCCGGTTACGAAGAATCAGTCTGGTTGCCGCATCAAATTTTTCTGGGAAGTTCGGAAGACGTGGCCGATGTGCTGACGGCCATTCAAAAGATCAAAACCAACGTGGCTGAGTTGGTCGGTTACGAAGACGAGCGCATCCACATTCAGGGAATGTCTCGCGCACAGCGGGCGTTGCTTGAATCAAAGCCGCCGTACTAAAAAATTGGGGCAATTCCCCCAATTGCCCCACTCAATCAATTCGCCAAGTCACGAGTTATCCAGCCGTGATGCTGCCGGGCGTGATCGCCGTTGACGCCCATCACTCCGCCAACTGTTCCATCCGACCACGGAGCGCCAGGAATTTTTTGCTGCAACTGATCGTCAGATAGTTCAGCTAACAGCGCCAGAGTTTCCACGCGAACTTTTTGATTCAAGGCCACAACTTCATCAAAGCTCTTGCCGCGATGCTGACGAACCCAGTCGTCATTCAGCTCATGAACGCGTGCCATAATTTCTTCACGCGAAGGCCGACTTCCATCCGGCTTGGCTTCAAACAATTGAATCGGATTCGCTTCGCCGGCAATCGCCCGCCGAATAATGTGGTTAAACACAGATTCGATGCCAGCCAGATGCGCCAGATGATCCTGGGCGTTCCAGAAGAATTCCGGGTCGGCGCTGCTGGCTTTCAAATCGCGCGTCCGGTCTTCGGGCGACAGAGCCGACCACGTTTCCAGCATCCAGGCAAAATCATTGTTCAGTTTGGTTTCCAGTTCTGCACGAGTCATTGATTGGCTCCTTAAGTTTAAGCGGATTGTTTCTGAACCTTGACCAGTTCCTTTGAAAACACGCGGTCAATCATCGGCTCGAAATGTTCCAGCGGCAGAGTTTCGTAATCAGGATCAAACGCAGCCTGATCCCATTCGTCAGTAAACCTTTTGGCGAGTTCAAACCACGGCTGGCTTTCGTGCTCTTCCCGCAAATTCGGATTCATCCCAAAATGCTCATAATAATGTTTGCCTTGAAAGTCTTGATGCGTGCGAATGACTTCATAGATTTCGGGCGAAACGTACGGTTTCAGAATTTCAGCGGCAATCGCCGGATGATTAATGACCGAAATCACTTTGCCGATGTCGTGGCACAGAGCGGCAACGATCAATTCTTCCGAAGCTCCGGCTCGCTCGGCTCTCGTAGCAGTTTGCAGTGCGTGCTGAAGCTGATTCATCGAAAATCCGTCAACCTGATCTTCCAACTGTTTCAGCATGGACTTAATCATCGCTGGCATTTGCGATTGACGTTTGGCGACTTCGCCGCCAATAACCATCCAATCTTCGACTGTGCTTTGATCCATTCGAGTAAAGGGCATATTGGGGTCTCCTCAAACGATAGAATGGACAGGATGCACAGAGTTTAGGAGGCTCAAAACAACCCTGATACATCCTGTAAATTCTGTCGGAATTTCTTATTTCTTCGGGAAGTTCGGATCGGCCATCACTTCGGCAATTTGCTTGTTGTGGCGAATGTTGTGCAGAGGAATGTAAATCAACCATTGATACGCGTTGAGCGTGCCGAAAACCGGAAACGGATGATCCATGGTATGCGCTTTCAAAGGAACCTGATTCTCTTCAGTGAACTTCATCGTCTTGGCGCGACCTTCCTTGAGTTTGGCAATCAGGTCTTGGCGTGAAATTTTGCCGGAGGGAACAATACTTTCCGGGGCAGAAGCCTTGCCTTTGCGACCAGCCAAAACGTCTTCCAGAAACTCTGTCTTGCCTTTTGTCTTGGCTTCCCAATCAGGGTTTGGAGCTGTGGCGACCGCTCTTTGCACAGCGCCAAACAACAGCCCTTCGGCCATCATAATGTGCTCTGCGACTTCGATAACCGACCAACGCTCAGGCGCGGGTTTGAATTTCAATTGTTCGTCGCTGAGTTTTTCGAGCGCGGCCAACGTTTCTGCGTGCGATTCTTTCAACAATTTGATCACTTTACCCCTTTCTTCGGGTGAAACCTTTCCTTCGTCAGCCGCCAAAACGGCGTTGCAGAAAATACAGATGCCAAAGACGATCAACATCCGCGAGACTTGTTTCAGTAAGTTCATGCGAGTTCTCCTTTTGGTTTTAACTGCCGGTCAGTGCCACAACCAGAATGTTGCGGCCTGATTTTGAGATTGCTCTGCTCAGAACCGGCCTGTCAACGACCATGAAAATTTCGGCTTTGCCGTGGGTCGTATCTTCATACGGGAAAACTTTAGCCGCAAGCTCGCTCGAAGCTTTCGTGCCTTTTCTTTCTATAGCAATCACTGTCTTGCCCCAAAATGAAAACACAGGTTATTTCATTTTCGCCACAATCTCTTCCTTCATTCTACCGTTCGCAAAACTTCGCTTAATTTGAACTTCATCAACCGGTGAGGCCACATCCATCAAACTGGCAATTTCGCCGGAGAAGAATTCCTGCGAAGGCCCGCTCGCGTCATCGCCACGCCGCTGCTGCCAGTAAGCCTTAACCATGGGTTCTTCCAGTCGAGCAAAGATTTGGTCGAATGCCTGTTTGCGCTGACTGAATCGAATCACTGTCAATTCGTGAACTGGCGAAGTTGATGCGATGCGGTTTTGTTCGGCCTGCTTTCCCACCATCAATTCAGAAAGCAATTCGTTGCTGTTCGAGAAGATCAATAAGTTGCCGCGCACGCCGTAACCGATTGACCGGCCAAGCGTTGGCAAATCCATTTCTCGGTATTCGATGCCACCAATACTTCGATTCTTCCAAACGAACTTGCCCGCAACGCCACCTATCATCAGCCGGTTTGCCGCCAGTTCCCCAATCGCACGTTCCAACGCAACGCGGTCAAGCGCCGAAGAACTTTGCAAACTAATCACCGAAGCGCGCGCGAATTCGGCAAAGAGCGGCCCTTCGATTACTCGCGGTCGCGCCAGCTTGGCCGCCGCCTGCGGTCGCGCCGATTGCAAAGCAATTTGCAGCATTCGCGCAAAGCGTCGCTCGCCGGTCAACCGCAAAACTGAATCGTCGGCTTTGGTGTTTTCATCAACTTCATCAATCGCGGAGTCGAACTTTTGATCCAGGTATGAGTAATTGCTCTCGCCATAAGATTCTTCATTGGAAGACGAAATATCGAAATCGTTATCCGAATAATTTTGCCAATCCCAGTTAGTTGATTGGCTTTCGCGGCTGCGAACTTTTCCGCCAAAGAACGCGCCGCTGACCAACTCTGCCGTCGCCGATGAGTTGCCAATCGCGCTTAACTGAACGAATGGCACATCGGCTGGCAGGATTTGTTCAATATGCTGCACAGCTTGCTTGGGCAAATCCGCGCCAGCCGCCGCCTTGCCGTTCGTCAAAAACTCGCGTCGTTCAACCCAGCGGCCTTGCTGCATTTCCAGGTCGAACATTCCGGCGCGGATGTTTTTCAGATCGGCGACATCGCTCATCAGCCAGTAATGTTTGAAATACCAATCGTCATTCAGCTTCGATTGTTCAACCCAGACAGTGACGAAATGCGGTTCGACAGTTTTGGCCAATTCCTGAAACGAAGGCTCGTCAGTCATTCGATCTTTTTGGCGATCTTTCTTCCCCGCCCCGTTGATGTTTGCCACGGCGCGCAGCAGCAGTTTTTCGCTGGTCGCCAAAACGAACCGGCTTTTGACGTAAGCAAAAGCGATGTGCTGTTTCTGACGCCCGCGATCGGCTTCGACATCGTGGAGGTAATAGGTCGTGCCGGCGGGCAGTTCGATCCGCTCAAAGCTGCCCTTGTTTTGAAAAAACAGACAGGCTTCCAGCTTCGCTTCGCTGATTGGAGCGATCAAAACCAGATCGAGTTTGCCAATGTCATAAACCGCAATCGCCGCTCGGTTGTCGGTCAACGAACTGAACGTGCCGAGGTCAATCGGAAAACCAGCCGCCGAATCAAACTCCTCCAATCGAGACAACAGCTTGATGGCCAAATGGCGCGATTGCATTTGCTGAAAACTGACGCTGGCCAGGTAACGGTCTTTCAACTGCGATTCGCTCCACTGCTTCAACAACGCGGGCAAATCCTTGAACTGGGCGTAAACCAGCGCGCCGCGCGGAAAGTCCGCCGCTTGTTCAAAATTTCTGGCCAGGCGTTGCCCAGAGACGGCGCTGACAAACAAACCTATGACAATCAGCGCCAGCAACAGCAGCCCAGTCAGCAAAGCCCGTTTGCCAACTTGCCGTAAATCGTTTTTTGAAATCACATTTGAAAACATAATTTTCCTCCTAACGTTCGTAGTACCGCCTTCAGGCAGAACAGGGGCGTCTCGCTTGCCAGGCTTAGAGGTCTTCTTATCAAACCATTCCGCCTAAAGTCGGGACTACAAACTTTGCTCAGCGCGCAGCTACCAAAGCATCATTGACTGACAATGGAACTCCGCGTTTGTTCACTTTCTCTTTCTGCCTGGCTTTCAGCTGTTCGATGCGAGCTTCAGATTTGCGCCGCTCTTCGCCACTAAGCGAAGCAACTCTGGCTGATTCAAAGTCGGCGGCTTTGTCGAACTCTCCGATCCGTTCAGCGCTCTTCGCCGCTGAGCGAAGCAACTCTGGCCGATTCAAAGTCGGCGGCTTTGTCGAACTCTCCGACCCGTTCAGCCGATAACGAAAGCAGAGCCAGCAATTCCAGCCTGGATTGTCGTTGCCGTTCGGTTGCGCGAACTTGTAACGTCAACAAACGCGCCGGTCTCGGTTTCGACTCTTCGACTTCAGCCGCAGGCGTACCGCGCAACCGTTCGTCTGCGCCAGCCAACTTCAAAGCCGCGCGCGGTTGATCCAACCGAGCAAACAGTCTGACTAACTGCCAGCGAAATTCGTCCTCGCCAGAACCGAACGCTGCCAGCGCCGACGCTTCAGAAGCCACAGTCTGTGAAGCCAGAAATTCGTTCAAAGCCTCGCGCTCCTGTCCGTTTCGTTTCAGTAAAACGGCACGAAGCATCTGCAACTGGACGCTGGGAATGTTTGCCTTGCCAACCAACGCCGCAGCTTCGGCAGCTTGTCCGCGATCAAACGCCGCCAGAGCCTCAACAGCCGCAATCATCTCTGGGTCTTTTCCCGCTTGAACCTGCGAAGCCAACGACTGCCAAACTTCCTGTCGTTTGTTGGCGATTTCCGGCGCAATCCAGGCAGCCATCCATCGCATCTGCCTGCCGACTTTTCGGTCGGCGATCAGCGAAGCCAGCAATTTCGCTGCTTCGTTTTCGCGTTTGTTTGCCGCCAACACTCGGCCCAGTTCCAACCGGCAATCGTTGTCGCCGGGCGACAGTTCCAGCAATTGTTGACGGTAATCAATCGCCGCAGCGAATTCGCCAAACTCGGCAGCCGTTTCCGCAGCCAGTCGCAAAGAGTTTTGCACTGACAATTGATTGCTTGCCGCAGGTTTTTCTACCCAGGTGGCCGAAACTGCGCGAGCTTTCACAGCGGGCAACGCAGCCAATTCCGCAGCCGCCGCGCCGCGCGTTGTAAAAGCCGCCAGATCGTTCATCAGTTTCAGCAGCTTCAATCCTTCAGCCGCATCGCCTTTGGCAGTTACATTGCCCTTGGCAAATTCCAGCCGAGCCAATCCGACGAACGAAGCTTCGCTGAACTGTTCCAGCGCCAACTGACGTTCGAAAGCTGCTCGCAACAATTCGTCCGCTTCCGTCTGTCGGCCTTCGCCGCGAAGCATGGCTGCTGCCTGATTCAATCGTTCAAGATTTGGCTGCGCGATCTTGTCAATTCGCTCCCCGACTTCAATCAAGGCGAAATGCTTCAACCCGGTGATGGCTTGTTGTTGACCGGTACGAACATCCAACCTCAGCCGAGCCAAACGCAACCACGACGTACGCGCAAACCTGCCTTTCAAATCCTGCTCTATGTCTTGGATCAACGCCACTGCCTCGTTGTTCTTTTTCTCTGCAATCAGGTAATCCAAAAACTCTTTCTGCCAAACCAATCGCTCGCTGGTTTGTCGCTGAGGTTGATCCAAATTGTTCTGACTGGCGGAGTGATCCAGCGACTCTTCAATTTCATCAACTTGCCAGGTTGGATGCGTTCTGACGCGATCAACAAAATTCGAATCAGATTCCCAACTTGAAAAGCCTCTGCTGCGCTTGACCAGCATTTCG
>JBGAPB010000191.1:0-11449 GCA_044221525.1 Blastocatellia bacterium | reverse complement strand
GGCTGAAACCCTGGCCAGCGACAGCATGAAGCAGTGGGAAATCGAAGACGCCACGGGTTATCACGGCATCTGGCTGTATTCAGTTTTCTCGTATGCTGATGTCAGCAAACGCGATGACGTGTTGCAATCGCCGATGGTTCGTTACTACCTGGATTACTTCGTTCAATTACTGACTCCTCACGGCAACATCGCCGATTTTGGAGACGCTCACTGGAACGGCGGCTGGGAACGCTTCGTGCCGGTTTATGAAAAAGCCGCGACCTTGTTTCGCAATCCTCAGTACAAATATCTGGCGGAGCAGTTGACCAAACGCGCTCTTGAACGTTCTGCAAAGTCGCAAAACTTGACCGATCTGGCCAAACTTAACATCGGCGCTGGCGTAGGTTCGGCGTTCACAGACGCTCATCGCTGGGCTGATGATTCGGTTAAGCCGCAAGCTCCGACGAATTTGAGCGGCGACGTGCTGGAAGATTTGATTGGCAAGAAAGTCGTCTTCCGTAGCGGTTGGCAACCCGACAGCACATTTATGCTGCTGAATTACCGCGACGAAGGCGATGGCGGCAGGCTTGGCAGAGACTTTTTGCGGCAAACTCTTTCAGTTGAAGAAGAGAAGATGACTCATGGCCACGCCGACGAAAACTCGATTTCGTTGCTGATGAGCGGCGGTTCGGTGTTGCTTCACGATGGAGGTTATCGCCCGGATTTGCCCAGCGGCCAATACGGAGCCTGGCGAGCTGATTACTTCCATAACCGCGTCGTAGTCCGTAAAGACAAGCGCGACAAAACTCAGGACGTTTACGAATTCCTGCGCGGTTCGGGCAACTACCGTTCGGTGCGGACTCAGAAAATTGATTTCCTTAGCTTCAAAGACGTGGATGTCAGCCGGACGCGAGTCATTGACGATGCTCTTGGTTATGAATGGGATCGCGTTGTCACATGGGTCAAAGAGAAAAACTTCTTTGTCGTGGTGGATGGGATGAAGGCGCTCCGCAACGATTACTTCACCTTCACGAACCTGTGGCACACGCTGCAAATTCATAGCAAGGATAAGCAAACTTTCGACACCGGCGTGGACAAGATTTACGTTGATCCGCTGCCGACCGGTAAACGCTTGCTGGTTCATTTCCCTGAAAATACCTTCGGCAAACAGATCGGGACATTCCCGATTTCTCGCCACTATCAGGATGAAACGGCGATTTACCAGTCCGTTTCAAGTCTTTACAAAGCCGGAGATTACGAATACTTCGTGACAATTTTGATACCTCACGACGCTGGCGAAGACGTTCGAGCCAAAGCCAATCAATTCCGTTTGCTGGACGTGGACAAGGCAGGCAAAGCCATCGGTCTGGAGTTCAATGACGGGGCAGAGAAGTCGGTTATCTGCGTTAAGCTTGATCTGGAAATGGATTTGGCGCGCGAACAAGTCGGGCCTCGTTATCAATACTCGCTCGGCAAGGTGAAGTACGGAGAGTTTGAAACCGATGCATCTTACCTTTTTGCCAAGATCAAAGCCGACGAAGTTTCCTACTCCGCCGCGACGATGAGCAAAGTGATTTTTCGAAACCAGACTTTGCTAGAGGCAAAACCAACCTCATTCGGTTTGCAGCTTGACGGCGCTCCTGCGCGAACAGGTTTGGCCAAATGGAGGTTCTGGGAAGATTCGGCGCGAATCAGGTAAAGGCCTGAATTTTGACCACTTTAGATCATCCCTTGGTCAGACAAAGCTGCCTTGACACATTTGTAGGCCACGGCTAATCTCTGCACCACAATAAACAGGTAATACCACTTACAGATAAACAACGCAGGGTTACACGCAGTTAGCTGGGCTGAAGAGCGAGCAATTCTATACATAGCGGCACCGCTCTAGTTGCCGTTATATCCAAAACAACCATAAAGAACAGCACGAGGTGATGCGATGAAAAATATTCGCCAGACAATTTCTCTTTTTTGTCTACTGCTTTTGGCAAGCAGCGTGACGTTTGCGCAATTGAGCGGAGGCTCGTTGACGGGAACTGTCACAGACTCTAATGGCGGCGTTGTAGCCAAAGCAAAAGTTACTGCTACACACGTTGCCTCCGGGAGAGCCTTTGAGACAACGACAACCAGTGAAGGTTTGTATTCCTTGCCAAATCTGGAAGTCGGCCCTTACAAAATTACAGTCGAATCTCAAGGCTTTAAGAAATTAACGCTGGACGGCGTCGTGATTTATGTTGGAAACCGAACGGTAACCGATGCCAGGCTGGAAACAGGTAACGTGTCAGACACAGTCACGGTTACGGCTGACGCTGCACAATTGCAATCAACAACGACTGAAGTCGGTGTCAGCTTTTCTCCGAAGCTATTCGTGGATGCGCCGATCTTTGCGGGCGGCATTCGTAACCCGGAAGCCTTCATCGGTTTTCAACCCGGTGTGACCAATGGTGCAGGCGCTGAAGGCGGCATTTCAGGTGGTCAACGCCGATCCAAGGAAATCCTGATTGACGGCGCGAACGCAACGAACCCCGAATCAGGCGGCGTCGCGTTCAACGGCCTTCCGGCGGTCGAATCTCTGGGCGAATTCAGACTTATCAACAACACCTTTGCGGCGGAATATGGGCGCACTGGTGGCGGTATCGAATCCTTCATCAGCAAATCAGGCGGACGTGATTTCCACGGCAACATTTTTGACTTTCACACGTCCAGTGCGCTGAACGCGGCTCCCTGGGCGACGAAAGCCACGCCGTTAGGCGCGGGTGTCGTCGCGCGTAAACTCCCTTCGCACGGAAACACTTATGGTGGTTCGCTTGAGGCCCAATCTATTTGCCAAAGAAAATCTTTGGCCCATTGGGCGGTTACAATGAAGATAAAACCAAGTCGTTTTTCCTTTTCACCACTGAAAACTATCGCCGCGTAGACATTTCGACCGGCTTCCGCAGCTTGCCGACAGCAAAGATGCGCACTGGTGATTTTTCAGAAATCCTGCCTCGTCAAATTTATGACCCGGTCACTGGGCAGCCTTTTGCCGGCAACATTATTCCGCAGAATCGGTTCAGCGCGGTTACCAGAAACATTCTGCCGTTGATTCCGTTGCCGTCTGCATCAGGCTTGCTCAACAATTATCTGGCGACGATCCAAACCCAAACTCGCCAGAATTCGTGGAGCCTGAAAATCAACCACAACATCACCGATAAACATCTGGTGAGCTTCTTCTACACTCCGCAAGACCTGGGCGCGATTCAAACCGGCCCATTGCCGCAACCGTTGCAAGGCGGCGGCACAACCTCTTATTCGGGTAACAAACCGATTTTTGCGCGATTGAATTACGATTACATCATTACGCCGACGCTCAATTTGCATTTGACGTACGGTGCAACGCGGTTACGCCAGATTTTCGACAATGACCAGGTAGGCCAGGGCTGGCCGCAAAAATTGGGATTGAAAGGCGTTTCCGAAGGCGACACCAATTCGTTTCCAGTCGTTCAGTTCATCACTGATGGCTACACGAATTATGCCGACACCAACGGCAACAAAACCAGAGGCACGCAATACAATTACACAGACCACGTTCGCGCAGACGTGAGCTGGACGCGCGGCAACTTCAACTGGAAGTTCGGCGCGGATCATCGCTGGATGCGCACCACCGGCAAACCGCTTTCAACTGGCGGATTTGACGATGCAGGCGTGCAGGGTGTTTTTGCCTTCGCAGCCAACCAAACCGCCAGCGCCGCCAACGTTTCAGGTTCGGGCAACTCGTTTGCCAGCTTCCTGCTAGGTTTGGTGGACAACGCTTCGCGAACCTTTAATGCCAGCGCGATTTCGGCCAATTTCGGTTACAACGCCTGGTACGCTCAAACCGATTGGAAGATTCGCCCCAATATCACATTGAATCTGGGGATGCGTTATGAACTGCCTCTGGCTCGTTCGACCAGTCCGACGGGCTTCACCTCGTTCGACCCGAACATCACCGATCCGCGTTCGGGCTTGAAAGGCGCGACGGCTTATCTAGGTAATTGCACCGGTTGTATTAATAAATCGCGCTTTGCCGACACTGATTTCAGCAGTATCGGGCCGCGCTTAGGCCTGGCTTGGTCGGTTAATCAGAAGACGGTTGTCCGTCTTGGTTACGGTATTTATTACGCGGCGGGCAACGGTTTGACTGGCGGTTTCTGTCTGCGTTGCGCCAATGGTTATTCGACCACCGCAGGTTTGTCGCGAGCCGGAACGACGGGCGCGGCCTTGAATTGGGATAACGGCTTTGTGCCGCCGGCCACCTTCCTGGCGCCACCGGTTATCAATCCGTCGGTCAGTAATTCGGCGGATGATATTTACTACATCTCGCCGGATTCGGGGAAAGCCCCGCGTTTCCAGAATTACAGCATCAGCATTCAACGCGAATTGCCTGGCAAGTTCGTCGGCGAAATCGCTTACATCGGCATGCGCGGTACGCGAGTTTCTTCCAGCCACGCGCCGCTCAATCAACTTAATCCGAAGTTTTATGCTTTAGGTGCCCTGTTGAACAAACGGATTGATGATCCGGATGTTGTGGCGGCAGGTTACAAATCGCCTTACCCGAACTTCATTGCCGATTGGGGCGCTGGTGCGACGTTGGCTCGCGCGTTGCGTCCGTTCCCGCAAATCAATGGCCCGGTCAATAACCTTTACAATCCGATTGGCAATTCCTGGTACAACTCATTACAGCTCAAACTGGATCGTCGTTTCGGCTGGGTGACGCTGGAAGGCAACTACACCTGGTCGAAAGCCTTGACCGATGCTTCTGGCACACAGACGGGCGGCGACGCGGCCAACCGCAATCCGAAAACCGATCGTCCCTATGACCCGCGAGCAATTGAACTTAACAAGAGCTTGCAATACAACGACTTCCCGCACATCGCCAACATTGTGGCTGTGATTGACCTGCCATTCGGCAAAGGCCAAAAATTCCTGAGTGGCAACGGCGTGCTGGATAAATTCGTCGGTGGTTGGACGGTCAGCTTTACCGGCAGCTATGCAAGTGGCGCGCTGGCTTTGCTGAATGCTCCTTACACTTATCCGCAATGGGGATTTGAGTATGGCCGCAAGCGTGTCAACCTGGTCAGCGGTAAGCCGATTCTGACTGGCATCAGCCGCAAGGACCTGGACCCGCGCGACCTGACCAAGCGTTGGTGGACGACTGATTTCTTCACCATCCCAGGAACGTTTGAATTGGGCAACGCACCGATTTACATCAATGAATTGCGCGACCCAAAGAGCTACAACGACAACATGGGATTCATTAAGCGCACTCGAATCACCGAAACGGTGAACATCGAATTGCGTGGCGAATTCTTTAACATCTTCAACCGCACGAACTTTGGCATTGGCGGAACCCCGATTCGTCCGAACGTGGTGGATACCAATCCAACCACCGGTCGGTTTGGAGTCGCAAACGGCCCGCGAACTGGTTCGCGCACCGGACAAATGGCGCTGAAGATCAACTTCTAAGCTTGTTGTTCTTTTTAACTTCAAATGGGCTGGCGTTTAACCGCGCCAGCCCATTTGTTTATTACGGACTGACAAATCCGTGCTGTCTGATTACAATCGCCGCGCTCAGCACAAAACGATTTTCGTGAAGGAGATTAAAGCGATGGCTACGCCACAAGCTCGATTGACGATTTCGCCGGAAGAGTATTTGCGCTTTGAACGCGAAGCCGAAGAACGCCATGAATACGACAATGGACGAATCTCCTCGATGGTGGGCGAAAGCCCGAACCACAACCGCGTTTATGTCAGTTTGGCTGCGATCGTCAGCAAGCAGTTGAAAGGAAAGTCGAGTGAAGCGTTTTCACTGAATATGAAGATTTCCATCAACTCCGCTGGCAAATTTTTTTACCCTGATTTGTCAGTGGTTTGCGGCAAAGCCCAGTATCACGACAAAGAGCGCGACGCGCTGCTGAATCCAAAAGTCGTCATCGAAGTTCTTTCGCCTTCGACTGAGAAATACGACCGCAGCGTGAAGTTTCAGGCTTATCAACTGGTCGAATCACTGACTGACTTCCTGCTGATTTCTCAGGACAAACCGCTGGTCGAACACTTCGCTCGGCAAGCCAGCGGCCAGTGGCTTTATACCGCTTACAGAGGTTTGTCAGCCGTTGTTGATCTACCGTCCATTGATTGCCAGTTACCGCTGGCTGAAATTTACGACCGCGTGGAGTTTCCGCCAGAAGAAGAACTCGAATCCGATTCACCCAAACTTGAAGGAGAATAAAATGCTTGCAACCCCGTTACGCCTGCTTGCTTTGCTCTTGGTTGTTGTTGCCACGCCGCTTTTGTTTACATCCATCGAGCTTTCAGCTCAAAACAAATCCGGCGAGCATCGGCTGCTTTATGTGGCGACGCCGGGCATTCGCAATTACCTGGAATTCGGAGGACACGGGCTGCTGGTGTTTGACATTGACGACGGCCACAAGCTGCTCAAACGCATCAAAACTTCCGGCTTCGACAAACAAGGCCAACCGCTTAACGTCAAAGGCATCGTCGCCAACGCCAAAACCAATCGCGTTTACATCAGCACGACTGAAACCTTGCAGTGCATTGATCTGCTGACCGAAAAAATCCTGTGGGAGAAAGGCTATGAGGGTGGAACCGACCGAATGGCAATTGATCCCAACGGCAAATTTATCTACATCCCTTCGCTGGAAAAAGATCATTGGCACGTGCTGGACGCAATGACCGGCGACGTCATCAAAAAGTTGATTCCGAAATCTGGCGCGCACAACACCATTGTCGGGTTGGATGGCAAATGGGCTTATCTGGCCGGGCTGAAATCGCCTGTGCTGAACATCTCCGACACTGGCAAACACGAAATCACCAAAACTGTAGGCCCATTCAGCAACATGATTCGCCCGTTTACGATTAACGGCTCGCAAACTCTGGCTTACGTGAACGTCAACGACTTGCTTGGCTTTGAGATTGGTGACATTCGCACCGGCAAGATGCTGGCGCGAGTTGAAGTCACAGGCTTTGAAAAAGGCCCGGTCAAACGTCACGGCTGCCCAAGCCACGGCATTGGTCTGACTCCTGATGAAAAAGAAGTCTGGATTGCCGACGGTCACAATCAACACGTTCACGTTTTCGACAACACGGTCATGCCGCCGAAACAAATCGCCAGCTTGCCTGTGCGCGAACAACCCGGCTGGGTGACTTTCAGCATTGACGGCAAATACGCTTACCCTTCGACCGGCGAAGTTTTCGACGTGAAGACCAAAAAGCTCATCACCAAATTGGCGGATGAAAAAGGCGGCGAAGTCCACAGCGAAAAGATGATGGAAATTGACTTCAAGGGCGGCAAACCCGTTCGCACAGGAGATCAATTCGGACTTGGCCGAGTCACAAAAGCGAAAAACTAACAGGAGATCATCCGAACGATGTTCAACGATGCACTGACTGCCCAAACATCAAAACCAGATAACGGAACAAACGGAAATAACGGAATGAACGGAAGAGTTTTCAAACTCAGAGCTTTTCCGTCTCTTCCGTTTGTTCCGTACTTCCTTCTTCTCGTTTCTTTTGCGCTCACCGCCTGCAACAAAGCGCCCGAAAAGACCGCCGAGCAACGTGCTTACACCGCACAGGAATCGCTGGCCAAGATGCACTTGAGCGAAGATTTCAACGTCGAAGTCTTTCTGTCAGAGCCTCAAGTTATGTCGCCGGTCGAGATGGTCTTTGATGAAAATGGGCGGGTTTACGTAGCCGAAATGCTGGATTACCCGGACGATCCTCCGCCGGGAAAGCCTGCCCGTTCGCGTATCAGAATGCTGGAAGACAATGACGGCGACGGCAAATACGAACGCGCAGTGATTTTTGCTGAACAGGTTTTGGAAGTCAGTGGAATCTTGCCGTGGAAAGGCGGTTTGATCGTCACCAGCGCGCCGGACATTTTCTGGATGAAAGACACTGACGGCGACGGCAAAGCCGACATCAAGCAGGTTTTGTTTACAGGCTTTCCCAAAGTAAACCCAGAAGCGCGAATCACCAATCCGCGTTACGGAATAGATAATTGGATTTACTTCGCCGACCACGGGCGCGAAGGCCGCATCACTTCACCCTCACATCCAGAGCGTCAGCCTTTGCTGGTTCGCGGCACGGATTTTCGCTACAACCCAACGCGCGATCTGGCTGAAAACAGTTCCGGCATAGCCCAATTCGGGCTGACCTTCGACGAATGGGGTAACGAATTCATTACTGAAAACACGACTCACCTGCGGCAAGTGGTTTTGCCTTACAAATACCTGAGTCGCGCTCCGCTGCTGGAAGTTCCCGCCGTCGCAATGAACATTTACGAAGGCGGCGTAGTTTCAGGCCAAATCTTTCCACTGACCGGGCCGCAGGAATGGCGCAAACAACGAACGGCGCTTCGCCAGCAGCGTTACGACGAACAAGCTCTGAATCGGACGGAACACGTCGGCGGATATTTCAGCGGAGCCAGCGGCGGCACTGTTTACAACGGAGACGCCTGGCCTGCGGAATATCGCGGCAGCGTCTTCACAGGCGAAGTCAGCGCCAACTTGATTCACCGCGACGTGCTGACGCCTGACGGAATTACTTACAAAGCTGCCCGGGCCAAAGCCGATACAGAGTTTTTGGCTTCTGAAGATCAATGGTTTCGTCCCTGCAATTTCGCCAACGCGCCCGACGGCAATTTGTACTTCATGGACGTTTACCGAATGTTCATCGAAACGCCGGAATCAATTCCCGAAGAAATCAAAAAGGGAATGGACTTTTACGCTGGCGACACGATGGGGCGCATTTACAAGCTGTCGTCAAAAAATCCGCGAACCAAACGCGATTTGAAA
Organism: Blastocatellia bacterium; assembly: GCA_044221525.1. Taxonomy (GTDB): domain Bacteria; phylum Acidobacteriota; class Blastocatellia; order RBC074; family RBC074; genus RBC074. The sequence continues at coordinate 2,639 of JBGAPB010000191.1, read as the reverse complement.
CCGCGACTTGGCAGCGCCAGCACTGAAGAACTGGTCAAAACTCTTGAACACGAAAACGGCTGGCATCGAACGACGGCTCAACGGCTGATCGTCGAACGACAAGATAAAACGGCTATTCCTTTCCTGAAGAAACTGTTTGAAGAATCCGCTTCACCGCTTGGGCGAATTCACGCGCTGTGGACTCTGGAAGGTTTGTCCGCGCTGGAAGAATCGCAGGTGTTGAAAGCTCTGAAAGACCAGCATCCACGAGTTCGTGAACACGGCATTCGGCTGGCTGAAAACTTTGCCAAATCGAAAACTGTTCAATCCGCAGTGCTGGCCATGGCTGACGACGCAGATGTGCGAGTCCAATTTCAAACCGCCTTCACGCTTGGCGAAACCAAAGATGCTCGGTCATTGGACGCGCTGGCCGATTTGGCGATCAAACATGCCGACAACCAATGGTTCAGGCTGGCGGTGCTGAGTTCTGTAAATGATTCGGCGGCGCAGTTTTTCGCTTTGCTGCGAAAGAAAAATCCTGACTTCGACAACAAACTGCTTTTCGGGCAACTGGCAGCTTTGATCGGAGGCAAGCACGACGCGAACGAATTGGCGGGGTTGTTCAAACTGATTGCTTCGTTGAAAGACGCCGAACCCACGCTCAACGGATTGAGCAAAGGCTTGAAGCTGGCAGATGTCAAAAACCTTCGCGTAGCCGGAGCCGAAGCAGTGTTGATGAAATTGCTGAGCAGCGACAGCGAAGCTTTGCAAAAAGCGACCTGGGAAACGGCTCGGTTTTTCGAGTTAAAAGGCCTGGTTCAAAAGGCTCTGACTGATGCTCAGAACGCCAGCTTGCCGGTCAAAACTCGCGTCACGGCTGTGCGAGCTTTGCGCGGAGGCCAGTTTGTCGCTGTCTCGCCAGCTCTCGAAAAACTGCTCGCCGATCAAAACTCGCCGGAGTTGCAAACTGCTGCCATCGAATCTCTGGCGGCGTTTGATGATGCCAGCATCGCATCGAACCTGATTGCTCAGTGGCAGAAGTTTTCGCCGGAAATTCGGCAAACGGTTTTGGCGGCATTGCTCAGCGACCGCGAACGGATGAAGGTTTTGCTCAAAGCTTTGGAAGAAGGAAAGATCGAACGCACGATGGCTGATCCGGCGATGCAGGCGAAGCTCTTTGATCATCCTGACAAAGACGTAGTCACTCGTGCTCAAGCATTTTTCAAATCAGAAACCGACGAACGCAAAGCCGTCGTGGCCAGCTACGCCGAAGCGCTGAAACTGACCGGCGACGTCATGCGTGGCCGCGATTTGTTCAGTTCAACCTGCGCCAAATGCCACATTCCGCAAGCTGGCCGTCCGCGCGTTGGAGCAGACCTTTCCGGCATCAACAACAAAACCAAAGAAGAGTTGCTGAATTCGATCATGAATCCCAGCGAAACCATCGAAGGCCGCTTCGTCAATTACATTCTGACGACCAAAGACGGCCGCATCGAAGACGGAATTCTGGCCAACGAAACCGCCGGAGCCGTGACGCTGCGCAACGCCGATCGCGATGTGACGATTTTGCGAAAGAACATCGCCGAGATTCGAGCCTCAACAATTTCGCTGATGCCCGAAGGTTACGAAAAGACCATGACCAAACAGCAAATTGCCGACATCATCGCGTACTTGCGCGGTGGCCTTTAATTTGAAGTTATGCTTCACATCCTTGATAAAGGTGTCCGCCCGACGGTGGCGTACAGTGCCGCACAAAAAAGAGGACAAGAGTTGTGTCATTACCACTTGAATTCCACATTCAGTCCGACACCAGTGATATCTTCAACGTCACGGTCTTCCCGCGTAATTCATCGCAGCCGCTCGCCGCTTCGCGCTTTGAGTATCGGCTGGACGATCTGGCGCAATTTGAAATCAGCCGTCTCGATTTCAACCCACGCGACCCGCTGAGCCGCCTCGAACGGTTGCAAGCCTTGGGGCGCAAGCTCTATCAAAAACTCTTCACCGCCGAACTCGAACAAATTTGGCAGCAGCATCGTGACCGTGGCGATTTCCTGACGCTGTGTTTGCGCATTCATGACGACGCCAAACGCTTGGAAGCCGTGCCGTGGGAGGCGTTGCACGATGGTGATGAGTTCCTGGCCGTCGGGAAAAACTCGACAATCACGCGCTTGCCGCTGGGCATTGCGCCGCCTGCGGATTTGCCCGCGATTCCGTTGCCGATTCGTATGCTCGCGCTGGTTTCTTCGCCGCCGGATTTGCCCGATGGTTCGCGCCTGAACATCGAACGCGAGCAGGAACTGCTGCTCGAAGCCATCAACGCGCCCGCCGGACAAGGCAAGCTGCATGTGGATTTCGAGGACGAAGCGAAACTGGAAATTCTGGAATCCAGTCTCGAAGCCGGATACCACATTCTGCATTTCACCGGACATGGCATCGCGCCCGAAAACGGCGGCGGCCTGCTGCTCGAAGATCACGACGGCAAGCGGCTGCCCGTCAGCGTCAACGAGTTCTTGGGAACAATCGCGCGAGGTATCGGCTCATTGCGGCTGGCGGTGATTGCGGGCTGCAACACGGCGCAGGCGCTGTACACCGGCGGTTTCCGCGATCTGGCGCGGGCGCTCGTCGCAGAGAAAATTCCGGCGGTGCTGGCGATGCAGTTT
>JBGAPB010000190.1:0-11632 GCA_044221525.1 Blastocatellia bacterium | reverse complement strand
CGACTGGTGACTGAATTTGCCGACAGTCATGGCAGTAGCTTATATTCGTCAACATTCCGAACTCAATCCGAATGAACAACTTATGAGCCTGTTGGAAGTCAAAAAACTGAAAACCTACTTCGCGACGCGGCACGGGGAAGTGCGCTCCGTTGATGACCTGTCGTTCACCATCAAACGCGGAGAAACCTTGAGCTTGGTTGGTGAATCAGGGTGCGGAAAATCCGTAACCGCACTTTCAATTATGCGACTGGTTTCGCAGCCCGGAAGAGTGGTCGGCGGGGAAATTCTGTTTGAAAGCCGCGACCTGTTGAAACTTTCTGAAGATGAAATGCGAGCAATACGCGGCAACGATATTGCGATGATTTTTCAGGACCCGATGACCTCGCTGAATCCTGTTTTCACTGTCGGCGAACAAATTGCCGAAGCCATAAGGCTGCATCGTAAAGTTTCAAAACGCGAAGCCTGGGATCAAGCAATCGAAGGAATGCGCGATGTGGCAATTCCTTCGCCTGAAACGCGATCGAAAAATTATCCACATGAAATGTCCGGCGGAATGCGTCAACGAGTGATGATTGCAATGGCGCTGGCCTGCGACCCAAAACTGCTGATTGCCGACGAACCGACGACCGCGCTGGACGTGACTATTCAGGCCCAGATTTTGGACTTGCTGACCGAACTGCGACAGAAACGCGATCTGGCCTTGCTGCTGATTACTCACGATCTGGGCGTAGTGGCCGAAACTTCAGATCGTGTGGCTGTGATGTATGCCGGAAAAATTATCGAGGAAGCTTCGGCAAAAGAATTGTTCAGGCGACCGCGCCATCCTTATACCGAGGGGTTGTTGCGCGCGGTGCCTCGCCTGGACGAGGAGCGGCAGGGAAGAATGTTGCGGCTGCAAACTATAGAAGGCGTTGTTCCAAATCCGTTGGAACTGCCCGACGGCTGTCGTTTCGCTCCGCGCTGCCGCCACGCTGAGGGAAAATGCCGTGAAGGCGAAATCCCGCTGGTTGATCTTGGCAATGAGCACTTGTCGCGCTGCGTTCGCGCCAGCGAGATTTACTCAGCTTAAAAATTGACGACTGCGGGGAGTCGGGCGCAATATCTATCGTGATGACCAACCAAACACTCGTTGAAGTTACAAACCTGACAAAACATTTTCCGGCATCGCACAAACAACTCGTTCGGGCGGTTGACGGAGTCTCGTTTGCCATTCAGCGCGGCGAAACGCTGGGACTGGTTGGCGAATCTGGTTGTGGTAAAACTACGGTTGGCCGTTGTTTGTTGAGATTGATTGAACCTACCAGCGGTCAGGTTCGTTTTGACGGGCGCAATCTAACTGAAATCAATCGAACAGAACTTCGCCAGTCGCGTCGCCGGATGCAGATAATTTTTCAAGACCCTTATTCATCGCTCAATCCGCGAATGAAGGTTGGACAAATCATAGCCGAGCCGCTGGTTGTTCATGGCGTAGGCTCGAAATCTGATCAGCGTGAAAAAGTGGCTGAATTGTTGCGCGTGGTCGGCCTGGAGCCGGATTATGCCAATCGTTACCCGCATCAGTTTAGCGGGGGCCAGCGACAAAGAATCGGCATTGCGCGCGCGTTGGCATTGAATCCAGACTTTATCGTTGCCGACGAACCGGTTTCGGCTCTGGACGTTTCAGTTCAGGCTCAGGTCGTCAATCTGCTGCAAGATTTGCAAGAACAGTTCGGGCTGACTTACCTGTTCATTTCGCATGGGCTGGCCGTGGTCAAACACATTTCGTCTCGTGTTGGGGTGATGTATCTGGGCAAGCTGGTTGAACTGGCTCCTGCTGACGACATTTACTCAAAACCGTTGCATCCTTATACGCAGGCTTTGCTGGCGGCAATTCCGATTCCTGATCCTGAAGCCAAAAAGCGCGAAGTTCATCGGCTCAGCGGCGATGTGCCGACTCCGCTGAATCCGCCTTCTGGCTGTCGGTTTCACACTCGCTGCCCGCATGCGACCGAACGGTGCAAAATCGAAGAACCCAAATTCGCAGAAATCACACCCGGCCATTGGGCTGCGTGTCACCTGCACGATTCACTTTCAACGTAGTTTCACCAAGCTGTTTTCCATTAACCCCTAACCTCCGGGAGGAACTATGAATTCTGAGCAAACTTACGACAATCAACCGAACTCTCAACCGGAAGCACCGGCTCCACAGAGTTTTTTCAACCGTCTGATTGGCGTTTACTTTTCACCGGGCGAGACATTCAAGGAAATCGGACTTGCGCCTAAACTGATTGCTCCTTTACTTGTGCTTGCATTAGTTGGAGCGATTGGCAGTTGGTTTTTTGTTGATCGCGTTGGCATTGAAAAATTCACGACTCAAGGAGTCGAACAAGCAGTAGCCGACGGCAAAATGACTCAGGAACAAGCTGACAAACAGATAGAAGGAATTCGCAAAATGGCTCCTTTTATCAAAGCCAGTTTTCCATTGATTGGGCTTGTGGGCAGTATTGTGCTGGTGTTGGTTGTCGCCGGTTTGGCCAAACTGGTTAGCATGATGTTCGGCGTGGAAAACGAATATAAGCCGCTGGTGGCCGTAACGGCTTATGCAATGCTGGCCGTTGGCTTGATTGCAACAACATTGCTGGTGGTTCTGATTCACCTAAAACCCGTAGACGAAATAGACATAAGAAACCCAATCGGTTCAAATCTCACAGCCTTGCTGGCGGTGGCTGGCGTGAAGCTTCCCAAATTTTTGCACTACCTTTTCACTTATGTTGATGCCTTTTATATCTGGCGAGTCATTCTGCTGGGCATCGGTTGCGCTGCTGTTTCGCGCCGCATGAAAGCTTCAACTGGAATTACTTATGCGGCAATGGTGGCGGCGATCTTTGCTGTGCTCGGTGCGGCGTGGGGAGCGATTTTCGGTTAAGTTTGGTGATCAAAACTTATGACTGATTTATCTCAACAAATTTCTCAGTTGCGACGCGATTACGTTTCGCAGCCCTTCGATGAAAGCCATGTGGCCGCTGATCCATTCGATCAGTTCAAGCATTGGTTTGAAGAAGCTATGCAGGCCGAACAACCCGACGTTGAGGCAATGACGCTTTCGACGTCGGCTGGCGATGGTCGCATTTCTGGCCGTGTGGTTTTGCTGAAAGGCTTCGACGCGCGCGGCTTTGTTTTCTATACGAACTACGAAAGTCGCAAAAGCCGCGAGTTGGCCACCAACCCGCAAGCGGCTCTGACCTTTTATTGGCACACGCTGAACAGACAATTGAGGATTGAAGGCAAAATCGAAAAGGCTTCGCGGCAGGAAGCCGAGGAGTATTTTCTGACCAGACCGCGCGGCAGCCAGATTGGCGCTTGGGCTTCGCCGCAAAGTGATGAGATTGTCAGCCGTGAAGTACTGGAACTACGCGTGGCTGAAATCGAAAGTAGATTCGGCGAAGGCGAAATACCATGTCCGCCTTTCTGGGGAGGATGGCGATTGCAACCAGACAGAATAGAATTTTGGCAAGGTCGTCAAAGTCGTCTCCACGACCGAATCGTTTACTCAAATGAAAACGGCGCTTGGCGAATTCTTCGCCTTGCGCCGTGAAAAGTCCGACAAACTTTAGTTTGTTGCTGGTTCTCTTGAAATGGCAACTGGCCGAGACTTCCACAAACTGAAGTTTGTCGGACTTCAAATGCCCTCAGTCAGCATCCAGATCGTAAGCGACTTTCAGCCAGTGCTTAACTTCGTCATCAATTTCTTCCAGTGAAGAAATTCCTGTCCGATGCGTGATTCGATCTTTTTTGGCAAAGCCTCCAGTGTCAATCAGCCTTTCAGGAACTTCCATATTTCCAAGCGCAAGTCCCAAATCAAGCCGCGTTCGCGTCGTCGGTTTCAATTGAGCGAAAACATGGTTGCGATAAAGCGGGACGATGGTTTTGCCGGGACAGGCCTTCACGTCTTTTCCAATGCTCAAGCCTAGTTTCAATAACGCATCATAAATTGGTCGCAATCCGGCTTTGGCTCCGGCGAACATTTCTTCAACGTAAATTTCAGCTTGCTGCAAATACGCTTCTGGCGAATCTTCCTCCCAACCCTTGCCTTGAGCGCGTTCAGCCAACCACCAAGCCGTATTTGTGCCCAGCTTGTAGGTTTCCTTCAGCCAGGCGCGGCATTCTTTTTCATCTTTGGGGCCAGACTTTTTGATGTGCTTAAGCCATTCGTCTAGTGAACGGCCCGTCTTTTCAGGCAAAGTTTCAACCCATTTCTGCACCATTGCCACGCCAGGATGCACGCTGTAAAGCGATTTGGTTTTCGTGAGCATCTATAAAACCTTTCGTTTTGGATTAGCTGATTGTCGGGGTTTCACCAAATTTGCCAGCCAGTGCTTTCATGTAAGCTTCCATCGTTGCGGTGTGGCCAAAAATGTATTTGGACATAAATCGGAACAGAGGGCTGGGAACCTTGCCAAATTCAGTGATAGTCAATTGGCTGCCGCCTTCAGGCGTTGGAGTGATGACATATTGCCAATCTCCACCAAAACCCAAATCGTCAGAGGCAATTCGCCGCACCAGTTTTTTCGGAGCTTCGGTTTCCAGGGTTTCAAGCGGAATTTTCATGCCAGACATTTCTTCCTGCCAAACTGTATGGCCGTTACGATCGGGCAACTGCTCCACGCTTTTCATTTCGGAATTCCATTTCGGCTGATTGGCGAAATCTGTGACAGCTTGCCAGACGGTTTCGGGTGATTGTTTTAACGTCAGAGTTTTACTGGCGACATGGTTTTCTGGCAAAAAACTGCCAATGACGTAAACAACAATTCCAACCAGAGCCAGCAAACCAACAATTCCAAATATCCAGTACATAAACTTCTTCACAGTATGCCTCCATGTAAAGTTGGGGAGAATTGGGAAAATTTTGGATACAAAAGCGCGGCGATTATCTGCGGAAAAGCTTGCCTGGAAAAGCAAAACAGCGAAAGGCGCGCGAATCGTTGCGGGATGCAGAAGCTCGATGACAACGGTTACGCGCCTTTCGCTATTGGATCGCGGTTGATACGGCTTGCCGCGAAGCTTTGGAATTCTGGTCAGGAAGGATGATTGAGTTTGATTACTGCAAAAGCAGCGCCTTGCGGGTCGGTCAACATTGAAAAACGTCCGACCTCTGGAATGTCCATCGGTGGAACATGAGCTTTTCCGCCAAGCAGTTCCGCCTTCTCAACAAAGCCGTCGCAATCGGCCACAGCAAAGTAAGGCATCCAGTGAGGCGGAATACCTTCCATATGCGGCATCATCGTGTACATAGCGCCAGCGGTATGAGCCTTGCCGTCAGCCGCCTTAACGGTGCTTTCGGTATAAGCCATGGGACTATTATCCGAAGTTTTTGGTTCCCAGCCGAAGACCGTTGAGTAAAACTTCTTTGCGCTGTCCAAATCGCGCGTCGCCAATTCCTGCCAACACATTGAGTTGTTTTCTCCCATAATTCCAACCCCAATATGTTTCATGGGCTGCCAGACCTTAAAGACGGCTCCTGTCGGATCCTGGGCAACTGCCATTCGGCCAACGTCGAAAACATCAAACGGCCCCTCGATCAAGGTTCCGCCTGCGGCAGTGATTGCTTTGACAGCGGCGTCGGCATTTTCGACATTAATGTAAAGTCCCCAGTAACATCGCATGCCCATTGAGATTTCTGCCTGATTGAGCGCGTATGCTGCGGCGACATCTTTACCTTTTAGCTTGTACATCGAATAGTAACTATCAGGCCCAAGAGGAACTTCGACAGCGTCCCAGCCAAAAAGTTCGCCATAAAATTTCTTTGCCGCGCTCTGGTCAGTCGTGCCAAGTTCAACCCAGCAGAAGGTTCCCGGAATATGTTTGCTGACTTCCATGTTGATGATCTCCTTAGTTTGAATTGTGGATCAAAGTATTTTCTACAACTCAGGCGAGTTTTGGAAAATTTGCGTTTGCAGGTGAAAGACGATTCAGCAAACGTCACTGGACTGCCAATTGTTCCTGAGATCAGGCGGCACGCGCCAATTCGTCCTGTTCCCAGGAACGCTCGACCCACAAATGCTTCATCGCCGGTTGACCCATCGAAACGAAGTTGCCGTCAACGCTGCGGATCATAGAAACCTTCGACCCCATTTCGCGGATGTAATCGCTGAGCCGTCCGCGATGGTGGACAGTGTGGTCGTGCAGGAAAGTCAGGAAGACCACCGCCGGGTGACGGAACACACCATAAAATGACAGGTAGCTGGTCAATTTTTTTATGGTGGCTTTTCTGATCGCTTCTATTCCCTCGACAAATCTGTCGTCGTAATAAGCGATCATATCGCGCAGGTTCATGTCCGGGTCAGGCAGGTCGCAGGCGCTGCGATTGAAGGTGCCTGAAACAATTCCGTTCATCAGAATCAGTTCTGTATTGATGATGTGACAGGCTACTTGCCGCGCAGACCGCGAACGATGAGTCGGACGGTAATCAATTTGCGCTTCTGGAACTGAAGATAAAACGCGCAACGTGACCAGATGGGCTTCTTCAATTCGCTGCAAAAGGAAATCTCTCAAAAACAAAGCTTGTTCGGTTGTCATAATCTACTCCTCCGATGAAATACCGGTTTTGGTTTTCAGCGGAACTGCTTAACGATAAGCGCGCAGCATTTCCACTATCTGTTCAATGACGGTAGAAGGAACTTCAGTAACCGAAAGATCGGCTGTTCCCAAAACATTTTTGACCATGACATCGGCGTGTTTTTCGATTCGTCGGGCACGATCAATGGCATCGCCGCTGGATGATTGTTCTTTTATTTTTCTGGCATCGGCAATGATTTCAAACACTGCAAACGGATCAGCGCCCGCTGTGTCTGCCAGACTGTTGCCCGATTTGCGAGATAATCTTTTCGTACTCATATTCCTTCATCACTTGCCAGGCCTCACGGCTTAGATAACCGGCGTAGCGTTCCTTCTTTATTTTCTGACCAGCCAGCCCTTCTTTTTCAGACCAACTTTTGACCAGATTCCATCCGCCATCTGTCAGGTGCCAATCATGGCCAATTGGAGTCGGGGGCATATCAAGCTGCTTTGCTTTATTCAGGCTGCGTTTTTTCAATCCTTTCAGCCCGGATGACGAAGCTGTTTTTTTGGTATTTGGTTGAGACGCTTTTCTGCTTGGCGTCAACCGTGTTCGGTCAATCTGTTCGGACAAGTTTGGTAACTCTATAAACTCTTCTTGTTGAAAGAAATTTTCTTCGTCTTCTACTTCAAATCGGTTGTCAAAAAATTGGCTGTCATTTTTCAGTGCGTTTTGTTGAATACGTGGAATTGAAGAGATGCCACCCGGAAGCTGGCTTAACTGCGCTATTTCAGGTTGCGCCACAGGCTCCGCGCCAGTCTGCGGCGTTATTCTTTTTTTGTTCTGTGACGCAAAGGCGCTTGCAAAGATTGTTGCTGCAGACGAGTGGAACTCCCACGAGTCAGTTGCCTGCCATCGCCAACAATGCGCTCCGCCAATTCTCTTGCTTCAATCTCCGCACGTTCCAACATCGCAAGCTGTATGTGTTCGCTGTCCAGACCATCACTTTTCGCATGCAGAATGGTTTCTTGTTGTTTGCCTAGATACCTCATTTCCAGGCGAATTAATCTTGTGACGGGATCGGAAAGTGTGATGAGCAAGACGAATATCAATACTGCAATGAACACACTTACCGCTCCCCAACTTAACCAGGCATCCTGAAACGGCGTCAGCGCAAGTTTTTTGACCATCATGAAGTGAGTGATGATGTTCGTCAGCATCACGCAAACCAGGAAGGCCATTCCAGCCATTGAAATGATTCGTTCGCTGAAGGATGAAAACGCTCGCGTAAAGCCGTATACCAACCAGATAAACGCACCTTCGACTACAATGACAGCGAACAGTGACAAAGATTGTTGTACAAACCATGGCGTGTCCCCGAAACCTTCGCGGTAAATCATGAATGACGACACGCAACTTAGTAACGTGATGCAGACCAAAATCAACCCACCGGCAACGATCACGTTTTGGCGTGCCCGATTATGCTTAAATGCATCTTGAACGCTGTTCATTTCTTCTCCTGTTTGGTTACTCACTTCCCAGCTTTAGGACAAGACACACTTTTCCCAGCAAGTGCCTGACTCGGCGCCGGCATTTCTTTATCCTGACGGAAAGTTACTGATTGATGTTTGATTCAAAACGATAAATCGCTGTTTGTTTCCGCCTACCTGCATACCGTGAAAAGAAATGCCGACACTAATGCCCAAGCTTTATTACCCAAGCATTCAATCTGACACAGTTTTTCTAAGGGCGTTGGTTCATCCGGCTTAACGCGGGCAGTCAAGCCGGATGAACGCCCCAGGCTGAGTTTTCGGTTCAAGTGGTGCAGGCGGGTAAGCGATGCTAGGCAGAACGCCCTGAGCAATTTCTTCCAGACGACGGCCATCAGCCTGACATTGGTGCCAAGCTATGATCGTAACGCTGCTGTTTATCAATTGTCGTCAACGGATAGTTTCTATTTATCCGTCTTTTTGTTGCGACTATGAAACAAAGGACTTCTAAAAAAACCGCGCAATCATCAGGTAACTGCAACGGTTAAACAATGACTTTATCTGAATTTGCGAATCAGTCCGCAAACCACACCCTGAATTTTTACCCTGTCGGGTGGACTAATCAGGATTGGTTCAAATTCAGAGTTTGCGGGTTGCAGACGAATCTGCGTACGTTCGTCGTAAAATTTTTTGACCGTAGCTTCGCTTTCATCAATCAAAGCAACTACGGTTTTCCCGTGGAGCGGCTTGTTCCCTGACGGTTCCGCAATGATGAAATCACCGTCGGAAATTTGCTCGTCGCGCATTGATTCGCCTCTAACTTTCAAAGCAAAACGATTCGGCGAATACATATCAGCAGGCACAAACAGCGTATCAGGAGGAATGTAAGATTGGATAGGAGCGCCAGCCGCAATTACTCCAAGCAGTGGAATCTGCAATTCACCTTTTTCGGGGTTTGCAGATATGGAAAACGGCCCGTCACTTTCTTTCGGCCATTGCATGATTTCAATTCCACGATGGATGTTTTTATGACGACGAATCAAACCTTCACTTTCCAACTCCGTCAATTTTTGGTGAACGCTTGCCGTAGAACGCAACCCGAAATGCTCCTGAATTCTGGCTATCGTTGGAGCATATCCATACTCACGTTGAAAACTGACCAGAAAATCAAAGAACTCAATTTGACGAGGTGACAGCGCCATATTCACTCCGGGTTTGCTGTTAAAACAAAGGTTTTGTTTCTTACTTGCGACAACCGAAACTTTACCGAAAACAGCCGAAAGTGTCAACACGAAAAATGTCCTTTCTGGAAAAAAATATTCGATAAAAATTTGATGGGTATTTGAGGCTGATGTGAATCGGTTCTGATTGTTTATGACGATGAGCTCGTCCTATGAAGTCCGGTTGAAACATCCTCATGACAATCAATGCTTGCACAGTAAATTGTCACTGCCCTATGATTGCCAAGTCTTGCGGCGCGCTCTCTGCGCCACAATCGTAGGCATCCAATAATCTATAAGCGTTTTGGGTTGGTCATCTTTATGTTTTGCCAAAAATGCAGCCTGCATTATCCAGACCATTTAAGCTTTTGCCGCCGTTGCGGCCAAACGCTTGTGCATTCAAATGCAGAAACTGTGATTGAATCGCACTGCTGCACACAATGTGGCGCTCGCGTTGTACGCGGAGAAAACTTTTGCCAGCATTGCGGAAATCGAGCCAGTGTCACTCTGCAGGAAACCGTTATTGGAGCTTGTTATCATTGCGGCACATCATGGCGTAGCGGTTGGATTTTTTGCAAAAACTGCGGGCTTGATCGAAAACGGGCATTGTTGCTTTCGACATCAACTTCTTCGTCTGGAAGTCTAAACCTGGACGTTTCAAGCCAGGTTGAAGAATTTCCTGAAATCGCCAAGGTCAACTGCCCATCCTGTAAAGCAGAAGCCAAACCATATTCACGATTCTGTGAAGTTTGCGGAAGTAGTATTGCCGGAAACGCTGCCAATAAAGCGGAAGCTGCCCAGGTGGAACCTGTGCCTGCATCAGCACCTGTTCAACATTCGCCAAAATCGCAATCGCTCAAATATAACTACGAACCATCTCACCGAACTTCGGCCACTATTTTTGAGCCACGATCACTTTCAGAATCTGATCGCAAACAGGCAGAAGAACTCAAAAACTCCGAGTCTTTGAAAACAGGCTCTGAAAACCTTTCTTCTGGCGCTTTGACAACTTCAGGAAATTTGATTCTTGAAGACGATTCCACATCCGCTTTTAATGGGGAATTGCCCGACCAACCTCTGACAGCAACTGCTTCACCAGTTATGGCTGCAGCGGAAGTAGAAAATGGCAATACCCAGGCAAAGACTGTTGTGACACCGCTCCCGCCCTTTGGCGGAGAATTTCGATCAAAAGATACTGGCTCGTTTACAGGTACTGCACCTCGCAACCGACAACAGATAGTTCAGTCGCTTGCACTCATCGCATTATCCTTTCTACTGATTTTTTTGGCGTATTGGTGGTTTAACCGAGGCTCGCAATCTGCAACCTCTTCCGAACAGCTCCCAGCCAAACAACAGGGCAATAACTCTAATAAAGCCGGTTCTGATGGAATGGCTTACATCCCCGGTGGCAAGTTTGAAATGGGACGTAATGATGGCGACGAGTATGAAACGCCTGTTCATACAGTTACAGTCAAACCATTTTTTATTGATCGCACCGAAGTCACCAATGAACAGTATCAACAATTTGTCTCTGAAACTGGCCATCGAGCGCCTTCGCATTGGCGCGGCGGCAAGTTTCTACCAGCCGAGGCCAAGATGCCTGTCATCAATGTTTCCTGGGATGACGCTGAGGATTATGCCAAATGGGCGGGAAAAAGATTGCCAACGGAAACCGAATGGGAGTTCGCGGCGCGAGGGCCAGACAGCAAGCTCTATCCATGGGGAAATAACTGGAACGCAGCGAATGCAAATGCAGGACGGGAAACCGACGGTGCAATCACAAAGGTCGGCAGTTTTCCCGGTGGAGCCAGTCAGTTCGGGGTTATGGATATGTGCGGCAATGTCTGGGAATGGACTTCAAGCAGCCTGGTTAGTTATGCCGATGAAAATAAGGAAATCGCTCCTGGAAAAGTAATCAGAGGCGGCGCTTATGACACGCCTGGCAAACGCGCGACTGCGACCTACAGGGGCGTGTTGCCACCGGATCGTTTGCGCGACAAAACAGGTTTTCGTTTGGCGCGCGACGCTCAATGAAAATCTGACCCTTCAATAACTTGCAGTTGAAACCGTCAACTGGCTTTTTTGAAAGCGGAAAAATAAAAACAATGATGGGTGCGGGAATCTTTTATCACCGGTATCAGGGACGCCTGCTCAACTTTGGGCTGTTGTCTGTTTGTGTTTCGCTGCTGTCTTTGCATCTTGTCGCAGGTATTGTTGCTCAGGATCCGACTGGACGGGAGATCCCAAAGCCTAGTAAGAAAAAAACGGCGGCAAAAGCAGTCAAAAAAAACGACAAACCATCGAAGCCCAAACCCGCGACCATTAAACCCGTACCTGCCCTTGCTCCCAGACTTACCATCCTGGCGCCTCCCGGAGCTTTGATCGAA
>JBGAPB010000189.1:0-11898 GCA_044221525.1 Blastocatellia bacterium | reverse complement strand
TTCGTAAACCTGCGAACGATTCATTCCTTCGTCGCGAATTTTGGCGACAACGTCGCGATCCACGGGTTCCTGAATCGCTGCGGCGGGCGAGGCGATAAGGCAAAACACGATGACTGTAATGGTCAACAAAGAACGTTTCACTGTTTTATTCATAGGGTAAATTCCTGATTGTGTTGTTTGGCGCGAAATGGTTTCAGATTGATGATGCGCAAAGAGTTGCATTCTGATTCCTGATATCAATATTCCGTACAGGCTATAGAGTTACAGGAACATCGGATTGCACAATCGCCGCGTTATCCAACAAGCTTAACTCTGCGCCTTGCCCGGTCAATTCGCGTCCGGTGCCGTCATCAAAGTTGTAATACAGCAACAGGGACGATTGCTGTGGATCGGGCGTGCGACGCGGCTGCTGCTTTGGATAGAGCGCGCTATGCATGTTCTGCTGAATGTCTTGCTCCGAACGAGCCACATTCCAGATGCGAAGTTCGTCCAGCATTCCAGGAAATCGATTAGAAGGATCATCAGATCGCAAACCACCTATGTTAATGCGTCCGTTACAAATGATGACGCCCGGAGTGCCCCCTGCATTCGCAGTGTATACGAGATTTCCATCCAGATAGAATTGTACGGTTGCATGCTGGTATACGACTGCGACGTGATGCCAATGTCCGGCCGTGAGCGGTTGATAAGCTTTCCCGGAGCCATTTGAGTGGACATTGCACAGCATCGTTCCTCCTCCAATGAAAACATCAAATGCGCCATCACAGTTGAAAATCGCTCCACCAGAGTGTGCTCCTGCTGTTTTCACCCATACTTCCAACGTAAATGCTTTGAGCGTAAGTGGTGCGGTCAAGGGGATCACTGCCATACCACCATTCAGTGACAGGCTTTGTTGGGTTTTCACGGGGGCTTGGATTTTCAATGGAGCGGCCGCGCTCCATTCTCCCACCAGCGCATCGGCTACAGGGCGCACATAGACCTGATAGGTTTTTCCCGGTTCCAGATTGGTGTTTGGACGCTTTAGCATTGTTGGCGGTTTCGTCTGTCCGGCCAATGGCATTACGCGATGAAGAATGAGCGGAGGAGTCAGGCGTGGGCTTTCTTCACTCAAGGCAAGCTCATAATGCGTGGCGTTTGCGCATTCAGTCCACGTTGCCATCAGCATATCGCCGGCCAAAGCCACCTGATTGATCGTCACCTGTTTCAACACCACAATCGCAACGCCAGAATCACTCCACGGGCTGGCAATGCCATCATTCTGATTGATGCGGCTGGCCATGATTTGCACCTTGTAGGTTCCCGCTGGAATGTCTTGAAGAGATAAGTGGATGTTATTCGCTGAACGGAATCGTTGAATCATTCCGACTGGCTTTCCATCGGCGGTATTCACAAATTGAGCGCAATAGATTTCTGTATGGGGATCGAAACTCTGTAAGGTGACGATGATTTCTCTCGGTATGACCCGTTCCGCCGTGTAGCTCATTGAAGCAATGAGAGGAGCGGCAAGTTTGTAAATTGGGGTTCGCGCAATGATCCACGGGCTGGGAATTGTATTGTCATCGGAACTGGTTGCGCTGACTCGCACCCTATACTCACCAGCGGGCAAGTCATTTGCGTTGAGCCTTGCCGACGGTTGCAATTTGACTCCTGTCACAATTGGCCCGACCGGAACTCCATCCTTAACCAATTGCATTCTGTAAGCTTCGCTGTCGGACTCCAGGTTGACGTAAATTTCAGTTTCGTTTTGTACATGCGCGAAGGCGACATTGGGCGCAGCCAGTTGTGTCAGCGCGTTCGATTTTTTCGACCATTTGCCGGGAACGAGTTGGTTGGTTCCCAACGACCTGGCTTCCACCGTGTAAACGCCGGGGCCTTGGGGCGAATGCGCAACACTGTTTGTCGGATACAACTCCGTGATAAACCTAACTCCATCCTTAAACCAATGGACTTCGTAAGTTTCGGCATGAACGTCATTCCAAGTGGCTTTGGGAACAATCACTGCCGCCGATTCTTTTGACCATCGGCCAGTCAGGTGTGTTCCATCACCTTGCGGTTGCACTTTGACGGTGTAGGTGCCTGAAGCAGTGAGATCAAAAATCGTGCTGTTGCCGCTGAAGCGTGTGGTGCTAATTGGTATTCCATCCTTAATCAAACTGACATTGAACTCTGCGTACGGGGAGGGGAATGCCTGGTTCCAGGTGGCTTTGGCTTTTTTCAGATTAAAGTCGTAACAGAACTCAACAGAAACCTCATCAGGCACATAGACCGTATTTGAAAGATTCGACCACGACCCCGCCATATGCGTTTGGTCGCCAAGCGCGCGGATTTTAATGGCGTAACTACCCGGTGCGGCAATTTCGAAGGCGTGATGATGAGCAGAGACTTCAGCAGTACTGAGTTCAAAGTTATTCCAGTACAGGCTGATTTTGTATTTTGGTGCGTGAACATCGTTCCAATCAGCAACGAACTGGTTGTTGACGATTGCCAGCGCCACCGTAATCACATCAGGAATGGTGACAGTATTTGATGGCCGTGACCACGTGCCTGCCACATGCGTTTGATCACCTTTGAGTCGTACCTGGACGGTGTAATCGCCAGGGCCTGCCGGATCAAATTCCAGACGGTTTACATCCTTGGGTGTCGTGCTGATTGCGTGTCCATTTTTCAATACACGAGCTTCGTATTTCGGCGGAGTGGCGGCGTCCCAGGTCGCAACGATTTTCGCGCCTTCGCACGTAAGCCTTGCAGTAACTACGCCCAACACCGAAATCGAAGCTTTGTCGCTGACGCTTTCCCGGTAATTGGTCGCGTTGGCTTTGATCTGCACGGAGTATTCACCGTTTGTTAACTCATTGGCTGGGAACGTGGTGCGGAGTTTATTCGCGAGCACTTCGCGGAACGCCACCACGTCGTTGCCACGGAGCAGTTCAATTCGATAGGCCGCCGCTTGCGTTACCGACTGCCAGGACACGATCAGTTCATTGCCGTCGTATGTGAAACTGGCGATGTGTGCTTTGCCAAGCGAAGGTGTGTCTGGCGGTTTGGGTTTGTTTCCATCTTTGTTGGTCAGAGCCGCAGCGGCGGCGGCGGCAACCGTTGCAGCTATTGCGGCGGCGATGGCTGCTGCAGAAGCAGCGGCTCCCCCACCGGCTCCGGCGGCAGCCGCAGCCGCAGTTTCAGCCGCAGCCGCCGCTTCAGCAGCGGCGGCTTCAGCTTCGGCAGCAGTTTTTGCCGCTTGAGCAGCTCTGGAAGCGGCTTCTGCGGCAGTCTTGGCATTCTGAGCGGCTCTGATGGCTTGAGCTGATTCTGCTACATCTTTTCCGCCATTGCAGGCCAGATCGGCAATCAATCCGGGCGCGGCGTTAACCAATCCGACCGTGGCGATAAAAGCGCTGAATTTAGCCGGATCGTTCAGGATGCTGGCGACAATCTGCGATGCGCTGTCGCCGATGGCATTGAAAATTCGTTCCGGCAGCGAACTCAATGTGAATGGTTGTGTCTGATCAATCAGGATCGGAATTGGCGGCAGAGAGACTTCCAGGAAAGGAAACAGAGCGTCAAGCAAGGCGACGGAATAGCTACCTTTCAAGGTGACAATGTAGTGTGTCGCGTTGGATGAAAATTCAGGTTTGACTGAAAAGTTGGTTTTGACAACTTTGGCAAAGACCATTCCGACCAGGGCTGAACAGCCTCCTTTTTTGAAGCCGTTCATCAACTTGGCATATTCCAGCGGGTAGTCGAATTTNTGCAAAAGCAGCGGCTCCACCACCTGCTCCAGCGGCCGCCGCCGCAGCAGTTTCGGCCGCAGCGGCGGCTTCAGCGGCGGCAGCTTCAGCTTCGGCGGCAGTTTTCGCCGATTGAGCGGTTCTGGCAGCAGCTTCGGCGGCGGCCTTGGCTTGCTCGGCGGTTCTGATGGCTTGAGCCGATTCCGACACGTTTTTGCCACCGTTACAGGCTAAGTCCGCGATCAACCCGGGCGCGGCATTCACCAAGCCCACCGTGGCGATAAAAGCGCTGAATTTGGCAGGGTCGTTCAGGATGCTGGCGACAATCTGTGGTGCGCTGTCGCCGACAGCCTTGAAAATTCGTTCTGGTAGCGAACTCAAGGTGAATGGTTGTGTTCGATCAATCAGAATCGGAATTGGCGGTAGGAGAACTTCCAGAAATGGAAACATCGCGTCAATCAAGGCGACGGAATAGGTGCCTTTCAAGGTCACAATGTAGTGTGTAGCGTTGGATGAAAATTCAGGTTTGACTGCAAAATTGGTTTTGACCACTTTGGCAAAGACCATTCCGACCAGCGCCGAACAGCCTCCTTTTTTGAAGCCGTTCATCAATTTTGCGTATTCCAGGGGGTAGTCGAAATTAAATGGCCAGTCCGTGATTTTGAATCCTGACGATTTACTGTAGCTAAAGCTGAGCGCCGTGCCTGCAAACATCTCAATGTTACCGGCGTAAGCAATGTGCCCTCTGATCTGAGCTTCGTCCGCGCCCGCGTTGGAGTATTTACCGATGGAAAGTTCGCCCGTGGCAAAGCGTTCCTTGAACAATTTGACCCCGGCTTTCAAGCCAAATGCTTTTTCGTTTTGCAGTACGCGCAGGAAGAGCGAAGGGCTGCCGGTGAAATCGGAGTCGGTGAACTCGATGAAATCCAGGTCGAACGGTTCCAGCATCTTTCCGCTCGCCGTCACACCACGAGGTTGCACATTGACCTGCAGCGCCACCGTGCGGTCAAACATCTTCAGCGTAGTTTGCAGGTTGAAACCATCGTGTCGTTCGATTGCTTGGTTGTTCTCAGTTTTGACGCTGGCAAACTGTTTCTGGGTATCGTCGGCTTTTTTGTAATAGTAAGCGCTGCCTGACATGAACTTGATGTCGAAATAATCGGCGGGGTAAGTAACTCCAGCCACAGAAGACGCGAGCAACAATAATGCCGAGCGGAGGTTGTTGTGTCAGGCTGACTTCGACCAGCAAAGGGTTTCCGTTGGCTACATACAGATTGGCGTCAAATTGGGTTGCCGTTCCGAAATTTGCCTTGCCTCCCAATTGTACCGTCGTTCCGGCAGGCGTCGTTTTGGTTGAGTAAACATGAGAAAAGATCAGATGCAGATCACGGATTGTGACGCCTGTCATGCCTAGCGGATTGACGATGCTTTGTCCATTTGGCGTTCTCAAGGCAAAGTCGGCGCGGGTGTTCGTAACCTTCAAATCGCCATGAAACGGGTACACCTGTTCGTTAGATTTGCCTTTGTCGATCGTCAATTTCAGATCGCCCGTCAAGGTGATTTCTGTGTGGGAATCTTTGGCGTACTGGAACGTAACGCCGTGAAAGTCCAATGCATTCAGAACCCTGAAATCGCCTAGCTTTGCTGTAAACCGCGCTTTGAGCGAGTTGTTGGTTTTATCATCGGCTCTCTTGGCAATATGACCATACACAACCAAGTCGGGTTTGTTTTCCAACCCGCTGAGCAACGTGACTACATTGCCGAATAAAACGCCGTTTGTTGCAGTGGCAAAGTTAATCGCCGCATAAAAATTGACGCCCTGTGCGATAGGCTCGGAACCTCCCACCGTCAGCGCTTCGGAAAATTGCGGGACAGATTCGACGGCGGCTTTTACTTCTTTGGCATCGAATGAGGAATAAGCAATGCCTGCGCTGCCATTTTTGAAGGTCATCACGCCATCAATCACGCTCAATTCCGGCAACAATGACGCAAACGTAAATCCGTTGGCCAATTTAGCTGCAACGCAATAGCCCCAATCCTTGTCATTGATTTTTTTGGTGAGAAAGGCAATGGAACCGTATTTCGGCGAACTGCCATGCATGGCAAATACGTTCTGCGTCAGGTTCACCAACAAGTCTAGTGTCAACGTGCCGAGTTCAGTCGCAAACTCAACTGGCACCGCAGGAATCATCGAATTCCAGGTTTCGCCGTCAGTGTGCCTTCCGGTTGTCAACTCTTGAGCGACCCCGGGCAGATTGACTGCCTTAATGCCCCGGATAGTCAAAACTGTGTCTGCACCGGTATTGGTTGTCGTAATGGTTGCTTTACCAAAATCCAGGGCGTTGTCTTCGAAGCCAGTTGAAATGACGAATCCGCCGCTGGCTGTGAAGAGATAGGGGCGAGTCCCATTGGCTGGCGGCGTTGGCATTTTGCCTACATCCAGTCCAAAGCTGAGATCATCAATATAGAAGCTGGTTTTCGCGAAGGGAAAGCTCCAGGTCACATCGGAAGTCAGGCGAGCTCGCAGAGCAAGCGTGGCCGGAGCCACGGCCAGCGAGGCTTCTTTGCAAACAACGGTCGGGAATTCGGGGGGCAGGTGGTAGCCTGCCGGTAACATTGGGGCAAGCAGGGATTCGATCAAATTGGTGAGGTTAATCGAATCTCCTTCCCGCATCTTCAACAACAGCAACCAGTCGTTATCCGGATCGTAGTTGGTTGCCATCAGTTCGAAGCCTACGTCGCCAATCTCAACCTCAGTGGCCATTGAAATATAGAGATACCGTTCCTTGTCATCGGAAACGTGTTCAATCTTAACGAATAACCCCAGGCTGGTGACTGTTAGATGGTTCGGGATTACCTGCCAAACTTCGCTCAATTCCAATTGAAACGAGGCATCCGAAAGTTGGCGCGCTCCGAAATCGTAAATCAGCGAAAGTCGGGACAGGGAAATGTCATTAACGACACTCAGTCCATGCGGCAGCGCTTGTTTGAAATCATCCGCCTTGATGCCAATCAGCGGCATCAGGTCCGGCAACCCAACCGAGATATCGTCGTAGATAATCTTCAACGTCCAGCCACTGCCTTTTGTCAGTCGTTCCACTTCGACAGGAACATAAAATCCGCCGAGCGAAATTTTGCCAGACACTACCCCCGTTAACTGGCGCTTGTCAGAAATCAGCGGATTGGCAATGGTAAGGTCAATGTAAATGTCATCGAGGGAAATGCCGATGGCGTAAGGAAGTGTCCAACTATTGGCCGAACTCAGTCTGAATGCTACGTTGGAAATTGCACGAGTCGTTGGATCAAAACTGATCTTCAGATACTGCACAATCAGGCTACCAAAATCGCTGAGTCCGGGAGGCATCGAGGTTGTCAAATCACCTTGGCCAACCAGCCGTCCCATCTCGACCACAATGTCGCCAATGCCTGGAATCAATACGTTGGGGCGGCATTCCAAGAACCATTCCTTGCTATCGAACGGGATCGGCAAAGCAACGTCCACATCCACACCAAACACGCTGAACTTGGCGACTATGCCTCCCGCCACCGTCGTCGTGTCATACATCTCGAAATTCAAACGGACTGTCACCTGTTTGACGGCTAATCGCGGAGGATTATTGACGTTGTCGTCATCAATGATCTTCCAGCTCGGCGTCACGATAGACAGGCTCACCGCGTTGATTCGGTGCCCAAATCGAACCATCAGCCCGGAAAGCGTAAACCCGGAATCGCCCGATACAGATGCTAAATCTGCGGGTAACAACGAACCCACCTGCATCCCGGTCAATACGGCCAAATCCGCCAGCCCGCCGGAGAGTTTGGCAGACGCGCCCGGTTGCAAACTCAAATGCCAGTCAGAAAGACCGCGCGGCATCGTCAGCTTGATCGGCGCACCCTGTCCAAGCTGTAAAGAGCCTTCTATATAAGCGTCCAGATTTTCCGGCGATCCGATTTCAGGGACATACACCTGCAAATGAATTTTTCCGCCAGTGATTGGTAAATCGGTAAGTCCCAACTCCAATCGGTCAGATGGTCCATCGCCCGTCACCGTAAGTTGGCGCAACCTGGCGTCCACTGTAAATGTAACGTTCGTGAGCGTCAGCGCGAGCAGGCTATCAAGTTGATCCGCAGCCTGAGGTAACAGCTTCCACTCGCCCATTTGTCGCAATGTCAGTGAGGGGATTTCCAGCCTCACAAGGTCAGCGACGGCATTTTGTTCGTGATGCGTTACGGTGATGGTTCCCTCAACACGAAACAACATGGTGGGTAGGAAATACGTGTACATGTCGCCATGCCTCGTTGCACTCGGGGAGTGGGTGAACACATAGTTAAGATCAAGGTTGAACAAATCGGCGAGGCTATTAATTTCCATACCAGCGAATTCTCCGGATGAATAATGGCGTGTTGCGATCAGCGAACGGTGTACTTGGTGCCGGGAAATACATTGTTGTCAACGAACAGGTCCCTAAGTATTTGCTTGCTGGTGATGTCATCTGCAAAGGTTTTGCTCTTGAACACAGTCATCCAGATTGACCAGAAGCCCGTCGCGATGGCGGTTTCTTTGATCTGATCTTTCAACAAATCAATCGCCAGTTGGTTGGCGGCAACATTGCTGTGGTAGGTGACCAGTAAGGTCGCGAGTTTCTCGGCTCGGTCCCAGGCCGCCGTGCGGTTGAATACACGGCGGTCGCTGGCATTCTCGTGAAACTCGTCCGGGGAGTTGCCCGGTATGAAATCATTTAATCCCACCAATCGAATCGTTCCTTTAACCTTCTTTCCAATGGCCGAATTGAGGGCAGATGGATAGGCCCAAACGTAATTGTACGTTTGGGTATCAATATCTGGATAAAGTTTCTTTTTTTGATTTTTTGCTCTTTCGTCTTTGAAATCTAAAAACACGTCGTCAGCAATTAGTTGGCTGACCGTCTTCGCCTCTTTTTTATAAGTCATGAGGTCAAAGGTATTCGAGGTAACCACATTCTCAATTGAAGGCCAAACGAAATTATTAAGGACCGAGTCCTCGGATTTTGTCTTTGCAAGCTTATGCGAGTTGCAATTGGTGCAGCCGAGCAGAAAGTTATTCCAGTCATTTTCATTGATGGATTCCTTCTTTGACAGCATATGTTCCACTGCCAGGTTCAGCCCCAACGGCACTTCACAGTACGAACAGTATTCACCTAATCGGGCAATCAAGTAGGGGCGAAAAAAAGAATAGTCTTTCCCTTGTATAGGTACCTGTGTTCCGCGCGACGTTGGTCTGGTTGGACTAGGCCCTCGCTCAACTGGTCTCATCGTATTTCGCTCCGGTTTAGTTAGTAGTCGGTAAGGCGTTACCTCGTGCCCGGAAAATTATTCACGTTCGAAAGAATGCTAAGAATTGCATTGCGGTGTGGTGAGGTGTCGGGAATCCAGTTAAACACGGTTCGCCAAACCGACCAAAATCCCGTCGCCTTGACGGTTTCGGTCGTCGCCGCAAGTAAGGGGGTTAAATCAATCCTGGCATTGATGGCTTGGTCAATCCGCCGCAGTGATTTGAGCGCAATAAACCAGGTGCGCGTGCGCTTGATCATTCGCCGATCCGTCTCTTTGTTTCCCAACAATGAAGTATCCACATGGTTCAATTTCAAATCCTTGATGACCTGTTTTGCTTGATTGCTAAGGAGGGAAGCTACGGCGGTGAGATGAAGTTCGACCTGAATGTTTGATGTGTTAAATAGTTTAAAACGATCGTTGTCTTTGCGGAGCAAATAGGTTTTCTCAGTTTGGACGAAAAAATCATTATTATCGGGCCAGATGAAAAAGGTGTCTTTGAAAACATTTATCTTGTAGTCAGGCTCGGCCAATTGGGCGCTTAACTGTTCAGGGAGAAGGCCGGAAATCAGCAAACTTCGGAATTTCTTTTCAGCATCATTCGACAATCTAATCGGGTTGGGCAGGGTAACGGCGTTGTCTGTGCGAATCTCAATAACCTTCACAACAGCTTTGGCGTTATCGAGATTAGGTTTATCGGGTTTGGTAAAATGCAGTGAATACAAACGTCGTTCTGTAAGTTCAATATCAGGGACATTAACATTTGAAGGAAATTCCGGATCGAGTACAAGACGATTGGTTTTCAGTTGGGTGAGGAGCAAGGGCGAGTAGCGTTTCTTATCCAAGTCTTGTTGTATTTGCGTTGTCTCGGTTTCAGAAAATTCAGCCAGCAAGTCCTTCACCTGGGCCGTGACCGCATTACGGCTATCTTCGTTAAACTCAATTTGGTTGTTTTCGGCCCACCCCCTTAGCTGGAGACTCGGTATGGCTTCAGGCCTGCCCAATAGGTTTCCCTGGTGGTCGTAAATGACTTTGAACATTTCATACTGATAGAAATTCTGGAATGCCGTGTAAGCTGCGTCACTTGGCCACAGATAACTGTTTCGTGCGGCAGTTTGAATCAAGGTTTCTTGCTGGTCAGTGGGCGGACTGGTTTTGGGGTCATAGGTGCCTGCTAAGGGAGACAAACTGATTCCGGTGGCGCGCGAAGGTTTATTGTTTTTGTAGCTGTTGCAAAGCGGGCAGGCCAACAAAAAATTTTCCCAGACGAGTGCGAGCAGTGGGAAATCACTTTTCGGCAGCATATGCTCAACGGCAAGACTGGTCGCCAATGGAATTTCGCAATAAGAGCAATACTGGCCGAGGTTGTTGATCAACGGCCCGCGCGCTTTGCCATAGAGAGGCGAAAGTTTCTTGCTCTCAGTTTTGATGCTGTTCTCTTTATCCGTCCCAAGCCAGATTGCTTTCAACAATTTGTAGATTTTGACCATCTTGGATTTTTCAGCATCGTCGTTCCTGTTTGGTTTAGGAGGTCTGGCTTGGAATTGTGTTTGGCATTCATTGAATAGTCGGACTAAAGAGTCATAATCTAGCCAGCTAACAGTCGTCAGGTCGCCATCAGAAATATACTCTGGCTGATCTGCTGCGCCAGTGTTCGTTTTTAGTTTTTTATTTGGCCGTTGGTTTTCCATCAAAATCTTGTAGTCGGATTCTAGCCGGCTAAGCATGGTTTGGCATTGTTGAGCCATGGTTGCACGCCCCAGATTTTGCAGAAGACGGAGAAGTTTTTGTTGATCCGCAGGCAGATTGTTGAAATCAGCTGGATAATCGCCTGAAGCGCCGCGATTCACTGGTCGCATTGTGGGGATGTTCCTCAGTAAAAATGTTGAATCTGAATTTTGAAAATAAAACTATCAGCAAGTGACACAAGACAAGATAAGGTACGGCACTTATGTGTTACCTGCCTATTGCTGTCAAGTTTTGAAAAGACATTGATTCAGTTTCCAATCGCTGGTTGAGCAGGCGGTTTCAGCTCAAATCCGCTCGGTGGTTCGGCACCCAGCAAATGTTTGACGAAATAATCCCAGCGGCGGCGAACCATGTACGGTTCGTTGCCGAACCCGTGGGCACGGTTGGGGAACATGATCAGGTCAAAGTCTTTGTTGGCTTTGATCAGTTCGTTGACCACCAACAGCGTGCTGTACGGAGGGACGTTGTTGTCCACAGTGCCGTGCGCCAGCAGCAGTTTGCCTTTCAGGTTTTTGGCGTGATTCTGATTGGCCTGGTCGTCATAATTGCTGGTGCCGTCGGGTTTGGTAACCAGCAATCCTTGCCATTTTTCCGCCCAATCGTCTTCGTATTCGCGGTTGTCGTGATTGCCGGCTTGAGCGACGCCGACTTTGAAAAAGTCCGGGAAGCGGAACAGCGCTGCGGCGGTGGCATTGCCTCCGCCCGAATGGCCGTACATTCCAGCGCGATCAATATCTATCCACGGATATTTCTGCGCCAGTTGTTTCATGCCGGTGACTTGATCGGGCAAGGTGTTGTCGCCCATATCGGCATAATAGCCTTCGTGGAATTTCTTGGATCGCCACGGAGTTCCCATTCCATCAATCTGCACGACGACGAAGCCGAGTTCCGCCAGCGCCTGTTGGTCGCCACGATCCGCCGCAAAGCTGCGCCCGCGCACGCTGCCGGTTTGCGGGCCAGGGTAGATGTTGTTAATGATCGGATATTTCTTGCCGGGATCGAGTTTGGACGGAACGAACATCAATCCATATAAATCCGTCACTCCGTCGCGCGCTTTGACGGTGATCGGTTGCGGAGCTTTCCAGCCTGTTGCCAGCAATCGAGAGATGTCTGC
>JBGAPB010000188.1:0-11838 GCA_044221525.1 Blastocatellia bacterium | reverse complement strand
GAGATGTTGTCGTACTCGCGCCTGGCTTGGGAAATCAGGCTCAGGTAACGCTCTTTCTCTTCGGTTTTGATGCCGGTGTGCTGATCGAAACCGTCCTTGATCGCTCGCAGGGCGTCAATCGGATTGATGCATTGGATGTTGTCTTTGACCAGAGCGTTCGACAACCGGTTGATGACGTAACGCGGAGAAATGCCGTCCATGCCTTCGCGAACGGTTTCGTCCTGTAGCTCGCGCACGTCTTTTGACTTGAAGCCTTCGACATCTTCGCCGTCGTAAAGCTTCATCTTTTTGACGATGTCCACGTTTGCTTTCTTCGGTTCCTCCAAACGAGACATAACGGCAAACATCGCGGCGATCTTCAATGTGTTCGGAGCCAGGTGGATGCTGCGCATGGCTTCGGACTGTTTCAGCAACTTGTCGTAAATGCGCTCTTCCTGCGTGACCTTCAGGTTGTATGGAACCTTGACCATGATGATGCGGTCTTGCAGGGCTTCGGATTTCTTGTTGCCGACAAAGGCTGTGTATTCGTTTTCGTTGGTGTGCGACATGATTACTTCGTCGGCGTAAATCATGGCGAAACGGCCCGTCTTGATGTTCTGTTCCTGCGACAACGTCAGCAGCGAATAGAGGAACTTCTCATCGCACTTCAGGATTTCGATGAACTCCATCAAACCGCGATTGGCGATGTTCAATTCGCCGTCAAAGCGGTAAGCGCGCGGGTCTGATTCGACTCCGATTTCGCCGATGGTCGAAAGATCAATCGAACCTGTCAGTTCGGTGATGTCCTGGGATTTCGGGTCGCTGGGCGCGAACGTGCCGATGCCGATGCGATCTTTTTCAGAAAAGGCTATGCGTTCGATCTGCACGTCTTCGTGTTTGCCCTGATAAACATGGTCAAGGTTGTAACGGCATTGCGGGCAAAGTTCACCCTCGATATACAGGCCGTAATGCTTTTCGATTTCCGGGCGAAGTTCAGGCGGAATCAGATGCAGCGGTTCTTCATGCATCGGGCAGTTTTTGATGGCGTAAACCGCGCCGGCTTCTGTGTGCGACCATTGCTCCAGACCGCGTTTGAGCATTGAAACGATAGTGGATTTGCCTCCGCCGACAGGTCCCATCAACAACAGAATGCGTTTGCGAACTTCCAGCCGCTGGGCAGCCGATTTGAAGTATTCGACGACTTTGGCAATCGGCTCTTCGATGCCGAACAGTTCATCACTAAAAAATTTATAGCGGATTATTTCATCGCGAGTGCCTTCGGCGATTTTCTCAGTGCCTGAAGCCAGAATCATGTCGCAAATGCGGGCATGCGAAAGGGAGGATAGCCGCGGGTTCCCGGTTACGAGTTCGAAGTAATCGCGGAAGCTTCCTTCCCAAACTAAACGCTCTCGTTCACGCCTATGCGCTTCGAGCAGCTCGCTGAGACTCAACTTCTTATCTTGCTCTGCCATGCTGCTACTCCTGGCCGTCAGCTTGCTGTTCAGGGCCGTAAAACTGACAGCCTGTTATGGTTTTTTTGTTTTCCCGGACGGGTGTGCCGGTCTTTCTTTCAGAGAGGAAAAAAGCCGTTTTCTGGGGGATTGAACGGCTTGTTTCGCGTTCAATTTTGTTTTCAATTGTTTATCTTTTCAGTATTTCCGGGCCGTATCAGTTTTTGCTTTTCAGTGTCTTCGGTCCGGGCGGGTAACCTTTTCATTCGGCAAAGGCAGTATAGCACAGCCTTTCTGGTTGCAATCAGCGGCGACAATCTAAAATTACGTGGCTTCGGCCAGAACTGAGCGCGGTTGCCAGGCGGATTGCTGGGCATCGAATTCGGCTATTGCCATCAACTGATGCTTGTCATCGCAAAGCTTGGCCTTGCTTCCATTTCTCCAATCTCCCATGCGACGAATTGAACGACCGTGAGTGACGGCTTTGCATTCTTCCTGGCTCAGCAGGATTTCAGTTAGCTCGACGGCATCGGCCATTGGAATCAAAACTTCGCCAAGTTTATCCTGTTCAACCAGTTCTGCCAGTTTATCCAGTGTCACGGCTTCTGACTGATGGCAAGACCCGGCTCGCGTCCGGCGAAGCGAGATCAAATGCGCTCCGACGCCAAGCCGTTTGCCAATGTCTTCGGCCAGTGTGCGAATGTAAGTTCCAGCGGTGCAAACAACTCGGAAAGAAAAATCCTGGGTACGCACGCTTCCAGCGTGCTCCTGCAACTCCAACTCTTTGATTTCGATTTCGATTGGCTGGCGCTCGATTTCTTCGCCTCGCCTGGCCATTTCATGAAGCCGCACTCCGCCAACTTTCTTGGCTGAATACATAGGCGGAATTTGCTGAATGCGTCCGTGAAAATGTTTAAGAACTTCCCGCACCTGTTCGGACGTGATGTGGTTGGCATCTGTGACAGGCAAACGGGCTTCGCCGGTCAAGTCACCGGTGTCTGTGGTAAATCCCAACCGCATTGTAGCCATATATTCCTTGTCGTCTCCGGTCAGAAACTGCACCAATCGTGTAGCTCGATTAAGGCAAACGACCAGCACTCCAGTGGCAAATGGATCAAGCGTGCCGGTGTGGCCGACTCGTCGAGTTTTGACGATTTTTCGCACCTTTGCCACGACATCGTGCGAAGTCCAGTCAGACGGTTTATCAATAATCAGAACACCGTCAGCGGATTGCGGATTGCGATTTGCGGAATGCGGATTGGTCATTCGGATGCTTTGTTGTTCAGTTCGATGTTAATTCGTTCGATGGTTCTGACGCGGACGCCTTCGCGCCAGTTGGTGTTGACGCCGACTTGATACGCTTCGATCTGTGATGACAAACACCGGGCGACAATCGCAAAGGTGCGGTGGAATCGCAAACGGGGAGCCACCAGATAAAGTAGCGGCGATTGGTCGGCCAGTTCAATTCCGCCGAACAAGTTTCGTCGCCGAAACTCTCCGCGCAATCGGGCTTGTTCAACTCGCAACCAGTAATCCAAGCCTTGCAACGGCAGTTGAGAATCTTCTGAAGCTTTGACTTCGATCACCACCAGCCGGGCTTTGTGATTAACCGTCAGCAGATCAATCACCGAACGTTCGTCGCCGCGCCAAGCCGGGATTTGGGAATAAACGAATCGTTCGTCCAGGTCTTCGCCCAAAACGCGAATGTCTTTTCGCAGCAACGATTCCAGCCAGGCTTCTTCGCGCAAGCGGTGAAGCGGATGCCGGCGGTTGGCGGATTTTGCAGAGCGGTTTTCAGCGATTTGGCCGACCAATTCTGCCAGCCGGTCAAAATTCGATTCGTTGAGCGTTTCAGAAGTCGGCTGGTCAGAATCCAGGCCCGCAACGCCAAACCTGATGCGAAGCTTGTCGCCAAAACTTGCGCGCGCGAATTCCAGACCGTTGATCGAATAGGTTTCTTTTCTGGCAAGTTGCCTCAGTTCGATTTGACCAGGCGCGAGCCGCAAAATCCTTTCGCGCCAATGGTTTTCAGTCATCGCTATTTCCGGCCAGTCGAGTTCTCGCGGGTGCGTGTTGAGCAATTCATCCTGCGTAGCCAACTGCACAGAATTCAAATCTCCATGCCGCTCTTCGACTTCAAGACATTCAATGCGAGCGCCTAAATGCGATGAATCGAGCAGGGTCAATCGTTCGACGACAGTTTGAGAACTGCCCGCCGGAACGCATATCAACAATCGTTTAGCTTTTTGTTTTTGGTCGCGTTGCTGGTTAAACCCCGCCAGCCAGATCAAACCGGCGGCAACGATGGCGTCAATGTCGGTTTGAGATTCGGCTTTGCCAGCGCCGATGGCTAACACTGTTTCTCCGCGCAGTTTCAGAATCAATCGGGCATATTTGCCGGGCACGGAGTGGGAGCGATCCGCGCCGGAGGTCACGCGCTGCACACGAACTCCGTCAAAGTTGCGAGCAAAAAGTTCAGTCAGTGTTTTGGCGTAAAGTTGGCGCCGTTCATCGGATTCCAGATTTTCAAGCTCGGCTTTTTCGCGCCACTTCGACGGATTTCGCAAGGTCATTGTGGCAATTTCGTTTTTCAATCCGCGCGTTACTTGAAG
This sequence comes from Blastocatellia bacterium, assembly GCA_044221525.1. Lineage (GTDB taxonomy): Bacteria > Acidobacteriota > Blastocatellia > RBC074 > RBC074 > RBC074. Next base: position 7,796 of record JBGAPB010000188.1, on the reverse strand, counting down.
CTGCAATTCGGCTTCGTCAATTTCGTAAGCTGTCACTCGCCAGCTTTGCGAACGTTCATTATCCCACCAGGCGAAAATCAGTTTGCCCCATTCAACGCTCAACTCGAAGTTGTCGCCGTTGATTGTTGCGATCAGAGCGCCAGCGGCCAGCAGTTGCCATTCCTGGCAACCAAGACTGTCGCCCATCATGGAACGTTCAATTGCGTATTTGGCTTCGGCGGCTTCCTGACTGTTTGAGATCGAAATCATTTTTGAATTTGGTTGAGGTTTGCTGCGATTCGCCTGCGATGGCTTCTTGTGACTCTTTCGTTTGTCGTGCTACCATCCGCCACGTCAATGAATCGTAGACATTCTACCGTCCTTGATCTGCTCAATCTATCTCTACAACGCACGCGACTTCATAAAAGAGCTTTCAACCGATGAAAGCCGACGGCGTGCTGTTTGGTAACTCCTTTTCAAGCGAAGCGGAAAGTCATTCCGTTTCACTTTCCAACCGTTTACACGGAGCTTTATGGTTTGTCATAACTGTGGTCGAGAAATCAGAACCATCGGCAAAGTCCAACGCAAGGACGAATGTCCGCACTGCGATTCTGACATGCATTGCTGTAAAAACTGCCGCTTCTTCGATCCGGGCAAGAACAACCAGTGCAGCGAAAGTCAGGCTGAGTACGTGCGCGACAAGCTGAAATCGAATTTCTGCGAGTTTTTTGAACCGAACAAGCGTGTTCCGCTGACTTCGCGCGGCGGAGCGCCAGCCGTTCAACGAAACGATGTGCGCAAGGCTTTCGATAATTTATTTAAGAAGAAGTGAGCAGACCAAAAACTATCACTCAAACATTCGTTGGCATTTAGTACTTGGGTTTTTGTATGGAAGAACGTTTTTTGAACCCGGCAACTGATTCTGATCGTGAGGCAGAAACTTTGGTGGGGCTGCCGCCGGAGCAGCGTCACCGGACAGAAATTTACCGATTACAGGATCAGTTTGACCATTTACCGCTGTTTGCTCCGCCCCCGCCCAAAACTTCGAGCAAGCGGGTTTTTCTTCATTTGTTTCTGTTTTTGGCGGCTATGGTGACGACCACGCTGGCAGGATATTTCACCTTCATAGAAGAGCATTCGCTGAAATCCGGTTTGATGTATTCATTCACGTTGCTGACCATTTTGACCGCTCACGAGATGGGGCATTACATCGCCTGCCGTTGGTATGGCGTCGAGGCAACTTTGCCTTATTTCATCCCTTTTGTTATCCCGGTGCCGGTTTTGCAGGTTGGAACTTTCGGCGCTTTTATCAAAATCAAATCACCGATTCCTTCGCGCCGTGCGCTGTTTGATATTGGCATTGCGGGGCCGCTGGCCGGGTTTGTCTTTGCTGTCCCGGCGGCATTCATCGCACATTACTATGCCCAACCGTCCAAGTTTGTTGAAGGCGACGGCTTTCTGACTTTGCAAGACCCATTGCTGTTTGTGTTTTTCCATAAGCTGCTGAATCTGCCGTCTGATCTGTTGCTGAACCCTGTCATGTTTGCGGCGTGGGTTGGATTATTGGTGACGGCAATGAATTTGATGCCGGTCGGCCAGCTTGATGGAGGCCATGTCACTTATGCATTGTTTGGAAAGCGTGGACATCGCTCTGTCGCCGCTGCCTGTTACGCCGGAGTCATCGTGCTGGTGGCTTATTCAATCTATAACCAGTTGTGGACTTATATTTTGTACGCCGTGATTCTGACGCTGATGATGAGAGTCGGTCATCCTCCGGTTGTCGAGGAAGAAGAAGCTCTGGGAGCGCCGCGCATCATCGTGGCGCTGATTGGCCTATTGGTCTTTATTCTTTGTTTTATGCCTTTTCCTTTCCAGATGTGAACCGCCGAGAGCTGGATTACGAATCAGGAGGATCGAGTTTATGGCACTTCGCGCCGCCGATGTAATGGTCAAAGACGTTATCACCGTCAATGAAAAGACTCTGCTCAAAGACGTGACGAAGATTTTCAGCAAAAAACACATCACCGGCGCCCCGGTCGTCAACGAAGCTGGCGAACTGGTGGGCGTGATTTCCAAAACCGACATTCTGCGCAAAACGGTCAGCATAGGCGCCTGGTCGCCCAGCAGCGCCGGGCAAATCATGACCAAACCGGTTGTCACTGTTACGCCGGACGAAACGCTTCGAAGAGTTTGTGAACTGATGCTTGAACGCCACATTCACCGCGTTGTAATCGCTGAAGGCAAAAAGATCAGCGGCATCATTACGACGATGGACATTCTGCGGGTCATCGCCGATCAAGGAAAAGTAAAAGGGCAGGATGTGTTCGAGAACTAAACTCAAAGACCAATCACCCAGACAGGATTGACAGAATTTTCAGGATCAAAAATACCAGTTGTTGATTGATGACCATTCAATCCATCTTGTTAATCTTGTCTATTTCTTTTTTCAATGCTCGACAAAATCATTTATCTGGCTGTGCTTGTGTTGCTGGTTTTGACGCCGTTGCCATACGGTTCCGTTGAAACCTGGTCAATTGCGCTGTGGGAAATTCTTGTCTTCGGCGTGATGGGATTATGGGCGCTGCTGACCGTTGTCGAAGGCAAGCTGAAGATTACATTTAACCCGCTGGCCTGGCCTATGCTGGCTTTGCTGATTCTGGCTGTAATTCAGATTTTGCCCTTTGTCGCCGGAACCGCAGGTGAAAGGCAGACAATCAGCTTTTCATCTTTTGCCACTTTTCAATTCGCCATCAAACTGCTGGCTTCAATTTGCTTCTTTTTGCTTTTCGCAACCTTTGTCAACAACGACGGGCGTCGAATGATCGCCGTCAAAGTCATCATCGCGGTTTGTGCCATCATTGCGATTGTGGGCATTGGTCAGGCTTACATCGGCAGATTGTTCTGGCAGCGAGGCACTTTCGGCCCATTCGTCAATCGCAATCATTTCGCAGGTTTTCTGGAAATGGGAGTCGCCCTGGCCGGAGGTTTGATGGTTGGCCGGGTCGTCAAACAAGTTTGGTTGGCCGTCTATGCAAGCTGCGCGTTGGCGATGTGCGCCGGAATCGGGTTGTCGGCTTCGCGCGGAGGCGTGCTGGCTTTGGCCGCTGAACTGGTTTTTCTGGCTTTGATCGCCATTCCGACTTTTTTCCACAGCCGCCAGCAAGACAAAGCTCGTCGAGCCGGATTTCTGATTCGTTCGGCTGCTGTTCTGTTGATCGGAGCCGGAGCAATCGCCGGAGCCGTTTTGCTGGTTGGGTCAGAGGGGTTGGTCGCCAACTTTTCCCAGATTCAGGCTGAAACCGTTGGCGAGCTTCCGGCAGGCGAACGTTTCAGTCGCCGCGACATTTGGCGAGCAACGACTGAACTGATTAAAGACCATCCGCTGACGGGCGTTGGGCTGGGCGCATTTCAATTCGCCTACACCCGTTACGATCAAAGCTCCGGCATTCAGCGGGTCGAACAGTCTCACAACGATTATCTGCAAATTGTCGCCGACGGCGGATTGATCGGCGGAGCCATCGCCCTGGTTTTTGTCATTCTGTTATTTGTTCGTGGTTTTTCTACCCTTCAGACTCACAACCGCCAGAAACGCGCGGTCGTCATGGGAGCTTTGGCCGGATGCTTTGCCATCGCCGTTCACAGCTTTGTCGAATTCAATCTGCAAATTACCTCCAACGCACAACTCTTTCTGGCGCTGGCTGCGCTGGCTACGATTGGACGCCACAAACACCGCGAATCCGAAGAGTAGCTGACCGCGGATTCTAGCCGGAGAGTGGATGTTTCCATCCTTAGTCTGGTTCGCGGAGTCACTCGTCCGCCCGTCATTCAAAAATTCACTGACAAAAAATGGAAGAAACCCGATTCCTGTTTCGTCTAAAGCTCGAACGCGATTGAAAGCAACGAGTAAAGAAACCTGATGAGGCGCTGCTGCAATGAACGAAACCCGAAACGAAGAGCGGTTAATTGACGCCTGCAAACAAGGCGACCGCGAAGCGTTTCGTCAGTTGTTCGAATTGCATAAAGACCGTGTCTGGTCTGTGGCTTTGCACTTCATAGGCGATGAGGCAGCGGCGCGCGACATCACGCAGCAGGTTTTCCTGAGACTGTTCACCGTCATCAATCAGTTTCGCGGCGAGGCCGGATTTTCAACCTGGCTTTATCGAATGGTCGCCAACGCCTGCATGGATGAACAGCGAAGGCGGCGAAGGTTTTTGTCTTTTGATTTTTTTAGAACCGGCGAAGGCGACGAGTTGAATGTGATGGAACAGCGACAGGCAAAACAGTTTGAAAAAGGTCTGGCACAAGAAGGCCACCACGCGCAATTGGAGCTTTCAACCGCCGTTAAATCCGCCGTCAAAGAACTGAAGCCCAAGCTGCGAATCGCTATTCTGCTGAAATACTTCGAAGGGCTTTCTTACGAAGAGATGGCATCTGTGCTCGGTTGTTCGACAGGCACTGTCGCCTCAAGGCTGAATCGCGGGCACAAAGAATTGGCGCGAAGGTTGGCGCATCTAAAATAATAGGGGGTAGCAATGAAGCTGATTGTTGTGATGATTTTAGTATCGTTTGTCAGTTGTTTGCCGATTCAGGCTCAAAAGAAACTGGTTGGCGGCGGGTGCGATGGTTGCGATTTGATTTATGACGGAATGCCCCAGCAACTGAAGTCTGAAACGGTACTGGGCGGTTCCGGTGAACCCGGCGAACCCATGGAAATCAGCGGAACCATTTTCAAGCTGGATGGCAAAACCCCTGCAGAAGGTGTGATTCTGTATGTGTACCACACCAACGCCAAGGGGCTTTATGAACCGGCTGCGGATCAAACCGAAGCGCGAAAACATGGGAAGTTAAGAGGTTGGATGAAGACGAATGAGCAAGGGCAATACAAGTTTCGCAGTATTAGGCCAGCGGCATATCCCAATCGGCGCGACCCTGCGCATATCCACCCGATTATCAAAGAGTCAGACAAAAACGAATACTACATTGATGAATACCTGTTTGACGACGACGCCCTGTTAACTGCGGCAGAACGCGCCAAACAGGAAAAACGCGGTGGCACAGGCATCATTCGGCTTACGAAAAACACTGCCGGAATCTGGGTTGGCCGCAGAGACATTGTGCTGGGCAAAAACATTCCGAACTATCAGTAAACAACGAAGATGTTTTCAAATCACGTCCACAAACAGCTTTCGGCTTATCTGCACGGCGAACTTCCGGCAGAGGAGTCGCAGCGCGTAGCCGAACATTTGCCTGACTGTGAACGCTGCCGAACGGAACTGGAAGAGATCAAGTTCGGAGCGCAACTGGCCAGCCAGCTTCAGGGCGAACAAGCGCCGGAATCTTTGTGGAATGAATTGGAAGCGGCGATTGGTAAAGAGAGTTTTTCTAACCTCAGAGGCGCAAAGAACGCAGAGGTTGCGCAGAGGAAATTAGGGTTTTCGTGGTGGCCTGTGAAGGTTGGGTTTGCAACTGCGGCGATTGCCGTAGCGATTCTGACGTTCGTTTACTTGAGACAACCGCTGAAACTTGTGCTGCCGGACAATCGCCCTTCATGGGAAGTCACTCGGCTGGATGGACGACCGACTGTCGGCGAACAGAAGATTGACGAGAAAGGCCGTTTGCCGCTTGGCGAATGGCTGACCACCGACGAAGTTTCGCGCGCGCAAATCAGCGTAGGCCAAATCGGCGAAGTCAAAATCGAACCGAATTCGCGCATTCAACTGGTCGAAGCACAAGATGACAACCATCGGCTGGCGATGCAGCGCGGAAAGATGGAAGCCTTTATCTGGGCGCCTCCGCGAAAGTTTTATGTCGAAACTCCGTCCGCGCTGGCGGTGGATTTGGGATGTAGTTACACGCTGGAAGTCGCCGAAGACGGAACCTCACTGTTGCACGTAACAATGGGTTGGGTGGCGTTTGAATGGCAGGGACGCGAATCCTTTGTCCCAGCCGAAGCCGAATGTGTTACGCGGCCAATGCTTGGCCCTGGAATTCCTTATTTCAAAGACGCTTCGGCGGAGTTCCAAACTGCGTTGACGGTTTTTGACACTGGCAATGCTGGCGCGCTGGAAACAGTTTTGGCATCTGCCAGAAAGCGCGACGCTCTGACGCTGTGGCATTTGCTGGCGCGAACCGACGGCGAAGCGCGCGGCAAGGTTTATGACCGGCTGGCCGGGCTGATTCCGCCGCCGAAGAAGGTTACTCGCAATGGTGTCCTCAGCGGCGACCGCACAATGCTTGATCTGTGGTGGAAAGAACTTGGGCTTGGCGATACGGAATGGTGGCGGATGTGGAAAGGCGATTTGCCTACACAGGCAAAATAACGGGTCAGTACCGCGACCGGTAGGGTGCGTGGCTGGCTCATCAACCAAACTTGGAGGGAACAATTATGACTCGCAAAATGCTCCGTTCGTTTTCGTTAGTTGCGGCTTTGTTAATCACGGCTACGATTCAACAACCTGCGCTGGCCGGGCCGCCGCTGATTTGTCATCCGATTGAAATCGGCAACGCCAAATCGTTGCCGTGGGCTGGCAAAGAGTGGCGCGACGTGAAGAAAGATTACGATCTGAACAGACTGGTCGGCGACACATTAGCGCTGCTTCAACCGGAAACTCCCGTGCTGGCGCGAATGGAAACCCTGCGTCGGGCGACGGTTTACGCCGTTTGGGCAAAACGCGACAATGAAGTCGGCATCACCGTCAAAGACAACAAGATCGCCGAAGAGCTTCAAGCCAAATTGATGGAGCGCGTCCGCGAAGCAGTTCGGCTGAATCAATCCGTTGCGCTGGCGCTGTTCGACGCCGGGTATTTGGATTCCTGTTACAAACAGGCCGGATATAAATCCAGCGTCAATACGCCGAACCTGGCAGAAGGTTATGCGATGGTTCGCAAAGGTTCGGCGCATATGGGCGGCAATCCCGAAATTGAATTTGCGCTGGCAATTATTTCCGAACATCCGCGTCAGGCCACGCACCAGGAACATTTGCAAAAGGCGATTGCCGGCGCCAAAGACGGTTCGTTGCTGGCGCAAAATCTGGTCAAACATTTCGGCAAACCGGGGCAGAACCTGGCGGCTCTGCGTTCGCAAATTGCTTCAGCCAAAAACTGAACCCGGGTGAACGTTGTCGAAAACACAAAAAGCGGCTGCGCCAGATTCAATGGCACAGCCGCTTTTGCAATATCCCCTGCTGTTTGCCAAACCAAGCTACTGTGTGAAGAATAACGGCTTCTTTTTGCAAAGAGTGAAAAAGCCAATGAACAAGTTCTACGTCACTACACCAATTTATTACGTCAATTCGTATCCACATCTCGGTCACGTTTACACAACGATCATTGCCGACACCGTTGCGCGCTATAAACGCCAACGCGGCAACGAAGTTTTCTTCCTGACCGGCACTGACGAACACGGAATCAACATCGAACGCGCGGCGGAAGCTGCCGGAGTACCGGTCAAACAACACGTTGACCGAATCGTTGACTCATTCAAAACCGCGTTCGCGCCTTTCCAATTCACCAATCAGCATTGGGTTCGCACCACGGACGATTACCACAAAGAAGGTGTTCGCAAGCTGTGGCAACAGGCCAAAGACAACGGCTGGATTTACAAAGGCAAGTACGAAGGCTGGTATTGCGGCAACTGCAACGAGTTTTATCAGGAAGCCGAAGCTCAGAAAGGCGAAGGCGATGTTTTGCTTTGCCCTACGCACGAACGCCCGCTTGATCTGCTTTCCGAAGAAAGCTACTTCTTCAAACTCTCTGCGTTTCAGGATCGGCTGATCGAACATTACGAAGCCAATCCGCATTTCATTCGTCCTGAAACT
>JBGAPB010000187.1:6078-11949 GCA_044221525.1 Blastocatellia bacterium | reverse complement strand
CGAGTGTCTGTCATTTCCAGCAAATCCTGTTTGTCGCTGTTATCAATATCCAGATAAGCCGCCAGTATGAACGAAAGCGGCTGAGCATCATCCGGCAGATCAGGTTCCTCCTCGTCATCGGGCACATTTTCACCTTTCAACTTGCGGATAGCGGCAGAGAGCCTGACGAATAATTTTTGAGATCGCTCAACTTCTTCCGACAAATCATCAAAGAACATGTCGTCGTCAAAAAATTCAACCTGAGCCTGCAAATAAGGTTCGCCTTCGACGTAACTGCCCAAGGTGAAACGAGACACGCCGACACACAAAATGTTGGAGCGCCCATCGGGCATTTCCTGCTGCACAGCGACTTCGACAGCGCAACCGATGCTACCTGATGGCAACAGCTCCGATTCCATCATCACCTCATCGTTGCGGAAGATAATGCCGAAGGTTTTATCGCCAGCCGTCACGTCTTTGAGCATCTTGCGGTAACGCTCTTCGAAAATGTGCAACGGCGTAATTGCGCCGGGAAACTGAACCAGCGAAAGAGGGAAAATTGGTATAACTCGATATGAGTCCATATGATCGGCATTCTAGGACGGCACTGACTCAAAGTCGTCACTACTCGTTGACCTTGAGTACGGCCAGGAAAGCTTCCTGGGGAATTTCCACTTTGCCAACGCGCTTCATGCGCTTTTTGCCTTCCTTTTGTTTTTCCAACAGTTTGCGTTTACGCGAAATGTCTCCGCCGTAACATTTGGCCAAAACGTTTTTGCCTACGGCTTTGATCGTTTCTCGGGCAATGACGCGAGAACCAATGGCGGCCTGGATGGCGACTTCAAACATCTGGCGGGGAATCAACTTTCGCATCTTGTCCACCAGCATACGGCCACGCGCGTAAGCCACGTCTTTGTGAACGATCAACGACAGCGCGTCCACTTGATCTCCGGCGACCATAATATCCAATTTCACCAGATCGGAGTCTCGATACCCGGCCAGGTGATAATCAAGCGAAGCGTAACCGCGCGAGATGGATTTCAGCCGGTCGAAAAAGTCCAACACGATTTCGTTCAGCGGCAACTCATAAGTCAGCCTGACGCGCGTCGGAGCGACGTAATCAAATGCCTTTTGAATGCCCCGCTTTTCGTCCAGCAAAGCCAGAATGCCACCCAGAAATTCTTCATTAGTCAGAATCATGGCTGTGATGATCGGCTCTTCAAATTTGACTATGTCTCCTGACGACGGCAGCTTCGATGGATTATCAACTTCGATAACGTCGCCGCGCACATCCGTGATGCGGTAACGCACTCCGGGAGCAGTCGTAATCAAATCAACGTTGAATTCGCGCTCCAACCGTTCCTGCACGATTTCCATGTGCAGTAGACCCAGAAAGCCACAGCGGAAACCGAAACCGAGCGCGGTTGAAACTTCCGGCTCAAAGAAGAACGAAGAATCGTTCAAGCGAAGCTTTTCCAGCGCGTCGCGCAACTCCACATATTGATTAGGCTCAATCGGATAAAGCCCGGCAAAAACCATGGGCTTGATTTCCTGAAAGCCGGGAAAAGGTTCTAGTGTCGGGCGAGTGGCTTCAGTGACGGTGTCGCCTATGCTGACATCGGCAACAGTTTTGATGTTCGCGACAATGAAGCCGACTTCGCCAACACCAAGCTTTTCAATCGGACGAGGTTTCGGGGTCAGCACGCCAAGCTCTTCAACTTCGTGCGTAGTGCACATATCAGCCGAATTTTGGTTCTTTCCGCAATTCGCCGTCAATCACGCACCATAACGATGACGCACTTGATACGGATCGAACCACGAATCGAAGATCAAGGCTTTGAGCGGAGCGTCTGCTGATCCTTTGGGCGGAGGAACATCGCGCACAATGGCTTCCAGAATTTCAGTGATGCCGATGCCGGATTTGGCCGAAGCCAGCACAGCGTTGTGCGTGCTGACACCTATGACCTGTTCGATCTGTTCTTTGACTCTCTCAGGGTCAGCGCTGGGCAGGTCAATCTTGTTGATGACGGGAACCAGTTCCAGGTGATGATCCACGGCCAGATAAGCATTGGCCAGAGTCTGGGCTTCGACGCCCTGACTGGCGTCAACAATCAGCAGAGCGCCTTCGCAAGCTGAAAGACTGCGCGAAACTTCATAGCTGAAATCCACGTGGCCGGGCGTGTCAATCAGGTTCAGGATGTAATCCTGGCCGTCCTGGGCCTTGTAACCCAAACGAACTGCGTGAGCTTTGATGGTGATGCCGCGTTCGCGTTCCAGGTCCATGGCGTCCAGAACCTGTTCAGACATTTCGCGCTGTTCCAGCGCGCCGGTTGATTCCAACAAACGGTCGGAAAGCGTGGTTTTGCCGTGGTCAATATGAGCGATGATGGAAAAATTACGAATGTTCGATGACATAAATGATGATCTTTAACTCCGAAATGAGGCTGGTAAGTTCGGAGAATACAGGCGTAGGCAGCGAAAATCAAAACACGAATTTAGTCGGCCTTGTTTTCCAGACTGCGCCACAGATACCACGAAGCGATTGAGCAGTAAGGTCGCCAGCCATTTTCATCTGCCACTTTTTCTATCTGTTCGGGGTTCGGCAGTTCGTCAAAACCGTAAGCCAGTTGAATGCCACGGCGAATGCCAAGATCGCCGACCGGCAGCACGTCCATTCGCCCCAGCGAGAAAATCAAAAACATGTGAACTGTCCAGACACCAATGCCTTTGACCGTGGTCAGCATCTTGATGATTTCATCGTCGCTCATTTTTGAGAGGCGATTGAATTTCAAAGTGCCGTCTTCGGTCTTGGCGGCGATGTCTTTAATGTAGGCGGCTTTCTGAAACGATATGCCGGTTGCGCGAAGCTCTTCGGTGGACGTGGCCAGAATTTGTGCCGGAAGCGGAGTTTTACTGGGCGCGTACAAAGCCAGGAAGCGTTTATGAATCGTGTCAGCGGCTTTGGTCGAAAGCTGCTGAGAGATAATCGAACCGACCAGCGTGTGAAAATACCGCGTGTGAGGGCGAATCCTGCAAGAGCCGTAACGTTTGATAAAAGCTCCAAGCCGTTTGTCTCTTCTGGCAAGTGTGCGCTCGGCCTTGTTCAGTTCTTCAAGGAATGAATCCAGTTTGCTCAATGTGGTGAAAGCCTCCTGTTAAGATGTGTGCGCGGGAATATAGCAAAGTTCGCCGAGTTTGACCGATCACGGTCAGTGTAATAAAAAGCCTGCACCCAAATGCGGAGGCGCATCTGGTCTGGTGACTGGCGCGGTCTTCAAAACCGTTGGACGTGTGCGTGAGCATGCGCCGGTCGGGTTCGATTCCCACACGCCTCCGCCACTTTACTCAGAAAACCAAATCGGTTTTCACACGAAGATTTACGAAGAAAAAGGCACAAAGGAACTATTCCCTTGCGCCTTTTTTGGTGTCGGAGTGAGCCGCAGTTATGCGATGGTGACTTCTTTGGCCAGGTAAACATCCTGAATCGCGTTCAGAATTTGGACGCCTTCGGCCATCGGTCGCTGGAAGGCTTTGCGGCCAGAAATCAGCCCGGTTCCGCCAGCGCGTTTGTTGATAATGGCGGTTGTCACGGCTTCGGCCATATCGCTTGCGCCCTTGGATTCGCCGCCGGAGTTAATCAGACCGGCGCGACCCATATAACAATTCGCCAGTTGATACCGCGTCAGGTCAATCAGATTGTCTGAAGCCAGTTCGGTGTAAACGCGGTCGTCGGTTTTGCCGTAAGGATTTTCCTTTGACGCCAAGGCCTTGTAACCGCCGTTATTCAGCGGCAATTTCTGTTTGATGATGTCGGCTTCGATGGTCACGCCCAAGTGGTTGGCCTGGCCAGTCAAGTCTGCCGAAACGTGGTAATCCTTGTCTTTTTTGAACTCAGGATTGCGCAGGTAACACCACAGAACCGTGTAAAGCCCAAGTTCGTGCGCGCGCTGGAAAGCCTCCGAAACTTCCTGAATTTGACGAGTCGCTTCATCAGAGCCGAAATAAATTGTTGCTCATCTGATCGAATTTGTTCGGGTAAGTCAGAAATTCGTTGTGGTTCACTTTGACGATGAAAGGAATTCGGTGAGCGTATTTGCGGCTGCAAGCGCCCAGCACGCCCAAAGTTGAAGCGACGGCGTTGCATCCGCCTTCGATTGCCAGTTCGACGATCTTTGCCGGATCGAAGTAAATCGGGTTTTTGGCAAAGCTGGCTCCGGCGGAATGTTCAATGCCCTGATCAACGGGCAGGATCGAAACGTAACCGGTTCCGGCCAGACGGCCAGTGTTGAAAGTGTGCTGCAAATTGCGCAACACCGCCGACGGGCGATCAGAATCCGTGCAAACTCGATCAACGAAATCCGGCCCCGGCAGGTGCAGCAGGTCTTTTGAAATCGTCTTGCACTCGTGCTTCAGCAAGGCCTGGCCTTCTGCTCCAAGCAGGTTTTCTATGTCTTGAATATTCATTGCAAATTCTCCGAAAAGGTTGAGGTGCGAAGGTAAGCGGGATTCTACTGTGCTGGTTTTGCGATGGTCAAACCAACAAGTTCAGAGTTCACGCTTCAGCGTGTCCGAGTTCAGGAAGATACCCTCAGACACGCTGAAGCGTGAACTCCGAACTCTGCGCTACTTCGCTTTGATTGCTTCAGTCAGAATTCGTCCGATTGAGTTGCTGGGGGTTTCCAGATTCAACATGGACGCCAGCGTTGGAGCGATGTCCGCCGGGCTGCTGACCGCAGGATATTTTCCAGCCAAGATACCGGCTCCGTAAAAAATCACAGGCACGTGAGTGTCGTATTTATAAGGAGAACCGTGAGTTGTCGTGACGCCTTCGCCGATGAAATAGAACGGTTCGGTGACGATAACCAGGTTGCCGTTGCGTTGAGCGTGAAAGCCATTTGCCACGCTGCGCGCAATTGCGTTGCTTGGCATCCGGCCAGCAACAATGTCCGATCGTGTGAAAACAGAATTAACTCCGGCAATTTTCAGGACGGCTTGAGCAGCCGCGGCTTCGACTTCTCCAACATTCAGCTTGCGGCGTTCAATGGCCGCATCGTCCAGGTAAACATTTCCGTTGACAGCCTGGATCACCCATTTTTCTTCGCCGAATTTCTGGTTCAATGTGGCTGTAACGGCTTCCGTGACTTGCTTCACCTCTACTCTGCCGCCATAACCCAGTGCGCGGACTTGTTCTGGAATCGGAGCCACTCCGTGATCGGCGGTTAGTACGATAACGATTTGATCCAGCCCAATTTTCTTGTCCAGATAACTGAATAGCTCGGCCAAAGAGCGGTCGGTTCGCAAAGTCATGTCCTGAACTTCCTGGCTGTACGGCCCCAGAAAATGTCCCAGCAGGTCGTTGGCCGAAAAACTGATTGTCAGCAGATCGGTCACGTCGTCCATGCCCAGCTTTTCGTTTTCGATGGCGGCTTTGGCCAGGTTGACCAGATGATCGTTGGCCATTGGCGAAGCTTCGAATTGATTGATGAACTTCGCTCCGGGTTTGTCTTCGCCGCCGTTTAATGTGTAAGGAAATTTTGTGCCGAACGATGATTTTTCATACGGAGCATCGTCTGGAGCCGAGCGCGCATAGGCCGATTCGGGCAACAGGCGATCCCATTTTGTGCCGAAGTATTTGCTGCAATTTTGGTCGCGGTTGAACGCTTTGACCCAATCGGGCAGGTCGGCGGCGTAATAGCTGCTGGTGACAAAATTCCCTGTCGAACCGTCGAACCAGTAGGCAGCGTCAGGCCGTTTGCCTGCGGGCAAAATCGCCGAGCGGTCTTTGAATGAAAGGCCTATGACTTTGGCTTGTCCGGCTGTCGCGAACTTCATTTCGTCGCCAATGGTCGAACCCAGCAAGCGATGCGGAGACATTCCGCTGGCGCCTTCTCT
>JBGAPB010000187.1:0-6063 GCA_044221525.1 Blastocatellia bacterium | reverse complement strand
GGCGTGTGAATATAATTGGCGTTGGTGAAAACCGCTCCGTCGTCCAGCAATCGTTTGAATCCGCCTTCGCCGAATTGGTCGGCGAAACGGCTCAGGTAATCGGCGCGAAACTGGTCAATGACTATGCCAACGACCAGTCGGACTTTTTTGGGAGAACTGGCTGCTCGTCGGCGCTGTTGCGCCGACGCCGGCAAAATCAGATTTGAAAGCGCCAGAACAAAACAAAACATAACGGCAATTTGCCGCCGGGTGATGTGCATATTCGCTCCTTGAAAGAGCATGGAGTACAGGCTTTAGACTGCTGATTCGGCAAACGCAAAAAATCTAAGCGGCAAGCTAAAGCTTGAACTCCATGCTTCTTGAAGATGATTTATTGTTTGAAATGCATTGAACGTGGCGAAGCATAAGCTTCTGGCCGCGAAGGTGACAAGAGTTCAGGCGTCAGGCAAAATTTCGTATCCCAACTTTCACCATCGTCGTAATTGCCGGTGGTGGAAATTTTCAGTAATCATTCAACAAATCTTTTTATTTCAGATGAAACCGGATAATACTTCTCGAAATTTAACATTTTTGGTTATCGGATCAATTTTGGCCCTCGCACTCGCGACCGTATTTGCAGGACAGGTTCGCGGCCAGAATTCCGCAACTCCAAGCCCATCGCCGACACCAACACCGACTCCTGTCGCGCAATCACAGCAGCCCAGCGAATTGCAAAAGGCGTTAAATGAGTTTCGTATCCAGATGAATCCGCTTGGCAACGGCACAGGCAAATCCAAGTCCGCTGGCAGGCAGAACAAATTAAGCGGGCGAATTTACGAAAACCTGCGCAATGATTTGTTCGACGCCGTTCCGCATGAAGTTAGACAGCGAGGCGGAACCAAGTCCCTGTTGCGAAGAAATCAATACGGGTTCAGCGTCAGCGGGCCAGTGTGGTTGCCGAAGCTTTTTGACGGACGCAGTCGGACGTTCTTTTCTGTCAACTTTGAAGCCACACGCGAACGCATAGCCCAAAGCGCGCTTTTCACCGTCGCCACCGACAAACAACGGCAGGGAGATTTTTCTGACCTGGTGGACAGCGCCGGCCAGCCGATTCCGATTTACGACCCGCTGACCACGCGGCCCAATCCTGCTTACGATCCGACTCAGGCAATTTCAGGGACGAATTTGCAATACCTGCGCGACCAGTTTCCCGGCAACATCATCCCCGCCAATCGGTTGGAACCAATTGCCAAATCGCTGATCGCTCTTTATCCCAGATCGAACATCAACGTAGGGCCGTTCCTGCAAAACAATTATTGGGTGAACTCTCCGTTTGAAAATCGAGCTGACGGAACGATCGTCAAGCTGGATCATCGGCTGACGGAAAAACAGCAGCTCGGCTTCAATTTCAATTTGTCGCGCGGGCTTCGCAAGTCGCCGGAGTATTACCCTGGCCCGGCCAACTCAGGTTCGCCAAGTTACAATTACGAAAACGGCAGTCTCAGCGCCCAGGATGTTTTCACTGCTTCTCCGCACACAGTCTGGACGTTTCGCGCTTCGGTGATTTATTCGGCAACCACGTCATTTGAACAGGACTCCGCACAGGATTATCCGCAGCAATTGGGATTGAAAGGATTGTTCGCCGGTTACTTTCCACGCCTGACGTTCAGCAGCGGCTATCTTTCGATTGGACCTTCGACGGCCATATTTCGAGATCGAAGCTATAACTACAACGGCTCGGCGGCTGTTTCGATCAATCGCAAAAACCACACTGTGCAAATGTCTGCGCTGGCGCGACGCAGCTTCGTCAATTCGCTGAACCCGTCGTTTCCGTCGGGGTGGTTTTCATTCACCAATTCAATTACCGGATTGCCAGGAGTTCGCAATACAGGCAGCAGCTTTGCCGGTTTCCTGCTCGGAATGGTTTCGCGCGGCGAAGAAGGCATCGTTCTGCATCCGTCGTTTTACAGTAACAATTTTTTCGACAGCACTTTCAGCGATCAATGGCGAGCGCGACCCGGCGTTAGCCTTTACGGTAGCCTCAGTTTTGAAGTCGCTACGCCTCGTATTGAAAAGTACAACCGCCAATCCACTGTTTCGCTGGATCACGTGAACCCTGCGAATGGAAAACCAGGCGCACTGATCTTTGCCGGACGCGACGGCATTGGACGCGGTTTGCAACCGGTCACTGCTCGCGTTGAACCTTTCGTCAGTCTGACTGTCAACCCGGGCAACAACCGACGAACCGTTGTCCGCACCAGTTACGGTTTGAGTTACGAACCTTATCCGCTTTACGGGCGGCATTTCGGCACGCAAGGTTTCAATGCTACTCCGGTTTTCGTTTCGCCGAACGACCAGTTACAACCTGCTTTTTTGCTTAGTGATGGAATGCCGACGAATTTTCCGCGCCCGCCCTTTCTTGATCCAACCGCCGTCAATGGCATAGAGCCTGACTTCATTGACCGTTCGGGTTTATTGCCTACCACACAGCAATGGACATTCAGCATTCAGCGAGAATTGCCGCGAGCGTTGACCGCCAGCGTGGTGTATTCCGGTTCTCAAGGCTCTCATCTTTTGGTTGACGGTTTTGCGCGATTGAATCTGGTTCCCTCGGATAATCTGAAATACCGTGACGAGCTATACGACGAAGCGTTTCGCAACTCGTTGCGTCCTTATCCGCAATATCGCAGCTTTGATGTCGGTGGCATGTATCCGCTGGGAGAGTACAAAAGCCACTCGCTGTCGGCGACGATTGACCAGCGGTTGACCGGCGGATTGTATGGCAGATTCAGTTACCGATTGGCCAAAGTGCTGGACAATTACTCGTCCGGCACTCCGCAAGACCCGGATAATCGAGCGGCGGAATGGTCGCTTTCAACCGGAGACGTTACGCATTCGCTTTCGGCCAGTTACACGTTTGAGTTGCCATTCGGCAAAGGCAAAAGGTTTTTGGCCGAAAACGCCTTTGCCACGCGAACTCTGGGCGGTTGGAACCTGAGCGGATTGAGCAGTTGGCGTGGGGGCCAGCCGTTGAGTTTGCGCCCGCTGTTCAATCGCACTGGCGGAGTCGTCAGCAATTTGCGCGTCAATCTGGTTCCCGGAGTTGATCCGAGCGTTAAAAATCAGTCGCCGGAACAATGGTTTAACCCCGCGGCGTTTGCTCAGCCGGATGATTTCACGCTTGGCAATGGGCCGCGAACTCACCCGCAACTGCGCGACCCCGGCGCTCACGTTCACCATTTGTCGCTGACCAAACGCTTTGAGTTGAGCGCCGATACCTCGCTGGAATTCGTCAGCGAAGCTTTTAACTTTCTGAACCATTCCAACCTGAACGACCCCGACACTCGCATCGGCCCGGAATCCAGCCCGAACCTGAACGCCGGAAAAATCATCGGCTCAACCGGCGGACGAGTCATGCAATTCGGATTGAGGATTCTGTTTTAACCCTGGAGTGCTGCACCTGATGAAAGTATTTGTTGTATTTGCTTTGCTGCTGATTGTTGCCACACCCGCCTTCGCCCAAAAAAATAAAGCCGACACCACGCCAAAAACTTTGCTGAAAATTCCAGTCTGGGTGGAAGAAAACGATGGCAAGTTTTGGCTGGACGGCAATCGTCAGGAGTTCAAAGTCTTTGTTGAAGAAAAAGAGGCTCCAGTCAAAAGCTTCCAGACTCCGCGTAGTTCTACAATTCTGCTGATTGTTTTCGACACAGTCGCCGACCTGGCACGAGTGGATCAGGCACGAACGGCTCTGACTGAAGCTATAAAAACCATTGGGCAAAATTATTGGATCGGATTGTTAAAGGCTCAGGATGGATTGTCTGTAATTCAGGAACCGACCGCCGACCACGCGCAATTAGTCGAAAAAATCCAGGCCATCCAGGTCAACGGCAAAGCCGGATTACTGGACACACTGGAACAGGTTTCAAAATTAGCCGATGGAATGACGCAAAAAGCCAGAGTGCGCGCGGCAGTTCTTTACGTCACCGACAGCGGCATTGCCAATTACCGCGCCGATTACCTGAATCCTGTGGTTAATTCCAGCGATTCGGGCGACCTTAGCCGCCGTTTTTCTGACCGGGCAATTCAGGAACAAACGAGCCGTCAATCTGACGCTCTGAGCGAATTCACCGCGCCAATTTTCATACTGCATTTAAGTTACCGAACCGATTCACTGAATCTGGCTTATCAAAGCGGTTTGGAAAAAATTGCCGAGGCTTCGGGCGGTTTAACGCTTTTCAGCCGCACAAGTGACGACGTGAAACCACTGCTGGACACTATGCTGACGCGAATTCGATCGGCCTATTTGCTTGGCGTTGACCAGCCGACAGTCAAACGCAACGCTGTCAAAATTCGCGTCGAAGTCAAAAAAGCAAGCGGACAATCACCCGGCAAAATCACTCACCGCGAACAGGTCAGCCTGCCGAAGAAATAATCCCTGTGCCCAGAAGTCCCTGGTTTTCAAAGCAAACCAGAAATTCACGATTGCCGTCCATACCCAAAATTGGCGAATCAATCACTCCGCGCGAGCGCAATCCAATTGAATCGGCATATTCAACAATTTCTGCCACAACTCTTTGCTGAGCCGTTTCGTCACGAACTATGCCGCCTTTGCCGACTTCTTCCCGCCCGACCTCAAACTGAGGCTTAATCAAAGTGACAACCAATGCCGACGGCTGAACCAGCGCAGGCACGACTGACAAAATCTTTGTCAATGAGATGAAAGAAACATCGCCAACAACCAGATCGAATCTTTCGGCAAAATCTTCGGGCTGCAAATACCGTGCGTTGATGTTTTCGCGGACTTCAACACGCGCGTCTTGCCGCAACTTCCAATCGAGTTGACCGTGGCCAACATCCACAGCAACCACGCGGGCGGCTCCGCGTTGCAGCAGACAATCGGTAAACCCTCCAGTCGAAGCCCCAATGTCCAGACAAACTTTGCCAGTCACATCAATTTGAAAATGATCCAGCGCCGCCGCCAGCTTAAATCCTCCACGACTGACAAAAGGCATCGTTTCTCTAACAGACAACGGAGCTTCGACCGCGACCAACTGCCCGGCTTTTTCCAACCGCTGTTCATTGCTGAACACCTGCCCGGCCAGAATCAACGCCTGAGCTTTGGTGCGAGTTTCCACCAGCCCGCGCTCGACCAGTAATTTGTCCAATCTCTCTTTTGGTTTTGATTTCATTCCAGCGTGTCACCCCCCGCAGGCGTGCAAGGGGAATTTATTTTTGGCGAATGTCGCATTCCTGTGCGAAGCTTGCCCCGCTATGAAAGACATGAACGACTCCCGTTTAGTAATTCAACAATCAACGCCGCAAGACAAGCAAAGCTCTTTTGCCGAAGACGTTCGCGCCGGTTTGACGGCCAGGCCAAAGACTCTGCCGCCGAAGTATTTTTACGACGATCTGGGTTCGCAATTGTTTGAAGCGATCTGCCTGCTGCCTGAATACTACCCCACGCGCGCCGAAGCGGAAATTTTTCATCGCCACGCGACTGAAATTGTTTCGCAATTGCCCGCGCCAGTCGGAGTCGTAGAACTTGGCAGCGGCAGTTCCGTCAAAACCCGTTTGCTGATCGAAGCGATTCTGGCGCGCCAGCCGGAACTGCATTACCAGCCGATGGATATTTCAGCTTCGATCCTTGAACACAGCGCCGAAAAATTGCTTGGCGAATATGCGGGGCTGTGCATTACCGGCCACGTAGGCGATTACACTCGCGGTCTGGATTCCATCGTCCGCCACGAAGGTGAATGCTTGCTGGCATTATTCCTTGGCTCAAACATCGGCAATTACACTCCGGAAGCCGCTCAGGCTCTGCTGCAAACCATTCGAGGGACTTTGCGAACCGGCGACGGATTGCTGCTCGGCGCTGATTTGAAAAAGTCGCTGGATGTTTTGATTCCGGCTTACGACGACGCACTGGGAGTGACGGCGGCTTTCAATCGCAACGTGCTGACGCGAATCAACCGCGAGCTTGGAGCGAATTTCGACCTGAAAAATTTCCAGCATCAAGCGGTTTTCAATCACGAAGCCGGACGCATGGAAATGCATCTGGCCAGCCGCTCCGCGCAAATTGTC
>JBGAPB010000186.1:0-11890 GCA_044221525.1 Blastocatellia bacterium | reverse complement strand
TCGGCAGTTGAATATCTATGCGACGAGGGCCAAGAGATATTGAGATGGGACGGCACTGCCAGTATCCCAGTCGCACCAAATTTCAGTATTCGTCAGGACATCTCGAAGGACGTTAATGCCTGCTATGAACTCCAGATTGATGCCTTTGGAGAAATGACGACCGGAAGCAAGAAGATTTCAGGCACAGGCAACAGCGTCACCGGAGTTCTTTCAGCCGCCGTCGTGCAAGGCTTCACGGGGCCGTTCCCGACGACCAGAAACGAAGCCGCACAGCGTGGCAGCGTCGTCATCAGCGGAGTGGCATTCACAATCGCCCCCAATAACACGGTTACGATTATCGGTGGCCCGGTAGTTGGCGACCAAGTCACGATGATACCGAAAATTGATCCTTCCGGTCAGAACGGTTCTCCGCTCGCTCCCGGTTGGCCGTTCCCTCCACGCGCAGGTAATTTGATCAACGGGACCACGCTGACAAAACAATAATTTCCCGTCAACCTTACTAAAAAGGCCGCTTCGACTAGGTTTGCAATTGCAGTGTCGAAGCGGCCTTTTTTATATCCCTTCGTCGTGCCAGCTTGTGGCAGCGAATCAATCCAGGCAGACGAGCCCAGATCTTCCGTCTGCCACTGGGCAAGGGGCGGATTGAAAACTGGCTCAACACCTCCTGCCTGACTGGCTCGCTGCCTCCAAATTCTTATCCTTCCTAAATCCTGAAGCTGACAAGTCGTGACTCTTGACTAAGCCGAGTTGCTGCCTTAATTTGCAGCCTCGCTTCCGGTAAAACCAATTCACAAAACAAACGAGAAAATATGCCTGAGTGGGTTAAACGCTTTCTGCCGTTCATCAGTCTGATCGTTCTATGCGCCCTGATCCCGTTGGCGGAGTATTTCCTGCTCGGCCAGGATCCTAAATTTATTACGGCTGGAAATTTGGCAGCGATTGCACGGCAGACCGCAGTCATCACCATTATGGCAATGGGCATGACCATGGTGATGGTTTCTGGCGGCATTGATCTTTCAGTAGGCTCGATGGTCGGTTTAACTGGTGTTGTCGGCTCAATGGCAATGGTCAAAGGCGGCTTGCCTGCTGCCGTAGGTTTTTTGATTTGCGTGCTAGTTGGTTCCGCAAGCGGTCTGATCAATGGAGCGGCAATTTCAGTTCTGAAAATTCCGGCTTTCATCGTCACGCTGGGAGCGATGGGAATTTATCGTGGACTGGCGCTATACCTTTGCGAAGGAAACGCCGTTGTGGGTTTGCCGCAATCCGCCGGGTTTCTGGCCGAAAAAAACCTGCTTGGAGCAATTCCCCTCCCACTGCTGATGGTCGTAGCGATTGCGTTGATAGTTCATTTCGTTCTGAGCAGCACCCAGCTTGGGCGTTACTGTTACGCAATGGGCAGCAATATTGAAGCTGCCCGGTACGCAGGCATTCGCGTCACTCGGTATCAAATTCTTTACTACATAATTCTTGGCGCGTTGGCCGGACTGGCTGGGGCGATTGACGTCTCAAGAACCGTCACCGGTCAACCGAACGCTGGCGAAGGTTACGAACTGAACGTCATCGCCGCAGTCGTCATCGGCGGCGGCAGCTTGAACGGTGGGCAAGGCACAGTCGTCGGCACAATCATTGGTTCGATGATTATGGGCGTGCTGGCCAACGGCGGAAACCTGCTGCAAATTTCTCCGTTCATCCAAAAAATAGTCATCGGCTCTGTCATCGTGCTGGCCGTAACTTTTGACGAATTTCAACGTCGGCGTGTGGAAACCGCCGAAGCGTAAATATCAATCTCAAATTCCAAATCTCAAATTTCAAATTACCAGTTATGAAAATCGCACAATTCAAAACCAAAGCATCTGAAGAAGCCCGGCTGGGCGTGCTCAATAACGGCGTGATCGTTGACATCACTGACATTGCCGCGACAACAAAAGATTTCATCGCCAAAGGCGCTGCGGCAATTCATGCGGCCAGTAACTCAGCGGCGACGACTGCCTACGCGCTGGACGCAGTTGAATACCTGCCTGCGGTCACGCCCGGCAAAGTCATCGCCATCGGTCGCAACTATTACGACCACGCCATCGAAGGCGGCAGTGAACCACCATCTTCCCCGCTGATTTTCACCAAGTTCACCAACTCCGTGAATGCGCACAACGCCAAAGTCACGCTGCATTCCATCAGCGAAAAAATTGACTTTGAAGCCGAACTCGCGGTCGTCATTGGCAAAAAAGCCAGCAAAGTAAGCGAAGCCGACGCGCTGGATTATGTGTTTGGTTATTCTTGCCTGAACGACGTTTCAGCGCGCGATTTGCAATTCGCCGACGGTCAATGGGTTCGCGGCAAAGGCCTGGACGGCTTCTGCCCCATCGGCCCGTTTGTGGTGACGAAAGACGAAGTCGCCGACCCGCAGGCTCTGAAAATCGAAGGTATCCTGAACGGTGAAGTCATGCAGTCATCGAACACAGACAAGATGATCTTCAAGGTGGCTTACCTGATTCACTACATCACCCAAGCCATCACGCTGGAACCGGGCGACGTGATCGCCACCGGCACTCCCGAAGGCGTAGGCGTTTTTCGCACCCCGCCAGTGCTATTGAAAGATGGAGACGTGTTTGACGTAGTGATCGAAAACGTCGGCACACTGCACAACAGCTTCGTGAAGGAGTAGCGCAAAGCCGTCTATCGCAAATTAGTGGCTCTGACACGGCAAACGCTCGTCGTGTCAGAGCCTATTCTTTTCAACTAACAAGATTTTGGGCCAGTTCCCTTGCCTCTAACGCAGGCATTGCGTTTAATGGGCGCGCCGAATCAGGCAACAATTATCCAATTCGCAAAACTTGAGACTCAAAGACAGATGAGCAACTATTTCATCGGGATAGACAGCGGCACGCAAAGCACAAAAACTATTTTGCTAGACTCAGATAGCGGTCAGGTGATCGCCAGCGCCAGCCGTCATTATGATTTGATCGAGGGACTGCCCGCCGGTCACAAAGAACAACATCCGGCGGAATGGATTGACGCTGTGCGCTTCGGCATCAAAGCGGTGCTGGAACAATCCGGCGTTGATCGGTTAAAAGTGTGCGGCATCGGCGTTTCCGGCCAACAGCACGGATTTGTCGCCCTGGACGAAAACGATCAGGTAATTCGTCCCGCCAAGCTCTGGTGCGATACCGCTACCAGCGCGGAATGCGAAGCGATCATCGGCTCGCTGGGCGGACTGGATAAAACCATCGCGGCGGTTGGCAACGGAGTTCCGGCTGGCTTCACTGCGTCCAAAATTCTGTGGCTGAAAAATCACGAGCCGGAAAACTTCACTCGACTGTGTTCGGTGTTGTTGCCTCACGATTACATTAACTTTTGGCTGACTGGCCGCAAGACAATGGAATGCGGTGACGCTTCGGGCACGGCGTTGCTGGACGTGCGTGCGCGTGCGTGGTCAGACGCGGCGATCAATGCGATTGACCCGCGCGTGAAGGCGATGTTGCCTGCTTTGATTGCATCGGATGACATTGCGGGCACGTTGCGGGCGGAACTCGCGGCGGATTTCGGTCTGTCGCCAAACGTCATCGTTAGCAGCGGCGGTGGCGACAATATGATGGGCGCAATCGGCACGGGCAACGTCGCGCCGGGCGTCGTCACTATCAGCCTCGGTACTTCGGGGACGATTTACGCCTGTTCAGCGCATCCGGTGGTTGACCCGCAAGGCGAGATCGCGGCGTTCTGTGATTCGACCGGTCAATGGCTGCCGCTGGTTTGCACAATGAACGTGACAGTGGCGACGGAGATGGTTCGTGAACGATTCAACCTGTCGCACGAAGATCTTTCAAAAGCCGCCGCTTCGGTTCCGGCAGGCAACGATGGATTGATGCTGATTCCCTTCTTTGAAGGCGAACGCACGCCGAATTCGCCGGACGCGACAGGAGTTTATTTCGGCTTGCGAGACAAGACTTTTTCAGTGGCTCACTTTGCGCGCGCCGCGATGGAAGGAACTACGCTGGGTTTGAATTACGGATTGAACCGACTGCGCGAACTGGGCATCAATCCTACAGAAATTCGCGCCACTGGCGGCGGAGCGAAAAGCGCAGTCTGGCGACAAATCCTGGCCGATATTTTCAACGCAGAAGTCGTCTGTGTCGCCAGTGAGGAAGGCGCAGCAGTCGGCGCAGCGGTTCAAGCCATCTGGGCGTATCAAAAACAGCAAGGTCAGCCTGTTAGCATCGAAGACCTTTGCGCTCGTTACATTGCGCTTGATGAATCCACACGCGTAAAGCCTGAAACCAAACAACACGTTCCGCTGTATGCACATATGCAGGCTTTGCACGACCAAATTGTGCGTGATTTGAAGTCCGCTTTCACCGCACACCGTCAACTAATTCAATCTTAAAACTTGGAGACTCAACAATGAATACCTTTTCTCGACGTGACCTGCTCAAGGCTAGCGCTCTAACTGCTGCGGCTTTGCCCCTTGCCAAGCTGGAAGGGCTTTCCGCCGTCCGCACAACTGAAGAAGCCGACCGCTGGCACGGACTGAAAATCGGCGTGGCAACTTACACATTCCGCGAATGGCCGATCGAAGAAACGATCAAAGGATTGCAGCGCGCTGGCGTTAAGTACATCTCTATCAAGAACGTTAAAAACCACATTGATCTTTCGCACACGCCCGAAGAGCGCAAAACGCGGGCTAAGATGTTCCGCGATGCTGGGATGGTTCCCATGAGCGTGGGTAATGTTTCAATGCGCTCAGGCGAAGCCGACATTCGCAGAGCGTTTGAATTCGCCAAAGACGTCGGCGTGACTACGATTGTCTGCGCCCCCAGCCAGGACGCCATTCCCATTCTGGACAAGATGGTCAAAGAGTTCGACATCAAACTGGCAATTCATAATCACGGCCCCGAGGACAAGGGATTCTTCCCATCTCCTTACGATGTGTGGAAGGCCGTTGAAAAATTCGATAAGCGCATCGGGCTGTGCATTGACGTTGGCCACACTGCGCGCGCGGGAGTTGACCCGGCTGAAGCAATCGTCAAATGCAAAGAGAGGCTTTACGACCTGCACTTGAAAGACATCTCCGCGCTCGGCAACCGCAACACACCAATTGAGGCCGGACGCGGCATCCTGAACCTGAAAGCGATCTTGTCTGCGCTGCTCAAGATCAACTATCAGGGATTGGCCGGGTTCGAATATGAAAAAGATGGCAAAGACCCGCTGGCTGGCTTGACCGAATCGCTCGGTTACACCAAAGGATTGTTGGCCGGACTGAAGTAGTAAAAACCTGCAATCTCACGCCAAGCCGCAAAGACGCAAAGAAATTATTCTTTCCCTTCGTTGCGACTTTGCGACTTGGCGTGAATCAATTGATTACATTCAAGTTCAATCCGCTCCCCACGCACAAATGCCATGGCCTGATATGACTCAAGGCGCAACCGCTGAATCTGGTCGCAACCATCTTTTCATTGGCATCAGCCTGTTTTTGTTCGTCATGGCTTGTGCAGCGCCATGCCTGGAAATGTCGCAGAAAAGTGACCCCGTCTGGTACGGCCTGAGAATTATGTTGCTTGGATGGATGGGGCCTTTGGCTGGTCAATTCGCCTGGTTCGCTAATCCATTGTGGTTGATTGGAGCGGTGGCCTTCGCGTTCCGAAAGTGGAACGTGGCTTTGATTTCACTGGGGCTGGCGCTGCTTTTTGCACTCAACACAGTCCTGCTTTTTGCTATCCCACTCCCTGCGGACGAAAGTAAGGTCAACACTACGTCATTGGTGCGGCTACGGGTTGGATTTTACCTTTGGCTGGCCAGCATGGCGGTGTTGTTTGTCAGAGCATTTGCGATGAGGACACAATACCTTCAAAAATCACGAATCAGAGTTCATCGTTGAAAATGACGTTCCAAATTCGACTTACATCAGGAGGCGAGCAAGAAATCATTATGTTCACAAGAAAGTTATCTCAGGTTTTATTCGTCCTGTTAGCCTTAACAATTGCGCTAACTGCCCAGACAGCCAAACGCCCAATCAAGCTGGACGACATTCCGCGATTGCGCGAAGTTCGCGATCCGCAACTATCGCCGGACGGCCAGACTGTCGCCTTCGTCGTTTCGCAAGTTGACGCCAAAGAAGACAAAAGCTCCGCGCATATTTGGATGGTCGGTTACGACGGCAAAGGCGAACGCCAAATCACCTCCGGGCAGGAAAGCGAATCTTCGCCGCGTTTTTCTCCCGACGGGAAATATCTAGCCTTCACTTCCTCGCGCAAAGGCCCGGCCAAAGGCAGTCAGGTTTGGCTGCTTGATCGCAGCGGCGGCGAGGCCGTTCAGTTGACCGATGTCAAAGGCCGTTTGCAGGGTTATGAATGGTCGCCGGATTCCAAACGACTGGCGTTGGTAATTGGCGATCCTGATCCAGAAGCTGAAGCCAACGCGGCAGCAGCGGAAGCTGGCGGAAAGCCAAAACCTCCGAAGCCAATCGTGCTCGACAGATACAAATTCAAACAGGACATTCAGGGTTATCTGACCTCCGGGCGGCATAGTTATATTTACCTCTTCGACATTGAAACCAAAAAACTCGAACGGCTGACCTCCAGCAAATCCGATGAATCAGGGCCTTCGTGGTCGCCGGATGGATCACGCATCGCTTTTTTCAGCAATCATGCTCCCGACCCGGATCGTGAACCGGACGGCCAGTTGTTCGTGGCCGAAGCCAAAGCAAGCGCGACTGAAAAGCTGCTTACTACGCCAGCCAACCGAGTCGGACGCGGACGCTTTGAATGGAGCCCCGACGGCAAATGGATCACCTTCACGGAAAGCGATGAAAAGAAATGGAACGCTTACAGCATGGATCATCTGGCGATTGTTGCCAGCGATGGCAGCGCCGCTCCGAAACGATTGCCGAGCGTGGAGGCCCTGGATCGCGGAATTTCTTCGCCCAGCTTCAGCGCTGACGGCAAAGCGATTCTGTTTTCCGTGACCGACAATCGCTCCGTTTACCCCGCCCAAGTCACACTGGCCAGCGGCAAAGTAGACCGGTTGATGAATCCGCCGATTGTCGTTTCAAGCTGGACTACGGAATCGAACCACACCATCGCACTTTCTGGCGGTAATTCCAAATACACTGAAATCAATGCGGTGGAAAATGGAAAGCTGCGTCAGATTACTCACTTGAATGACGCGCTGTTTGCCGAACTCGATCTTGGCCAAACCGAAGAAATCGCCTGCAAAAGCAAAGACGGCACGGACGTTTACGGCTTGCTGACTTATCCGGTTGGCTACGTCAAAGGTACCAAAGTTCCGATGCTGCTGAGGATTCACGGCGGACCGAACGGACAGGATCAACATTCGTTCAGCTTTGAACGGCAGTTGTTCGCGGCGAATGGTTACGCCGTGCTGGCCGTGAATTATCGCGGCAGTTCAGGCCGAGGCCAGAAGTTTTCGCGCGCGATTTTCGCCGACTGGGGACATTACGAAGTCGAAGACTTGCACGCCGCTGTGGATCAAGTCGTCAAAATGGGCGTAGCCGATCCTGAAAAACTTGGCGTTGGCGGCTGGAGTTATGGCGGCATCCTGACCGATTACCTGATTGCCAGCGACAATCGCTTTAAGGCGGCAATCAGCGGCGCGGGCACTGCTTTCACTGTTTCGTATTACGGCGTTGACCATTACATCATTCAGTACGACAACGAAATCGGCCCACCCTGGAACCCCAAATCCTGGGAGACATACCAAAAACTGTCATACCCCTTCCTTCACGCCGACCGAATCAAAACGCCTACGCTGTTTTTGTGCGGCGAAAAAGATTTCAATGTGCCGGTTTCAGGCAGCGAGCAGATGTATCAAGCTTTGCGAAGCTTGGGCGTTGAGACTCAACTGGTGATTTATCCGAACGAGTTTCACGGCATTCAGAGACCAAGTTACGTTAGAGACCGTTACGAACGTTATCTGGGCTGGTACGACAAATACCTGAAGAAAGCGCCTGCTCCGGCGTCAGCTTCAGGAGCGAGCAAAGTGGAGCGGTAAATCTTTGGAGTGCTTCGCCTTCGACAAGGCGTTGCACTCCACATGACGATTCAGCCTTATGAGAAAAATCGTCGAGTGCATTCCAAATTTCAGCGAAGGCCGCGACGCGCAAAAGATCGCGTTGATCGCGGCGGCCATCACTTCGGTTGATGGTGTGGCCGTGCTCGACCGAACGATGGACGCCGATCACAACCGTTCGGTCATCACTTTTGCTGGCGAGCCCGAAGGCGTTTTGCTGGCTGCGATTCGTGCGGCGGCGACTGCGGTCGAGCTGATTGACCTGAACCAGCATGACGGCGAACACCCGCGAATGGGCGCTCTGGACGTGTTGCCGTTCGTTCCGATCAAAAACGTGACAATGGAAGAATGCGTTGATCTGGCCAGAAAAGCCGGAGCGCGCATTGCCGAAGAACTTGGCATTCCGGTCTTTCTTTACGAACAAGCTGCGACGCGGTTGGATCGGGTTGACCTGGCCAACGTCCGGCGCGGCGAGTTCGAAGCCATACGCGAAGAGATTCTTTTCCACCCCGACCGCAAACCGGATTTTGGCCCCAGGCAGATTCACCCGACTGCCGGAGCCATGGCAGTTGGCGCTCGCAATCCGCTGATTGCGTTCAACATCAACCTGGCAACCGAAGATTTGGCCATCGCCAAGAAAATCGCCAAAGCCGTGCGCGGCAGCAGCGGCGGTTTGCAAAACGTCAAAGCCCTGGGAATGCAGTTGAAAAATCGCCATCAAGCCCAGGTTTCGATGAACTTGGTGAATTACGAAGCAACACCGATTTTCCGCGCCTTCGATCTGGTCAAACGCGAAGCCGAGCGTTACGGCGTGGCCATCGCCAGCAGCGAAATCATAGGCTTGATTCCTCAAGCCGCGCTTAATGCCTGCGGCGAGTTTTACCTGCAAATCGAAAACTTCAACGAAGACTTGGTTTTGGAAAATCGGCTGCATGCAGCCCTGGCTGAAAGCTTCCCCGAAATCGGTGCTGGTTTGAAAGACGACGCTGCAATCGAAGATTTCGACCTGCCTGAATCAGACCTTCAAACTCAGCCAGTTCAAACCGCCGATCAGCAGACCAACTCTGCTGAAGCTCGCGTAATTGCCACCGGAGGAATCGCCGCCGGAAGCCTGACGCCGGAAAGCGGCAGCATAGCGGCTTATTCCGGGATGCTGGCGACCCAACTGGCGGCGACAGTCGGCAATTTGACTGCCAGCCACAAACCTTCAGTTCGAGACGAAGTCCAAAATATGCTGGATCGGCTGGAGCAATTGAGCGATGACTTGCAGTTGGCAATGAAAGAAGAAGTCGAAGGCCGCGAACGTGTCTTGGACGCCATGGCTCTGCCGCGCGAAAGTGATGCTGAAAAATTGTCGCGCTCGATGGCCATCGAACAGGCGACCAAGAATGCCGTTGCCGTGCCTCTGCGAATTGCTGAAAGCTCAATGCAGGTGCTGGAAATCCTGACCGAGCTTTATGAAATGGGCAACGCCGGAGGTTTTTCAGACCTTGCATTGAGCGCGCAACTGGCTGTAACTGCCATTCGCGGAGCGGCTTACAACGTCCTGCCCAGCGTAATGAACATCAGCGACCGCGAATTTGCCGAAGATTGCCGCGCACAAATCACTGACCTGCTGGAAGGTGGACGCGATGTTGCGGGCCAGATCGAACAGTTCTTTTTGCGACTCTATCCTTCCGAAAATTAAGGCCGAAAATCGATGGCAGAAGTTGATGGCTGAAAATTGACGCCGCCTGCCTCTGCCACTACAATCCGCGCCACAAATCAGCCACCCCTGAATGAATTTTCGGAGGAATTTATGACACCAGAACAGATGGAAAATGCGATGAACTTCATCGTCGAACAACAGGCGAAATTCTCAGTTGACCTGGAACGGATGAAAGAATCGCATGAACAACGAATGAAAGAAATTGACGCTGTGCAGGCCGTGCATCAGGAATTGATAGAGCAACTGACCGACGCAAGCGTGAAAACATTTGAGGCGCTCGGCGAACTGATAAAAGCCCAAAAGCAAACCGAAAAAGTGATGAGAGAATCCAACGCGGAAACCAATGAGCGGCTAAACATCCTCATCAACGTCGTCGAAAACCACATCAGCAATCACAATGGCAAACACTGACTCGTCTCAACTCCGGATCAATCGAAAAGGACACGTATGAAAACCCGTAAAACATTCTCACTGCTGCTTAGTTTGGTCTTGTTGCTTTCGCTAATTGCAGCGCCGCCATCAATCAAACCGGTTCTGATTCCAGACATAACTCCTGTTTCCGAAGCGGCTTCGCGCCCGCCGGTTCGAGGCAGGCACGGAATGGTTTCATCCGTCAGCGAGATCGCTTCGCAAGTTGGAGTTGACGTGATGAAGCGCGGCGGCAATGCCGTTGACGCAGCGGTCGCGGTTGGACTGGCGCTGGCTGTTGTCTGGCCAACGGCGGGCAACATCGGCGGCGGAGGCTTTATGGTCATACGCAAAGCCGACGGAACGGCGACGACGGTTGATTACCGAGAAATGGCTCCGGCGGCGGCTTATCGAAACGTGTACCTGAACGAAAAAGGCGAATACATCAAAGAGTCTTCGACCTTTGGCCACATGGCTGCGGGCGTTCCGGGAACCGTCGCGGGGATGGCTTACGCGCTGGAAAAATACGGGACGATGAAATGGGCAGACGTAGTCGAACCGGCGCGCAAACTGGCGGCGGACGGTTTCCCTGTCTGGTATCAGCTTGAGCAAAGTTTAAGAGGCGGCAGCAAAAATCTGGCGCGCAACCCTGAATCCAACCGAGTCTTTTTGCGCGGCGGCAAGCATTACGAAACCGATGAAATCTTCAAACAGCCTGATTTGGCGGCGACATTCGACCGGCTGATCAAAAACGGCCCGAAAGAATTTTACGAAGGCAAAACCGCTCAACTGATCGAAGACAGCATGAAACGCCACAACGCCAAAACCGGTAAAGGCGATTTGTGGATGACCGTGCAGGATTTGAAAAACTACAAACCCGTTGAGCGGACTCCATTGCGCGGCAAGTATCGCGGCCACGAAATCATCACCATGCCTCCGCCGTCGTCGGGCGGTATTGCGATGCTCGAAATGCTGAATATCCTGGAACGGTACGACCTGAAAAAAATGGGAGCTGGTTCTGCTCAATCCATACACGTCCTGGTCGAAGCCATGCGTCGAGCCTTTGCCGACCGCGCGGAGTTTCTTGGCGATCCGGGCTTTGTCAAAGTTCCCGTCGCCGGTCTGACTTCGCACACTTACGCCGACAAACTCGCTGCAACTATTGACCCAAACAAGGCTTCGACTTCCGAACAGATCAAACACGGCAACCCGGCTCCGTATGAATCCGAACAGACCACGCACTTCACCGTGGTGGACAAAGACGGTAACGTCGTCACAAACACTTACACCTTGAACGGCGGTTACGGCTCTCACGTGACGGTTGAAGGCGCAGGCTTTTTGCTCAACAACGAAATGGACGATCTGGCTCCCGAACCCGGCAAGCCGAATATGTACGGTTTGATTCAGGGCGAAGCCAACGCTGTCGCCGCAGGCAAACGCCCGCTGTCTTCGATGACTCCGACGATTGTTTTGAAGGACGGCAAGTTCTGGTTCGCGTTGGGCAGTCCAGGCGGGCCGACGATTATCAACACAGTCACACAATCCATCATCAACGTCATTGACCATGGCATGAACATTCAGCAAGCAATTGACTGGCCGCGTTTCCATCACCAATGGATGCCGGATGAGATCCGTTGGGAACCTTTCGGCATATCTCCCGACACAATGCAAAAACTGACCTCGATGGGTCACAAGTTCACTGAACGTCCAAGCAACATGGGCGATTGCGAAGGCGTGATGATTGAAGACAAAACC
>JBGAPB010000185.1:0-11919 GCA_044221525.1 Blastocatellia bacterium | reverse complement strand
GATGGTTTTGACGCCTTCGTAACCCATCTTGAACGGGTCTTGCAGCACCAGCGAATCAATACCGCCTTCTTTGACGGCGCGCACCAGATCGGGGCTGGCGTCGAATCCGACCAGAACAACTTTGCCCGCCAGATTGCGCTGGCGAATGGCGTTTACTGATCCGACCGTCGAGGTTTCATTCGACGCGAAGATTCCGGCCAGGTCAGGATTGGCGGTCAGAATATCTTCGGCGACTGAAAGCGATTTGGTGGCGACGGATTCACCATAAAAAATGACCGGGATCAGGTTAATGCCAGGGAATTCTTTCAGGATGGTGTCGCGGAAACCTTCTTCGCGTTCGTCTGTGGAAATCGAGCCTTTCTTGACGCCGAGTATCGCGACCTTGCCTTTGCCTCCCAGCTTTTCACCCATTCGTTTGGCCGCGACGACTCCGCCCTGACGATTGTCGGTGGCAACATAAGAAACATATTTTTCCGTCCCAATGCCCGAATCGAAGATCGTCACCGGAATGTTTTCACGCTGAGCGCGTTCGGCAATCGGAACCAGGGAATCTCCGTGCGAAGGAGCCAGCACAATGCCGTCAACTCGACGGTTGATCATGTCTTCGACAATGTTGATCTGGCCGGAAATGTCTGTTTCCAGGGCCGGGCCTTTCCAGATGATTTCAGCGTTCAGGTCTTTTCCGGCGGCATCGGCTCCGGCTTTGACGCTCTGCCAGAAAAAGTGCGAAACGCCTTTTGGGATGACGGCGATCGTTTTCTGGCCGGGAGTTTTGTTATTCGCGCCTTTGTTGCAAGCAGTGAAGGCGACAGTGACGAAAAGTGAAAGGGCAACGAAGAGGGTCAGTTTAGTTTTGTTCATGGTGTTAGCTGAAAACCGCAACTCCTTTGATGAAATCGGCTCCGAAATGATCCTGCGCGAATCCGGCGGGAACATCGGCCAGCGAATGGTAATGATGCGTGATGAATTTCGAGACGTTGATTTTGCCAGAGGCAATTAGTTCCAGCGATTGGCGATAAACGCTGGGTCTGCCGTCGGAATCAAATCCGCCCGATGCGCCGGTCGGAGTAATCAGCGTCGGTTCCATAAACTGGATGTTGTTCATGACTCCCAGATCAACTCCGTGGTGGCCGTGACCATACATCAACAACGTCGCCTGTTTGCGAATCAAACTTGGAATCTGTTTGTACAGCGGAGCAATGCCGGCGGATTCGATCAGCAGATTGATGCGTTCGCCTTTGGTCAAATCATTGACGGCTTCGATCAGGTTGGTGGTTGTCGGATCAATTCCGGTTGCGCCGTATTCTTCGGCCAGGCGGCGACGCTTTTCGCTGGGTTCGGTGACGATCAGCAATCCATCAAAGCCAATGACGTTTCGCAAATACTGTGTGAACAACAATCCGGCAGGGCCGGCTCCGCAAACCAGCACGGATTTGATCGGGCGTTCGGCGGACTTTTCGCCGTTGAACTGATAGCGAGAGGGAGCTTTCAAAACCGTACCCATCGAGTGCGTGATGCAACTCAGCGGTTCGGTCAACGCGGCCTGTTGCATTGGCAATTCGCTCTCAATGCGGACGGTGTTGATGGCCGGAACCGAGATGAATTCGGCCAGCGCGCCTTGCAAACCTGTGATGCCATGTTCGGCGTAATGCGCGCATTGATGCGTGTCGCCGGTCGCACAGTATTCGCAAAGTTCCGGTGAACGGTGACTCATGCAGTTCCAGCCTTGATCCACCACAACCCAGTCGCCTGCGGTAACATCTTTGACGGCGCTGCCTACCTCTTCAACGATACCGCAAAACTCGTGACCCAGGATCAACGGTTCTTCTTCGGGCGGAACCAGCCTTCCCGTTTTGTCATAGCGATAGTTGGCGTGACCTTCGTAGATGTGGAAATCCGTTCCGCATAACCCGACCGCACCAACCCGGAGCAGCACTTCATTGGGCTGCGGAGCAGGCGTTGGGATTTCGCGGACCTCCAGTTTGTGCGGAGCAGTAAGAGCTAAAGCTTTCATGGTCGTATTGCTCATTGAGTTATTGATCCAGGTCGGCAATGTCCAGCCGGTTTTCGTTTTTCAACAATTGAAACCGCTCGATGGTTTCACTGACGCCTTGCGCCAGCGGAGTATGCGGCATTTTTCCGAGCGCGGCGGCAATTGCCGAATCATCCAGCGCCGAAGGCATGTTCATCCCTGCTTCGGCCACCGTGATGGAACCTTTAGCCGACGGGATCAGTTTTTCGATTTCTTCGACCACGGCGGTGACAGGAACTGTTTCGCCGTGAAGGTTGAAAACGTGCGCGCCATTCAGTTCAGCCGTTGCCGAACGGATAAATGCATCGGCGCAATCGGCGGCATAAAGGAAATCGGTTTCTCCGCCAAAACGAATGTGGAATGGGCGGCCAACTACTGCGGCTTTCATGGCTTTGGTCGGGTCGGAAGTCATTCCGAAATCTCGCCCTGGGCCGTAAACCGTCAGCGGACGCAAGCCAACACTGCTGATGCCGTTGTCCAGAAAATAAACTCGCGCGTTGTCTTCGTTGCATTGTTTGAACGCGCCGTAATGCGTGGTCATTTTGCCTGCCTTGCCTTCGTTGACCGGTTGGCCGTCTTCAGGTTCACCGAAAACGGCGGCGGAACTGGCGTAAACGACTTGTTTGATTCGCCCATTGGAGTTCTTTGCGGCTTCAAAAACGTTGATTGTGCCGATGACGTTGACCATCGCGCCCAGCCGTGTGTTGGCGCGGCAAACCGGAACCTGCAAACCGGCCAGATGAATGACGTGATTGATTTCGTTTTGCTCGACAGCCTGGGAAACCGCATTGCCGTCGGTGATGTCTGCTTCGATGACTTTGGCTCTGGCGATTTCGTCATCGCTCATAATTTGCTTCAGCCGTTGCGGGTTCGAGTTCAGATCGAAAATGATTACGTTATGACCTTCGGCCAGCAATCGTTTGACCACCCAGGCGCCTATAAAACCATGAGCGCCCGTCACCAAAAAATTTGCCGGGAAATTCGTGTTCGACATTCGTGTTTTGCCTTTTTAGAAAATTGCGGTCAGGAAGGCGGGCATCATAACAATTGAGCCGGAAATTGAAAACGAAGCCTCAACAGTTTCAGGCGGTAAACTCAAGATTTAATAGACACTTTCCCGGATCAGCTTGGGCTTCATGTCTTCATAGAGTTTGATGCTGCGTTCGATGATGTTGATGGCGTCGAAACGTCCCATGAAGCGTTCGACTTTGACCTGCTTGTTTTCCAGCGCTTTGTAATCTTCAAAAAATCTCCGGACGGATTTCAGCCGATACTCCGGCAATTCGGAGATGTCTTTATAATCGCGGTATTCGGGATCGTCGGCATGGACGGCAATGATTTTGTCGTCCTCTTCGTTCTGGTCAATCATCTGCATGACGCCTATGGCCTTGGCTCTGAGGATGCAAAGCGGAACGACTTCAACCTGACCCAGCACCAAAACGTCCAGCGGGTCGTTGTCGTCGCAATAAGTGCGCGGCAAAAAACCATAGTTGGCGGGGTAATGAACAGAACTGAACAGCACTCGGTCAACTTTCAACAAGCCGGTTGTTTTGTCCAGTTCATATTTGACCTTCGAGCCAATCGGAATCTCGATGATACAGCGGAAAACTTCGGGCGCTTGATCGCCCAGATCAACGTCATGCCAAGGGTTCATAAAAATCAAAAGATTGTTCAGAGTTCACGCTTCAGCGTGTCTTGGTTCCAACACGATGAAGCGTGAACTCTGAACCTTTACTTTCCTTTGTTCAGTGCGCGCATTTGTTTAGGAGACAACATCCAGCGTAATAATCCCGGCCCACGCGGAGGCAGGCTGGAAACTTCAACAGCACACAACGAGCCTTTTTTGAATTCGATGTTTAGATTGCGATTACCAGCCAGCAGGTAAGAAGTGATTTCGGACATATCAGGCATATGGCCGACCAGCAGCGCGCGGTCGAATTGAAATGCGCCGAGTTCCAGAAAGATTTCAGCGTGACCGCCTTCGCTGGTGGCGAAGGCTTTGCCGGGGGCAAGCGATTCTATGATTTTGACTCGATGCTGCAATTCCAGAACTTCGGCAACTGCTTCGGCAGTTTGACGACAGCGCAACAGCGGACTGGTCAAAATCACATTGAACTTCAATCCAAGTTCCTTCAAACCGGCGGCGGCTTGCTTCATTTTCACTCGGCCTTCTGGCGTCAACGGGCGGTCGGCGTCGTTGATAATTCCACCAACGCCCAAATCGGCAGCGACTCCGTGCCGCATCAAGTAAAGTTCGATCAAGGTTTTCCTCCAAATTTTGTTCAATCAAGTTTGGCCACCGTCATCTGCATTTACTCGCGGCCTTCAATGGCAATCTTATGATGCCAATCCTCTCTTTACTACTCAACCCTTGCTTACCAGAGGAAGCTCCAATGTCGTGTGCCTCGATCTTGATAGGTAGGGGAAATTTTTCCGGGACAGAAAATCCGCCAGAGGCAAAAAGATGGAGTGTTCCTGCTTCAACTTTGTAGCTGACTTCATCTGGCCACATAGCGTTCACACAGTAGTCCTTTTTCCTGTCACAGCTTACACAAGGATCGCTGTTGGCTGATACAGCAATTACGTCGTAATTGCCCGTGATGCCTCTAATCTCTCGCTTGAAATAGATATTTTCTCCGTTCGGTAGTGTTACTTTTTCAATTGCATAGTCGGATGCGCCTATTTCATCTGGAAAGAGCCAGGAGAAAACCATCAATGAAATGGTAATCAAAATGAACAAGCCAAGAAGTATCTTGGCAGCATAAATAAACTGAGCCATTGAGATAGCTCCAATTAATTACAAGGTGCTATAAGCCAAAGCCTAAATGTGCTCCTGGATTATTCAGCGAAGTTTTCAGAGCCAATCCCAGCGCAGGTCTGACCTCTTCTGGAGTGATTATCGCGTCAACAAATCCACGTGCAGCGGCAAACTTTGCGTCAAGCTGCCGTTCGTATTCATCGCGAACCCGATCCATTTCGGCGTGAAGATTTTCATCCGGTTCTTGTCCGGCGGTCTTAAGTTTTTCAAGCTGTGATGCGAACAAAGCCATGACCGCCGATTCGCCCTCCATCACTCCCATTCGCCCGTTCGGCAAAGTGAAGATGAAATCAGGATCAAAGCCTTGCCCGGCCATCGCGTAATAACCGGCTCCGCTGGCGTGATTGATGGTCAGCACGATTTTTGGCACGGTTGCCGTCGCCATCGCTTCAACGAACCTTGCACCTGCGCGAATGATGCCGGACTGTTCAGCTTCTACGCCGACCATAAAGCCCGAAACATCCTGAATGAACAGCAACGGAGTTCCATGACGATTGCAGGTTTCGATGAAGTACGCGGTCTTTTCCGCGCTTTCGGAATAAATGATTCCGCCGAATCGCGGAGGTTTGCCAGGAGAAGGTGGTGGCAGCAGGCCTCGATTGTTGGCGATGACGCCGACCGAAATTCCGCTGATGCGCGCATGGCCTACGATCATTTCCTGGGCAAAGTCGGCCTGGAATTCGTCGAAGCTGCCAGCGTCAAAAATACAATCCAGCATCGCCCGCGCGTCATAAGTCGCTCGGTGATCCGCCGGTAAAATGTCGTAAAGTTCTGTCGCCGGTCGAGCCGGTTCCTGCGATTCGGCAGTTCTGACCTTTGAAACTGGCGGCGGCGGAAGTTCGGCGATCAGGTTGCGAATCTGCTTCAAACATTCCTCGTCGTTTTTTGAGCGGTAATGAGCTACGCCGGAAATCGAGTTGTGCATCTTCGCGCCGCCCAAAGTTTCGCCGTCCACTTTCTGCCCGGTGGCTCCTTTGACCAGATTCGGCCCGCCCAAGCCCATAAACGAAGTTCCTTCGACCATTAAAATTACATCGGACAAAGCAGGCAGGTAAGCTCCACCGGCCACGCACTGGCCCATAACTGCTGCAATCTGAGGCACTTTCAGGAAACGACGCATCACCGAATTGTAAAAGAAAATCCTTGCCGCTCCGTACTGTCCGGGGAAAACTCCATCCTGATAAGGCAGGTTTACTCCGGCGGAATCCACCAGATAAACAATCGGCACTCGGCAACGCATGGCAATTTCCTGAGCGCGCAACATTTTCTTGATCGTTTCAGGCCACCACGAACCGGCCTTGACTGTGGCGTCGTTGGCGATAACGACGGCTTCGCGTCCGGCTATGACGCCAAAGCCCGTGACGACTCCGGCGGCGGGAGCGGTTCCATCGTATTGGTCGTGAGCGATAAGCAATCCGACTTCCTGAAAGTGAGTGTTCGGATCAATAAGTTGCTGGATGCGTTCGCGGGCGGTCAACTTGCCCTGGCTGTGCTGGCGCTGGATTTTGTCTGCGCCGCCGCCTTGCCGCAAGCGTTCTTCGAGCGCGCGAAGTTCGCCGACCAGCGATTCCAGGTGGGCGCGGTTTGGGTTAGGTTCAGCAGTTTTTGCTTGTCGTTTCATAATTCAGTAAGGACGAACGACTAAAAGGTTTGGAATCATTTTGTAGTGGCGAATGTTTTTGCTGTAAAGCATTAAGTTGTTTTCTATGGCAGTTGCTGCGATCAATGCGTCAGGAATTGCGAGTCCGTGGCTGAGAAAATATAGTTCCATCAGGTCTCTCGCAGTTTTGGAAGTTGGTGCGGTGATCGGTATCACTGAGACTTGATGAAGGAATTGTTTAATCTGGCTCAGTTCGGATGAATTGCGCGAGCCTTGAATCAATTCCATCGCTGACACAATGCTGATTTTGATTCCGCCGACTGTCAATTGCTCTGCGAGTACGGCCACTGCGTCTGGCAGTTTATGAGTCGCGTCAATCAGAATGTCCGTGTCAATTAACCCTGGCCTGTTGATCGTTCCTGCCATTTCGCCCTCTCGCTTTCAACCCAGGACGCACTGTCCCTCATTTCCTGGCGATCAGCCCACATTCCAAAGAAAGGCAGGCTCAAGAGATCGTCAATTTGAGTATTTCCGTTTGAGTAAACTTCTGGCTCGATCTGGACTATTACTTCTGTTCCTTCGGCCAGTTTTAGCGGATGCGAGAGCACGATTTGTCCATTTTCGATTTTTCCCCGTTCCATCAAAATCATAATAAGTTCTCCTTGGTGTGCTGATTATAACCTCTTGTCTTTCCAAAGAGCGTCAACA
Source organism: Blastocatellia bacterium (assembly GCA_044221525.1). Taxonomy (GTDB): domain Bacteria; phylum Acidobacteriota; class Blastocatellia; order RBC074; family RBC074; genus RBC074. Next base: position 4,761 of record JBGAPB010000185.1, on the reverse strand, counting down.
AGTTTCGTGGGTTCTGTCTGGCTATCCATCGGCAAATTTTCGATCACCAAAACCGATTGGCCGCGCAGTTGAATCAAAACTTCGCCGTCCGGAGTTTGAAAGGCTCGCTCGTCTTCGGACTTTGTCGCCAGAGGTTTGGCTGTCGGATACCTTTTGGTAGTTCGTTGAGTGTAAGCTCGCAAAAATTCAGCGGCGTCTTTTTCAGTGTCCCACTTGCTCAAATGAGTCAGCATCAACTGGCCGGTTTTTGAGTTTTCATACAGCACGGATTGGTCTCCGCCCCAGCCAGCCGCAGCCGCGCGAGCTTCTTTCTTGCCGATAAACTCCGACATAATCAGCGTGTAGCCGAACTCGCCATTCACGTCCGCATCCAGTCGCCGCCAGGAGTCGCCAATCAGTTTGGAAACATCCGGCAACTCAACTTTTACCGGCATTTCATTGGCCAGGTATTTGTCTATGTGCAGAATCTGTTCGGTGGATTGCGGCAGGTCGGTGAAGGCCTGAGAAACTCCTGCCCAGCCGCGTTTTTTCAGCAGCTCCTGAACGAAAGCTGCGCCGTAAATATAGGAAAAGACCAGAGATTCCCTCAGAACCGCCGGAGCCGAAAGATACACCTTTTGTTTTTCGCGCTCGGATTGCGGAACCGGTTGGTCGGCAAAAGCGGCGATGCTGGGCAGTTTGGTAATGTCGCCGCCCATAGGTTTCAGTTGGTAGTTGTACATCAACGCAGTGGCGTCGCCTTCGATCAAAGCGTGAATGGCTGTTTCGCGGTCGCCGTCACCATTCGGCCACTTATCAAACCGCATCAAATTGAAATGCTGATCCTGAAGCGCGTGTTGAAGCTCGTGAACCATGACAGGTTTTTGCTGTTCCAGGTCGTTCCAATCGGCCAGAAAAAGCTCTTTGGTTTTTGGGCGATAAAAGCCTGCGACCTGTTCGGTCATCAACTGGATCATAAATTCGCGGTAGCGGAAATCCTTTGGAACCAGGCCGTAAGCGATCAATGTTTTGTTCGCTACTTCGATTTCTTCTGGCGTGCTTTCTTCCTCAAAGCCGCGAATGATTTCCTGCTCGATTTCTGTGCGCGATTTCGCTCCGCTTTTCACCGGCGAAAGGATTTTCAGTCCGCGCATCTTGCTGACTTCTTCCAGCAATTGGCTGGTCGTCTCTATGACTTTGGAGATTTTGGCCGGATCGGCTGCGGAAATGCCAGGCTCAATCGGTTTTCTGGCTGGCTGCTGAGCGACAAGATTGATGCTTGAAAGCGCCAACAGCGATAAACACCAGGCAACAAGATTTCTTTTTGACATGCTTTATCCTTTCACGGTAAACAACTTGGCTTAAACGTTGGAACGAGCGGCAATGTACCATTCGGTCAGATCAATTCAAAAAGGAAACCATTTGGCAATGAGCATTGAAATTCACGATTGGAGCGAAACCCGATTGCGCGTCAGATACGCCGAAACCGATAAGGCCGGAGTCGTCTATCACTCGAACTATCTGGTTTGGTTTGAAGTCGGGCGTGTGGAGCTTTGTCGCGATTACGGTTTCAATTATCGCGAGATGGAAACCGAAGCCGACGCCTTTCTGCCGGTCACCGAATGCCGCGTCAAGTATCGAGTTCCGGCCAAATACGACGACGAAATCATCATACGGTCAAAAGTCACAGAGCTTCGCAGCCGCGCGATCAAGTTCGCTTACGAAGTTCGCCGCGTCGGCGACGAAGCCTTGCTGGCCGAAGGCGAAACTCATCACATCGTTATGAACGGCGAGGGACGCGCAAAAGCCTTTCCGCCGGAATATGCCGAAATGATGAAGGGCGGGAAAGTCTTGCTTGCCAAACAGGAGGCTCAATGAATCTTAAAAAAGTCGTTTTGATTGTTTTTCTGGCTTTAACTCTGAATCCGGGGTTTGCCGAATCAATTCGCCCGGTCTCCGCCGAATCCTTCAAAGGAGCAATGGCCGTCCAACTGTGGAGCTTTCGCAATGATTTCAAGAAAGATGTTCCAGGCACACTGAAACGTGTGCGAGAGCTTGGCTTCACGAATGTCGAGCTGGCCGGGTATTACGGAATGACCGCCAAACAGTTTCGCGCGGAACTAGACAAGGCAGGCTTGAAAGCCGTCAGCATGCACATCGAACTGAAAACTGCTCGCGACAAAATTGACGAAGTGATTCGTGACGCCAAGATTCTGGGCGTTCAGGAAGTCGGCGTGCCGTGGATCAAATCTCCGTTTACCAAGTCGGACTGCCTGCAAACGATTGAAATTTTCAACCGAGCGGGCGAAAAGCTGGCGGCCAATGGCTTGCGGTTTTTCTATCACATTCACGGTTATGAGTTTGTCCCGAATGAAGGCGGCACAGGGACCTTGTTCGATCTGTTGATGGAAAAGACCAATCCGAAGTTTGTCAGCATGCAACTGGACACCTACCACGTGGCCTTTCCCGGCCAAGACCCTGTCAAGCTGATGCAAAAATATCCGGGGCGGTTTTCGTCTCTGCACCTGAAAGACATTCGCAAAGATGTGGTTGGCGACAACTCCGGAGCTTTTAGGGAAAAGGACGCGACGCCAATGGGACAGGGAAAAATCAACTGGCCGGAAGTGCTTAAGGCTTCGGAAAAAGAAGGCGTCAAGTGGTACATCATCGAAGACGAAACCACAGCCGTCTGGCAGGGAATTGGGGAGAGCCTGAAGTATCTTCAGGCTCTCAAGTATTGAAGTTGAGGAAGAGTTTTTTCAGAGTTTCACAAGACTTCAAACACTTCCAGCGCGTGGGGAATCTTGCCGAAAGGCGCTGAGACCTGTACGCCCTGAACATATTCACGAACCTCCAACAGCATTTCCTGAGCGATCTTAACGCCTTCTTTCAAGGCGGCAGCTCCGTCTTCGGCCTTTCGCATTCTGTCCAAAATTTCCTGGGGAACGCTAACACCAGGAACTTCGTTGTTCAAAAATTCGGCGTTGCGGAAACTGGTCAGAGGCCAGATGCCTGGAACAATCGGTATGCGGCAGTGTTCGATTCGCTTCAAGAAGTCTTTCAACTGCTTCACGTCGAAAACCGGCTGAGTGATGGCGTATTCGGCTCCGGCTTCGACCTTCCATTCAAAGCGGCGAATTTCGTGATCCAGGTCAATTGCTCCGGGATTGACTCCTACTCCAATGACAAATTTTGTAGGCTGACCGATTGGATTGCCGCCCGGATCAAGTCCGTGATTCAGCCGGTTGACCATGTTCGTCAGACCGATGGCGTCAATGTCGAAAACGGCTGTGGCGTTCGGATACGGCCCCATCTTCGGCGGATCGCCTGTGATAATCAGGAAGTTACGCAAACCCAGCCCCGCCGCTCCCAGCAAATCAGAAAGCATTCCCAGCAGGTTGCGATCTCTGCAACAGTAATGCGTGACGGCTTCCATGCCGACTTGCTGTTCGATAATCAGCGAAACCGCCAAAGCTCCCATTCTCGATTGAGCGCGCGGCCCATCCGGAACGTTGACCGCGTCAACTCCGGCTTCTTTCAAACTGCGAACGCCTTTCAGCATAGCGGTCGGATCGCAACCTTTGGGCGGAACGATTTCTACGCTGGTGACGAATTGGCCGTTGGCCAGTTTGTTGCCGAAGCGCGAGCGTTCAGCTAGCGGAACTGGTTCGACTCCGGCGGAGTGTTCTTCGATGGTGATTGGGCTGATGTTGCGACGACCTGGGCTGGCGGCTCTGACGGCGTCAACTATCAGCTTGATATGATCCGGTGTAGTTCCACAACAACCACCAATGAATTTTGCGCCGGAAGTAATCAGTCGTTTGGCGTAAGTGGCCACATATTCCGGCGAAGCCAGATACATCTTTCGTCCGCCGACTTCGCGCGGTAAACCGGCGTTGGGTTGAGCGGAAAGACGACGAGTGGTGTGTTCGCGCATCTTTTCGATGGCTTCCAGAATGATTTGCGGGCCGACCGCGCAGTTCAGGCCGATGACATCCGCGCCATCTTTATCCAGCCATTGATTTAATCGTTCCGTGATTGTTTCTGCCGAAGTTCCATAAGCTGTTTCGTACTGCTCGTTTATCGTCATCTGCGCGAAGATGACGTGATCTGTCAATTCGCGCACGGCTCGAATTGCCTGATGCATTTCGGCCAGGTCGTGGAAAGTTTCCAGCACGAAACAATCAACCCCGCCTTCCAGCAAAGCCGCGACTTGTTCCTTGAACAACTCCTTGGCTTCGTCCATGGAAGTCGGTCCGTAAGGCTCGATGCGAACGCCCAGCGGGGAAATCGCTCCGGCGACAAAGGCATCGTGTTTAGCGGTCTTGATCGCTTCGCGGGCGATTTGCGCTGCCAGAATGTTTATCTCCCGCAGTCTGTCGTCCAGCCCTTGAGCCGCCAGTTTCAACCGAGACGCGCCGTAAGTGTTCGTCTCAATGATTTCGGCTCCGGCTTTGATGTATTCGCGGTGAATGTCCAGTATCAGATCGGGAGTTGAAAGATTCAGTTCGTCGTAACAGCGATTGATGTACACGCCTTTGCTGTAAATCATCGTGCCCATTGCGCCGTCGAAAACTCGAACACGGTCTTCCTGAATAAATTCTCTAAAGTTGTTCATAGTGACTCATCGGAGTCAGTACCGCGACCGGTAGGGAGCGGGCAGGTGTTGCGCTCGTTACCGCTCGCGGTACTGACTGGGTCAGCAAAGCAAAAGCCTCGCGTCAGAATCAACGCGAGGCCTGGTCGTAAACTTTTCAGTTGTAAACCGGGTTTCCGGTCAGG
>JBGAPB010000184.1:0-12536 GCA_044221525.1 Blastocatellia bacterium | reverse complement strand
GCAATCGTGACCATGGACGCTCATGGGAATTCGCTGCATGCCGACGTTGAAAAAGCATCGGCAGCGGTCCTGGCTGCGCTGAGCGAGCCGGTGTTTTAATTCATTGGACGATCTGCTATAACCCCGACCATTGATTAAGAACCGTACCACCTGATCTCAGGTGGTACGGTCATAAAACGAATAACCTCCATCAACAAGCACCAACACAATGAAGCTGCCGAAGCAGCAGCTTCATTTCCATCTACTAAAAATTCAAAACAAATAAGCCCAGCGGACGGAATCGTTATCACTTCAAGGCAAAGGGATTTCGTTTCTATGAAAACTTCCGTTATCCGCTATCGAGTTGCAGATTTCCTCAAAGAACATCCGCCGTTTGATTTGTTTTCCCTGGATGATTTGCTGGAATTATCCGGCACCGGACGAGTGATCTTTCACGAAGACGACGTGATCGTTTACCAGAAAGGTGAAACACAAGCCCAGGTGCTTTGGATCATCCAGCAAGGCAAAATCCAATTGTTTGACGAGGCTGCCGGTGAAGAACGAACTCTAGACTTGCTGGGACCAGGCGATATTTTGGGATTGGAGCAATTCCAAACGGACACACCTCACACCCATTCGGCCAGAACCATAACGGAAGTCATTCTTTACTCATTCGACGTTAAGGCGTTCGAAGCCTTAATTCAAAAATATCCTGCCGCGGCGCGCTACTTAACGGCTCATATTTCAGCCACAAAGCATCAAACCAAAGCGTTGCAATCGCCCGCTAACCGCGAACATTTGTTGAGCGACAAGGAAAAATTCAGTTGGTTGAACGCAGGCTCTCTGCCGGCAGACTTGTTTCAGCGTCGTTTAGTGACGTGCGCGCCCGGCACCCCACTGCGGATGGCGGCTCAACTGATGGTCGAAACGAAAAGTGAAGTACTTGCGGTAGTGGGCGAAGACAAAGCGCCCTTGAGCTTCATCACAGCGAAGGTTTTAAGTTCTCAGGTCGCCACGGGCAAAGTGGCTCTGACAGACACAACTGCCGCATTGCGCCATCGAGCCTTCCCGACGACAAAATCCAAGTTGCCAATCGCCGATTACTGGCTGGAAATGTTGCGCCAACGCTCTGACTGGCTGGGCGTTACTTCGGATGGAACAACGACCTCCACGCTGGAAGGATTGGTTACCGCCGTTGATCTGGCAGTTTTGTGCGGGCGAAACCCCGCCCTGATTTTTCAACAGGTTCAAGCCGCTGAATCTCTGGAAGAATTGGCTTACTTGCGTCAACGGTTCGAAGCGCTGCTGGTCGAAGGTTTGGCCGGATCAGACAAGGTTGAATGGTTCGCTCAGGCAGTGGCGGAATTCAACGCCTTGTTGCTGGAAATACTTGCTGGCATGGCGAAAACCGAACTGGCACGCGCGGGGCATTCTCATCCGAAAATTCCTAGCTGCTGGTTTTTCTTTGGACGAGCGGGTCGTCGTGAGATTCTGACTTCAGCATCGCCTCAACTGGGGATCGTCTTTGCCGACCCGCCGCCCGCATTGCAACAAGAAGCCAGTAATTACTTTAGGGCGCTGGCCCAAAACGTAAGAAGTAAATTTCAGTCCATTGGTTTGCACGCGCCCGAATCAAGCCGCCATTTCACGGATTGCCATTCGCTGACAGACTGGAAGAACTTTTATGCGGCGTTAATTCGTCAGCCAATTGAAAACGCCATTTACCAAGCGCGTGAATACTTCGATTTGCTTCCTATCAAAGGAGAGCAATCGCTCGGCAGCGAACTGGCTCGATTCATCGTCGCAGAATTGCGCGCGAACAAAGAATTCATTTCCCTGCTCGCCAACGACACACTGTCGAACTTGCCGCCGCTGACTTTCCTGCGGGGAAACGTGGTTGATAGAGAAGGAAAAGAGGTACAAACACTGAATATCGAAAAAACGGGGTTAACTCCAGTGGTTGATGCGGCGCGAGTGTTTGCGCTGGCTCAATCTATAATCGCAAATCCAAACACCCTGTCACGATTGGCAGACTCTGCAACTTCGCTGCCGTTTTATGGCTCTGTGCTGACGGACGCGGCGGATGGATTTCGCATTGCCAATTACCATTACGCTTTAGCCGAGTTGAAACAGAAAGGCGGGGCCACCGCAATCGCCACGACTCGCCTAAGCAAATTTGATCAACGCTTGCTTAAGACGGCTTTCGACATCATTCGCCGCTTCCTGGACTTAACCAACTCCCATTTCGCTTTCAAAGGACAAGAATGAACTCGATCGCGTTACCCCAATTCGCCCAATCGTATTTCGCTGGATTTGCCGACAGTTGGCAGGACGACACGCCAGTCGAACAGGTCAGGTTTGTGGTGCTCGATACTGAAACCACCGGATTGGATACACGCAGAGATCGGTTGATCACGATTGGCGCCGTTGCCGTGCAATCGGGCGCCATAGTGCTCGCCGACGCTTTTGAAGTAATGCTGAAAGTCGCCTACAACAACGCAGCAGTCACAGTTCATGGCATCACTCGATACGAGGCTTGGGAAGGAATGGATGAGCCGGATGCATTGGTCCAGTTCCTGCAATACCTGAAAGACGGAGTAATTGTCGGCCATCACATTACCCACGACATCGAAACACTGAATTGTGCGTATGAAAGGCATTTTGGCTTCACTCTGGCGAATCGTTACCTGGACACAATGGACTTGACGCTGCATCTGCATCGCGCAGGGGCCTTTTCAGACAAGCCGGAAATACAGGGATTTTCTCTGGATGCCCTGTGCGAATTTTTTGAGGTGGCTCCACACGACAGGCATACCGCTGGCGGAGACGCGTTTATTACAGCCCTGATATTCCTGAAATTGTTGCGCGCAAGCTGCCAGATCGGACGCAATACCGTGGCGCCTCTTACGGAAAGATACCTATCAGAGGAAGAATCAGCCGATTAACACATTGATGAAAACAATCAATTCGCCTCTATGGAACATTCGCCTTGCCGTCTCCGTTTTTAGTTTCGGATTGCTGGCTGAGTCCTAAAACTATCGTAGCCAGACACTCGACCGGATACAAAATATCTGCCAAATTACGCGTCACGATCTGGCAAAAGCCAAATGGCGAGAACCTTGCCGTCAACGAAGCAGGTGGCGGGCTTTGGTTCCCGATACGAGACAGGCAAAACAATAAAGGAAATTATATGAGCATGAAAAAGTCACTTTCGGGCTATTTCGTTGTGTTGATCGTAGCTATAACGCTTGCGATGCAGGCATTCGCGCAGGCTCCCGCGGCCAGAAACGACCTGGCCGCAAGTATCAATGAAGAGCTGGAGAAAACTTTCAAGCCGAACGAACCTGGCGCATCGGTCATCGCAGTCAAAGACGGTCAGGTCGTCTTTCGCAAAGGTTACGGAATGGCAAATTTGGAACTCGGCGTGGCAATTGAGCCAGACATGATTTTCCGCATCGGTTCCGTTACCAAACAATTCACGGCGGTTTCGATTCTGATGTTGATGGAACAAGGCAAGCTGAACCTCACCGATGAAATCACGAAGTTCCTGCCCGATTACCCCACACAAGGCCACAAGATCACCATCGAACATCTGCTGACGCACACTTCGGGCATCAAGAGTTACACCAGTCTGCCCGAATGGTTGCCGCTCTGGCGCAAAGACATGACGATGACCGAGTTAATTGACCTGTTCAAAAACAAGCCGATGGAATTCGCTCCGGGCGATAGCTGGAATTACAACAACTCGGCGTTCGTGTTGCTGGGCGCAATTATCGAAAAAATTTCCGGGCAAAGTTACGGCGATTTTGTCGAAAAGAACATCTTCACGCCGCTGGGAATGAAGCAATCGTTTTATGACAACACTCAGCGTGTCATTCCTCGCCGAGCGGCGGGTTATTCCAAAAACGGAAGCGGATACGCCAATGCTCAATATCTGAGCATGTCTCAGCCTCACGCCGCAGGTTCGCTGATGTCCACGGTTGACGATCTGGCGAAATGGGATGCCGCGCTTTACACCGAAAAACTGGTCAAGCAGGAATCGCTGAAAAAAGCCTGGACGCCCTTTGTAATGAACGGTGGCAGGCCGACCAATTACGGTTATGGCTGGGGTATCACCACGCTGGAAGGCGAGCGGATGATTACTCACGGCGGAGGAATCAACGGTTTCACTTGCGATGTTGTTCGCCTGCCCGAATCCAAAGTTTACGTCGCCATTCTGACCAATCGCGATTCAGGCACAGCCAACCTCGCCCCCAAAATCGCTGCGATGGTTGCTGGCAAACCAATGCGCGAACCGGTGGCAATCAAACTAGCTTCGCTGGATAAATATGTCGGCACTTACCAGCTCAACGAAAAAGAACAAATCGAAGTGACCCTGGAAAACGGATCGCTCTTCTTTCAGCATCCGCGCGCAGGCAAACGGGAAATCCTGCCGATTTCCGAAACCGAATTCTTCCTGAAGGGGCAATCATCAGTCCGCGCCAGTTTCAAACAACAAGGCAATACGATTACCGCTCTCGTCATTCGTTCCGGCTTCGCTCCAGACGAAGAGGCAAAACGCACCGACAAGGCACTGCCCAAACCGAAAGAAACTGCAAAAGCTGACCCGGCTACTTTTGACCGTCTGACCGGCGAATATGAGTTGATGCCCAACTTCATCCTGACCGTCACCCAAGAAGGTGACAAGTTGATCGGGCAGGCGACCGGACAACCTAAAGTCGAACTTCAGGCTGAAACCGCGACCAGGTTCAACATTCCTCAAGTCGGTGCAGTCATCGAATTCACGGTCGAAGCCGACAAAGCAACCGGTCTAACGCTTTATCAAGGCGGCCAGAAATTGCCGGCCAAGAAAATTAAATAGTCATTCGCAAACTGAAAGGTGGCATGCATGTTCAAACGATTCTTGTTCTTGTTAAGCGTGATAATCACATTGACGCTGACGGCGGCTGCTCAGAAAAGAGTGCCGACAGTTGACGATCTGATCAACGTCAAATCCGCTGGCGGCGCGCAGATTTCTCCTGATGGCAAATACGTCGCTTACACCGTGGGAGAAACCGATTGGAAGCAGGATGCATTCGTGACTCAGCTTTGGCTGGCGAATATGACAACTGGCAAGTTGCTGCAACTGACTCGCGGAGATAAATCTTCCAGCAATCCGCAGTGGTCGCCTTCCGGTGATTGGCTGGCGTTCACTTCCAACCGAGCCGGCGACAAGAATCAAATCTTCGTCATCAGCCCCGATGGCGGCGAAGCCATGCAACTGACCAAAGCCGAAAACGGTGTTGGCGGTTTCGCGTGGTCACGCGATGGCAAAAGCATTGCCTTCACAGCCAGCGACGCCGACAGCAAAGCCGCCAAAGATCGCCAGGATTATCTGGGTGGATTTGAAGTCGTGCGGAAAGAGTATTCCTACTCGCACTTATTCACATTCGATGTCGCCGAAGCGTTGAAAGCTCCGGTTGCCGGAACTCAGCGAACCAAGGGCAAAGACTTCACTGTTGGCAGCGCCAGTTGGTCGCCCGACGGATCGAAGATTGCGTTCAGCGCGACGATCAACTCCGATTTGATTAACGGCGGCACGGCTGATGTTTACCTCCTGACGTTGGCTGATAACTCGGTTAAAAAGCTGGTCGCGCAAGCTGGCCCCGACAACAATCGAACTTTTCGCCAGATGGCAAATGGATTGTCTTTAGCTCAGCAATGGGCAATCCGAAATTCTTTCACTCGAATTCGCGGCTGGCGCTGGTGTCGGTTGATGGCGGAACGCCGCGTTCGATCACGGATGGTTTTGATGAACAACCGAACTTTGTTGAATGGAACGCCGACGGGATTTACTTTGGTGGATTGCAGAAAACCGCTTCGCATTTGTTCGGAGGCTTGACCCGGCGACAGGCAAGTTTGCTCGCGTGACTCAGCCTGACAACGCGATGATACGGCAGGAGTCAGCTTCACCAAAGATGGCAAGCAGATTACGTTCACATCTATGCGCCGAGCTTCGCTGGTGAAGTTTTCGTTTCAGTTTCAAACTTCGCACCGCGCAAACAGACAGCGATGACGATCAGGTCAAAGATTTCACTCTGGCTTCGCGCGAAGTCATTTCGTGGCAAAGCAAAAACGGCGCAACCATCGAAGGCATTCTTGATTAAACCCGCCAGATTTCGATCCCAATAAAAGTATCCGCTGCTGTGCGTCATTCACGGTGGGCCAACAGGCATTGATCGGTAACTTTGCTGGACGCGCGTTACTATCCGGCAGACATTTGGGCGGCAGGTGCTGGTCTTGAAAGTCAATTATCGCGGCAGCGCTGGTTATGGAGAAAAGTTCCGGCAACTGAACATTCGCGTAACCTGGGCGTGGGCGATGCCTGGAACGTGATTTCCGGCGTTGATAATTTGATCGCCAAAGGCTGGGTTGACGCTAATCGAGTCGGCAGCATGGGTTGGAGTCAGGGCGGATACATCTCGGCGTTTTTGACGACTTCCAGCGACCGGTTCAAAGCGATTTCAGTCGGCGCAGGCATTTCAAACTGGGCGACTTACTACTACAACACCAGACATCACGCCCTTCACGATTCAATACCTGGGCGATGATCCTGCGGACGACCCGGAGAAGTTTACGCGAAGACTTCGCCGATGAGTTACATCAAACAGGCCAAAACTCCGACCCTGATTCAGCACGGAGAATTCGACAAACGAGTGCCGATTCCGAATGCCTACGAATTGCGGCAAGGCCTGGAAGATCGCGGCATACCGGTCGAAATGGTGGTTTACAAAGGTTACGGCCACGGCATCACCAAACCGAAATCCATGCGAGCCGTGATGATGCACAACCTGGGCTGGTTCAACCATTACATCTTCGGCGAAGCCAAACCCGACTTCACCAAACCGGATTTGCCGAAGAAGGAAGAAAGGAAGCAGCAAAAGCTCCGGCAGGAAACTGAACAAAAGCAGTAGATGACTGAAAAAAAGTGAGGGCAGAAAAAGCTGAATTTTTCTGCCCTCACTTTCTGTCGGTTAAGCCTTGCTCTGGCTCAAGCAAGAATTGCTTTGACGACTTCACCAGAAATGCCTGTTAATCGAGCGTCAATGCCCTGGAATTTGACCGTCATCCGCAAGTGATTGATGCCCAGCAGATGCAGCATCGTCGCATGCAGGTCGTGAACGCTGACAGGATTTTCGACCGCCGCATAACCCAGTTCATCCGTCGCGCCGTAACTAATTCCGCCTTTGATTCCTCCACCAGCCAGCATGTACGAAAACCCTTTGATGTGGTGATCGCGCCCGGTTCCGCTCTGCGACATAGGCGTGCGGCCAAATTCTCCGCCCCAGATAATCAGCGTGTCGTCCAACATTCCGCGCTGTTTCAAATCCTTGATTAACGCAGCCGTCGCCCGATCAACCTCTTTTGCCTTATGGGGAATGCTGGTTCCGATGTTGTTGTGATGATCCCAATCGCGGTGATAAAGCTGGATAAAGCGCACTCCGCGTTCAGCCAATCGTCGCGCCAGCAAACAATTCGACGCGAACGAACCATCGCCGGGTTTGGCTCCGTACATTTCCATTACAGACTTCGGTTCTTTACTCATGTCGGTCAGGTCTGGAACGCTGGCCTGCATGCGAAACGACATTTCGTATTGAGCGATGCGCGTCAACGCTTCGGGGTCTTTGGTCGCGTCGTATTGCAGCCGGTTCAATCGGTTGATAGCCGCGATGGAGTCTCGCTGCATATCTTTGCTGATGCCCGCCGGATTGTTGATGTACAAGACAGGATCGCCGATGGAATTCAGCTTCACGCCCTGAAATTTGCTGGGCAAAAAACCGGCAGACCATTGCCGCTGAGCCACCGGCTGGTTTTGTCCGCCAACGCCCGAAGACATCAACACCACAAAGCCCGGCAGGTCTTCGGTTTCCGCGCCCAGGCCATACAGCAGCCACCCCCATGCTCGGACGGCCTACGATGATCGAACCTGTGTTCATCAACTGATGAGCCGGATCGTGATTGATCTGCTCTCCCCACATCGAACGCACTATGCAGACGTCGTCGGCTACGCTGCCGATTTCGGGGAACAGTTCGCAAATTTCCTGCCCCGATTTGCCAAAGCGTTTGAACTTGAACTGAGGGCCATAACAAACCAGTTTCTGATTTTGCAGTTGAGCGATTTGCTGCCCTTTGGTGAAGGATTCCGGCATCGGCTTGCCGTGCATCCTGGCCAGCACAGGTTTGTAATCCAGCGTTTCCAAATGCGAAGGGCCGCCGGCTTGATACAGGAAAATCACCCGCTTTGCTTTGGGCGCGTGGTGCAGTGCGATTGCGCCTTTTGATTGCGGAGCGGTTTGAGCCAGCGCGTTTTGGCCGAACAGCGAAGTCAGCGCGACTGAACCGAGTCCGGCAAAGCTGCGACCGAGAAATGTCCGGCGAGTGGTTTCGATTGCGGGTTGATTTGATTCTCAAGTAATGGATTTCAGTTCTGTTTCTTTTTTCATAACCTCACCTTAATTCCTCGTGATCGTTTCGTGCAGGTTCAGAATCGCGCGAGTAACCGTTGTCATCGCCGCCAGCCGAGCCACGCTTTTTCCTGTCAACGTCGGAGCGTCGCCGATGTTGGCCAGTTCGCGCGCGCCGTCGGGGTCGCGTTGAAATCCGGTCAGGCTTTTTTGATAAAGCCCTGCCAGCACGCGCGTTTCTTCGGCAGTTGGTTTGCGACCGGTGGCGCGTTCAAACGCCCAGGCGATTTGCGAAGCCGGAGTCACGCCTTGCTTCAAGGCGTTTTGCGCGAAAACTCGCGCGGCTTCGACAAAGCTGGGATCGTTGAGCATCACCAACGCTTGAAGCGGCGTGTTCGAGTTGACTCGGTTAACCGTGCATTCTTCGCGCGAAGGGGCGTCGAACGTGCTCAAGCTGGGATGCAGAAACGTGCGCTGCCAGTGAACGTAAAGCCCGCGCCGGTACAAACTTTCTCCGCGATCCGCCGAGTAATCCCGCACGGGGAAATTCAACGTTCCCAGATAACGTTCAGGCTGAACCGGTTTGATCGAAGCTCCGCCGAATTTTTCCACCAGCAACCCCGACACACTGAGCGCAATGTCGCGAACGGTTTCGGCTTCGACGCGAAAACGATTTTGCCTAGCCAGCAGACGGTTGTCTGGGTCATCTGATTGCGGATTGCGGATTGTGGATTGCGGATTACTGCTTTGGCGGTAGGTGTGGCTGGTGACGATCAATCGAATGATGTGTTTAACATCCCAGTCATGCGGTTGCGATTTTCCGCAATCCGCAATCCGCGATCCGCAATCGGAAGGATGGGAAAATTCGCTGGCCAGCCAATCCAGCAATTCAGGGTGAGTTGGCCATTCGCCCTGCGAACCCAGATCGTCCAGAGTTTTAGTCAACCCTATGCCGAAAAACTGCCGCCACAAACGATTGACGAAAACTCGCGCCGTTAGCGGGTTTTCTTTGGAAACAATCCAGTCGGCCAGATCAATTCTGGAAAGGCGGCGCTCGTCCGTTCCAACTTTGCCAAATACAACTGGAATCGCCGGAGTCACAACTTGCCCGGATTCATCCAAAAAATTGCCGCGCGGCAAGATACGAGTTTCCATCGGCGTCACCGATTCGGCGATCAACACTCGCGGAATTTGCGAATCCAGCAGGTCGCGCTCGGCTTCCAGTTTGGCTATGCGAATTATCAGCGGCTGCAACTCCGGCGCAGCCCATTTGAAATGCGTCGAGATGTTTTTCTTCTGCAATTCAGTTCGCGCTTCTGGCTTTTCTTTCAACGCGCTGACAACTTCTTGCGGCAACCCATTCAACGGACTGGATGTTTTCGCCTGATGATCCGGCCACGAATGTTCAGCCGAAGACAGCGCCAATCGGAAACGGCCAATCGTCGCCCGGCGCAATTCGGAATCGTGATGCAACCGAACTGTGATAACCGAATCGGCGTCGGTCTTAAGCTTTTGAGCCAATCGCAAAGCGATAAAGGCTCCGCGTCCATCGGCGAAGGAAAATCCCCAGCCGGTTTTTGCGTTGCCATCAATCGCGTTCATCGCGTGATTTTCCGGCCACTGGCCTGCGCCGTCGGTGGTCGCCAAAGCGAAAGAGACGGGGAGATAGGGCGACGGGGAGATGGGGTGAATTTTCGCCCTCCCTTCTCCCAGTCTCTCAGTCTCCTTGTCCCTCGTTTCCAGAAAGGCTTCAACTTCGGTCAACACAAACCGATCAGCGCCGCGAGCGACTCGGTTGGCGGGCAGGCTTTCGTCCTGAACTACTTCAACGCCAAGCGCAGTCCATTCGCCTGCGCCGGGTTTGAACGTGACGATGTAAGTCGCGTTGTCAGGATTTTTGCCTTCGGCAACGACCAAGCCATCGCCTTTGATTTCTTCTGAGACGATGTTGCCGCCGCGATATTGAGTTACGGTGATTGGCTGGTCGTTGTAAATGCTCAGCTTCACGCCATTTGTAGCCGTCGCTGAAACCGGACGCTGAAACTGCCACGCCAGCTTTTTGGCTTCAAACAATTGCAGCGTCTGTTTTTCCCACTCGGCGCGGCGCGCGCTCAATCGTTCGGCTTGAGAATCCAATTCGGTCTGCGCCCATTTCAAAGCCTGAGTCAATTCATCGAACCGCCGTTTCTGAGCTTCGGTTGGCATTTCCAATTTCGATCCCCAGGCAGCGCGTCCACGATCCGGAACCAATCCGGTTTCCTTGATGTCGGCAAAAAAGGCTTTCATCGAATAGAAATCCTTCGACAGATAGGGATCGAATTTGTGGTCGTGGCATTCGGCGCAACCCATCGTCGCGCCCAACCAGGTGATGCTGGTGGTGCGAACTCGGTCAGCGGCGTATTTGGCCAAGTACTCTTTGGGCTGCAATCCGCCTTCGGCTGAAACCCGATTCAGCCGATTGTAAGCCGAAGCGATTTTCTGTTCGGTTGTCGCGTTCGGCAGCAAATCGCCTGCAATCTGTTCGCGCGTGAATTGATCGAAAGGTTTGTTGTCCAGAAACGAACGCAACACGTAATCTCTGTAAGGCCAGGTCGGAAAGGCATTGTCTCCGTGAAAGCCAGACGTGTCGGCGTACCGCACAGCGTCCAGCCAGTGCATTGTTTGTTTTTCGGCATAACGCGGGGAAGCCAGCAATCGGTCAACCAGCTTTTCGTAAGCATCTGGGGACTTGTCAGCAACAAACGCGGCGACTTCGGCTGGCGTGGGAGGAATGCCAGTCAGGTCAAGCGAGACTCGGCGAATCAGCGTGCGGCGGTCTGCTTCGGGCGCGGCGGTTAAGCCTTCTTTGGCTAAGCGAGCCTGAATAAATGCGTCTATCGGATTACGAATCGCGGATTGCGGATTGCGGATTTCCGGCGCTGGTGGACGAATGATCGGTTGATACGCCCAATGGCCTTCGTACTTTGCGCCTTCGGCAACCCAGCGGCGAATCAATTCCTTTTGCTCAGCCGTCAGAGTTTTATGCGCGTCTTCAGGCGGCATCATTTCCGACTTGTCAGTTGAAAAGATGCGGCGAACGATCTCGCTTTCATCGGGTTTGCCGGGGACGATTGGCGTTGCGCCAGAGCGAGATTTTTTCGTCGCTTCTTCGCGCACGTCCAGCCGCAATCCAGCTTTGCGAGCGTTCTTGTCCGGGCCGTGGCACCGAAAACAAGTGTCGGAAAAGACCGGGCGAATGTCCCGGTTGAAACTGACAGAACCGCTTTGGGCTGAAGCTTGCCGACCTGACCAAAACGCCATAGCGGCCAACGTCACGGTCAAGGCAACCAGCAAAAGCTTGCGAATGCGAAGGTGAGCTTTCATAACTTTCGAGTTTTCTTTCTTGAGTTTTTTGGGCGGAAACGCTGGAGCCACAATAGACGAAACCTGAAAACAAAGCCAAGCCACTTTCAATTTCTTCGACTATGTCGGCGCGTTGAAAATGCCAGAACCTTCGATTAGGCTTTGCGCCAATTCGCACTACCAATTCCATTTATTCAGGAGCACCAGAATTATGACGATGATGAACACGCCGTTGACGATGTCAGTGTTGATGGATCGAGGCCCGATGCTCTATCCAGACAACGAAATCGTCTCGAAGATGCGTGGCAAAACGCACCGTTACACTTATGCCGAATTGAACAGACGCGCGCGGCAATTCGCCAACGCAGTCACCAAACTCGGCATCAAGCAAGGCGACCGCGTAGCCACTTTGGCCTGGAACGGGTATCGCCACCTGGAAGTTTATTACGCAACGCCGTGCATGGGAGCCGTGCTCCACACGTTGAATCTGCGGCTTTCAACCACCGACCTGGAATACATAGTCAACCACGGCGAAGATTCAATCATCTGCGTTGACGATGACCTGCTGCCGATTCTGGAAAAACTGGCCGGGAAGATTCCCACCGTCAAACACATCATAGTCATGAACAATACCGGCGTGCAGGCTTCCGACGCGCTGGCAGCGTCAGCGAAAATTCACGATTACGAAGAATTGATCGCGGGCGAACCAACCGAATTCACGTGGCCGGAAATTGACGAAAACTCGCCGATGGGGCTTTGCTACACCAGCGG
>JBGAPB010000183.1:0-11929 GCA_044221525.1 Blastocatellia bacterium | reverse complement strand
GTTGAAACCAGAAATCGGTCGGAAGTTTACCCAACGCATTTCCGCTTCAACCGTCCAAACACAGTCGAATCAATTCTGAGCGAAGCCGGATTCAATCATTGCCGCATTGAGTTGCTGGAACATCCTGACGCTTACTCGCACGTTCCCGTCGTGGCGCGAATCGAAAACACCTGGCATCGCCTGGCCAGCCGATGGCCCGCCCTGCGCGGCGTGTTGCTGATTGAAGCCCGGTAAGCTTGCTCAGCGAACAATCAACTTTCCTTTCAACATATTCATTCCACAGGCAAAGGTGAATTCGCCAGATTTCTGCGGCGTGAATTCGATGCTGACCGGTTGATTCAACGGCAACTGGCGGCGAATTCCCAAATCTGGAAACTCGATTTCAGTTCCACAAGTCGCTTCGGCTTTGCGCGTGAAGATCAATCGCGCCGGAATATCTCGCCGCAATTTGATGCTGGGCGGGTCGTAGCCTTTTTCCGTCAAGGCGATACTGATGATTTGCAGCCCGGATTTGCCAGAAGGTGACGAAACCATTTCATTCATTCTGGCTTCGTTGGCAGAAGCAGGATTTTCGGTGGCCGTCAGTTGCGCGGAATTGCGTTTCAAGCTTTCGGCACGCAACAGAAAACTGCCTTCTGACACAATCTGTTCGCCCGGCGAAATTCCGCTGGTTATCGCCACGACCCCGTTTGCTTCAGCGCCAGCCGTGACGTTGCGCTGGACAAATGTGCCGGACTTGTCGGCAGCGATGTACACAACCTGCTTGTCGCCGATGAACTGCAAAGCCGAACGCGGGACAAGGACGACAGCCTGGGATGCAGACGAAACGGTTCCGCCAAAATTCAGGTCAACGAACATTCCTAGCCTCAGCATCTCACCCGGATTTCCCACTTCTACACGAACCTGCGCCGTGCGAGTTTGCGGTTCAACGCGCGGATCAATGTAAGAAACGCTCCCTTTGAAAGTCCTGTCTGGATAAGCGGGCGCGGTGATGATTGCGGGCGAACCTATCCTGACTGTCGCAAAGTCTTTTTCGTAAATCTGGCCAATCACCCAAACCTTCGACAAGTCGGCAACGCGGAACAGCTCCTTGCCGGTCATAACAACTTCGCCGACGTTGACCGTGCGGCTGAGCACAATACCTGACGACGGCGCTTCGACAACGACCAGCGACGAAACCTGCCCGGCTCGGTTCATCTCTTCAATTTTCTGTGTCGTCATTCCCAACAGCAGCAATCTTTGCCGTATCGCGGAAAGATTCGCCTGCTCGGTTTTGTATTCGGCGGTTGCCTGCTCAAACTCTTCGTGGCTGGCCGCGCCAATTTCCACCAGCTTTTCGATTCGTCTGTAATGGTGGTGATGCCGTTCGATCTCCGCCTGCATTTTCAGGTAACTGGACTGGGCTTCAGACAATTCCGTGCTAAAGATAACGGCCAGCTTTTGGCCGCGGGTGACTTTATTGCCAAGCTCAGCGCCGACTTCGCGCACAATGCCGCCGGTGATCGGCAACACGGGAACTTCTTTGTAAGCGTTCGGCTGGACTGTCCCCGTTGTCCGCAACCCGTCGCCGTTTGCCGAAGCTCCAGTCGAAGCGGTTGCCGATTCGATTTTCAATTGAGCGTTGGCCAGTTTGTCCGGTGGAATTTCAATAAGTTGGTCGCCCGGTTGCGGGACATAGCCATTGCCCGGACTGGAACTTGAAGCGGCAAAATCCCCAGACGGTTCAGGCACAGGGCGTCCGGCAAGCGAATTTTGTTTCGTGCCTCGAACCAGGAAAAAAGTCGCTGCGGCTGCAACCAAGACCAAAGCGATGACGGCCACCAGCCAGCGGCGACGTATTGAAACAGATGGTTGAGGGTTGTTCGTTTTAGTTTCCATTTTTATTTCCCCTTCAATTCTGTGGCCGATGCGGCGACAGCGCGTTCGATTTCAATTAAAGCGTCAAAGGATTCTTTGAGCAGCGAGGTAAAGCCGGTTTCGAGCTCGACGAATCGGCGCTGTTCGGCAATGTAATCAAGCACAGTTTTCTGGCCGAACTCATAAGCCATGCGAATGACATCCAGATTTTTCTGGGCTTGTTTCAAAACGTTTTCGCGGTAACCCGCTATTGCCTGGTTGGCGCGTTCAAAACGGATTTGCGCTGCCGCCGTTTCGTTGCGCGCAACGGTTTCAGCAAACTCGCGCCGCAATCGCGCAGCTTCAACGGCGGCGACTGCGGTTTCGATGTTTCCCTGATTTTTGTTTCTGGTTGGAAGCTGGACACGAACGCCAAATGTCAGATTGTGAAAGATTCCAGTTACTGGAACCAATGCGCCTGCATCGTTGAAACCGCGCACGCCGTAACCGGAACTCATACGCTCGTAGTTGGCAAACACGCTGGCGTCAACCTTGCCTTCGACGCGAGCCTGATCGAGTTGCGCAGCGGTCAAGGTTTCCTGGGCGCGTGTGGCGGCCAGATCGGGACGATTTTTCAACGCCAAAACTATTAACTCGCCGCGCGCCGGAATTTGCCGCTCGGTCACAAAATCGCCAACCAGTTCTAGCGGCTCGTCCGGGTTTACACCTACTGTTTTCCTCAAATCGAATATGGCGACTTCCAACTGGCTTTCGACTCCGATTCGCATCGCTTCAATGCGGCTCAGTTCGACCGCCAGCAAGTTCGCTTCCAGCGGCGCGCTCTTCCCTTCCTCCACACGCGCGTTGACCAACCTCAACAAGTCGCGTGTCAGCGCCAGCAAGTCATCCGTCAACCGCAGATTCCGTTTGGCTGCAAGCACCACGGAAAACTTAAGTTGAACATCAGCAGCCAACCGCCGCTCAAAATCTTTGACCTCGGCTTCGCGCAATTCGATTTCGCGTTCGGCAACATCAGTGCGAGCGCGGCGGCGACCTTTTAATTCCAATGGCAGCAACAGGCCGATCATCAGATTGTTATCCGGTGAATTGACCGCCCGCGTGCCGCTGGTTTCCAGCATCGGATTGGCTTTCAACCCGGCTTGCAACAATCGCCCGCGCGCTTCGGCAATCATTTGCCTGGCGGCTTGCAACTCGCCGTTGCGTTCCAGCGCCAGCCTGGCCAGATCACTAGCCTTCAATTCGCCGGTTTGCGCCAAAGCCAGAGCCGATAAGACAGCCGTCAACAAGGCTGCCAGAAAATAGTTAAACAGATTGCTTTTCTTCATAACCGATTTCCTGTTCGCTCTTTTTCAATGCTCTTTCATGCAGCCAGTAAAAAATCACGGGCGTGACAACCAGCACGTGCAGCAAAGATGAAACCATTCCGCCCAGCACGGGCGTGGCCAGTGGTTTCATCACTTCCGCGCCTGCGCTTGTGCTCCACATAATCGGCAGCAAACCGGCGACAACAGTGCTGACTGTCATGACTTTTGGACGCAATCGCAGCACTGCGCCTTCCATCACGGCTTGTTTCAGTTGCTGGCGGGTCAGGTTTCCGCCGGTTTCGACTTTTTTGCGCTCGACAGCTTCGTTCAGGTAAATGACCATGACCATCCCGGTTTGCACCGCCGTGCCGAAGAGAGCGATGAAGCCGACCCAGACCGCGACCGAAAAGTTGTAACCAAGCGCGTAAAGCAGATACACGCCTCCCGTCAGTGCAAACGGCACAGCCATCAAAACGTGCGCCGCTTCGACCAATGAATTGTAGGTAAGGTAAAGCAGCACGAAGATGACCAGCAGCACAATTGGGGCGACAAGTTGCAACCGTTGACGCGCGCGAACCTGGTTTTCATACTGCCCTGCCCACTCAAAGTAATATCCCATCGGCAGTTTCACGCGCTCGGCCAGCGTGCGCTTCGCTTCTTCGACAAAACCGCCCACATCGCGTCCGCGCACATTCACCAACACAGTGCCGCGCAGCAATCCGTTTTCACTAGGGATCATCGAAGCTCCGTTGACCGAGCGAATTTCCGCAAGCTGGGCCAAAGGAATTTGCGCTCCGTTTGAGGCTGGCACAATCAGTTGACCCAGAGCCTGCGGGCTGCGACGAAATTCCGGCGCGTAACGAACCCGAACGGGAAAACGTTGCCGCCCTTCGATGGTCACTGTCAGATTGGTTTCACCTATGCCCGCGTCAATCACCTGCTGAATTGTGCCGACTTCGATGCCGTAACGAGCGGCGGCCTGACGGTTGATTTTGATATCAATGTACGGCTGACCGGTCAGAGGTTCCGGCGAAACGTTGCCAGCGCCTTTCACAGAGCGCAGCGCCTCGGCTGATTCGTGGGACAAGCGCTCAAGTTCTCTCAAATCGCCACCAAAAATTTTCAGGCCGAGTTCGGTGCGAATGCCGGTCGAAAGCATTTCGATGCGGTTGATGATCGGTTGAGTCCAGATGTTCTGGACGCCCGGCATTGCCAGTTTGTCGTCCATTTCGGCGATCAATTTTTCGCGTGTCATTCCTGCGCGCCATTCGCTCGGCGGTTTCAGGTGGACTATGGTTTCGTTCATGTTGACCGGCGCGGGGTCTGTGGAGCTTTCTGCGCGCCCGGCCTTGCCTGCTACCCAGGCGACTTCGGGAAAGGATTTGATGGTTTCGTCCTGCATTCGCATCACGCGCAGAGCTTCATCAATCGAAATGGCCGGGTCGGTGATTGGCATAAACATCACGTCGCCTTCGTTCAGTTCCGGCATGAACTCGCTGCCGATCTTTGTCGCCAGATAAAGCGCGCCACCGAAAAGCGTTGCCGCCAACATCAACGTAACCGCTCTGTGATTGAGCGCAAGACGGAGGATTGGCCGGTAAATGAAATGCAGCACTCGCATCAGCCGATTGTCGTCTTCCGAATGAAACTTGCCGCCAAGCAGGAAGGAGCAAAGCACCGGAACCAGGGTCACGGCAATAATCGTTGCGCCGATCATCGCAAAGGTTTTGGTGAAAGCCAGCGGGTGAAACAGCTTTCCTTCGCGCCCGGCAAGCGCGAAGACCGGCACGAACGCCAGAATGATGATGGCCATCGAAAAGAAAATCGGCCTTCCGACCAACCTGGTGGATTCCAGCACTCCCGTCCACACGCGCAACCGATCACGCGGATCAACTCCATGCTTTTCCATCCACCGGAAAGCGTTTTCAGTGACGACAATTCCAGCATCCACCAGCACTCCGATGGCGATGGCAATTCCCGAAAGCGACATCAGATTTGAACTGATGCCCAGATACTTCATAAATAGAAACGAGATGAGCACCGCCAGAGGCAGCGGAATGGTGACGATCAGGATGGAGCGAAAGTGGAATAAAAAGATGACGTGCATCAACGTCACCAGAATGATTTCTTCGATCAGTGCGCGCCGCAGAGTTCCGGTAGCCCGGCGAATCAGTTCCGTCCGGTCGTAAAACGGAACGATGCGAACACCCGGCGGCAACCCGGCTTTCAACGATTCGATCTTTTGTTTGACGGCGTCAATCACTTCCAGCGTGTTGACGCCGTAACGGGCAATCACCACGCCACCGACGGCTTCGCGCCCATCGCGGTCAAGCGCGCCTACGCGAAATGCGTCGCCAAGTTTGACCGCCGCCACGTTGCGAATGTAAATCGGAGTGCCGCCAGCCGAACCTATGGCTACGTTTTCGACATCGGCAACCGATTCAATCAAACCTACGCCGCGCACCATTGACCATTGGCCGTTCTGTTCAACGACGTTGCCGCCAACGTTGGTGTTGCTTCGCTGAACGGCTTCGACCAGCGCTGAAAACGGAATCGAATAAGCGCGTAGCCGGTTCGGATCAACGTCAATTTGATATTGCTGAACCTGGCCTCCGACCGAAGCGACTTCAGCCACGCCCGGCACGGAATTTAGCTGGTAGCGTATGAACCAATCCTGCAAGGTTCGCAGTTCGCGCAGGCTGCGCCCGGTCATTCCCGGTTCCGATTCAACCGTGTACCAGAAAATTTGCCCAACGCCAGAAGCATCAGGGCCAAGCGTCGGCGTGACGCCTTCAGGCAGTTGTTTAGCAACCAGATTCAACCGCTCCAGCACTCGCGTCCGCGCCCAATACAGATCAATTGAGTCTTCAAAGATGACGTTGAGCATCGAAAACCCGAAGGCCGATTGTCCACGCACCGCGCGGACTCCGGGCAAACCTTGCAAGTTGGTTGAAAGCGGGTAGGTGATTTGATCTTCAACTTCCTGAGGGCTGCGTCCAGTCCAGTCGGTAAAGACAATCACCTGGTTGTCGGAAAGATCGGGAATCGCGTCAATGGGCGTATGCACCAACGCCCAATATCCCCAGCCCGCCAGCAACAGATAACCGGCAATGACAAGGAAGCGATTCCGCAAAGAAAATTCGATGATGCGGTTAATCATAGTGGTCGGTGGTTGGTGGTTGGTGATCGGCAGGAAAGTTTGCCAATCACCAGTTACCAGCCACCAGAATTTATTTTGCCTGGACGGTTATGTTGGTCTGCCCCGAACCGTGCGAGCCTTGATATTTGACCTGCGCTTCCCAGGTTCCAGCCATCTCGATGTTGACCTGAGCGCGGTACTTTCCCGGTGTTTCGGTCGTGGTCAGCGTGGCCTTGTTGTTCATTTCAGCCATCGTGCCCATCGCAGCCATGTGAATGTTGAGCGACGCCGCGCCAACATCCACCGGCTGTCCGGTGACATCGGTAAAGGCGACCATCAGGTCGTTGTCGCCTTTTTTAAGCTCGCCAGTGGCGCTGAAAATGGTGACATTCATATCACCGGCTTTGGCGGATTTGACGGCTTTGTCTGCGACTGATGAACTTGATTTGCCGCAAGAGGCAGCAATAAAGGTCAGAGTGAATATCAGAATTGATGCTACAAAAAATTTTGGCTTCATAGTGGTCTTCTCACAAAAGATGTGGATTTCGGTTTCAGTTCGGCAGCGTACAGGGAAAGTCGTGAATTGCTTTCCAAGCTTGCCAAAGTTTGAGTTTTTGACTTGTTGATGACTCGCCAAATCAGCGAGCAGACACACTACGGCCTTAGATCAGGAAGGAGTTGTTTTCCAGATAACGAGAAGTGGAGCCTGCCAAATGGCGTGTAGGCGAAGAAGGGAATCTTATCTGCTTCAGACAAGATGAATTGGCTTGTGTTGGCCAAATTGCCGAAGCAGCTTTTAGCTCTTGTTTCTGCACCGCAATCGGAAGGCTTTGCGGCAGATTGGGTTCAGCATCCTGCTGAGGGTTGATCGTGCAACACTGTGCAGCCATAAGCAGTTGAACTGCCGCGTCACAGTGAGCGGCGGCACAACAGGCATCCGTGCACTGTTCCCCGTCACCGGTGCCAGGCGAGAAAGCCGCCACGGCATTCGCCATCAGCACCAGCGCAACCAACGTTGTCAGCATTCGTTTGATCATTAACGAATCAACAAATAGCAGTGCGGTTTAGGTTCTGTCAACGGCTCACAGGTTTTCTTCACGACGCCAATCCATTATCTTCCACGTCTTTGCGGCTTCTCCGATTCAGGCAACAAACTTATAATTTATGCCAACCGATCCTGCTGTCAGCATCATCATTCCCGCTTATAACTCTGCGCCTTTCCTGGCGGAAACGCTTGGTTCGGCGTTTGCCCAAACTTACCAGGATTTTGAAATCATAGTCGTCAATGACGGTTCGACGGACAACACTGATGAAGTGCTGGCTGAATTTCTGGATCGAATTATTTACATCAAACAACCTAACCGCGGAGTGATGGCTGCGCGTAACGCTGGGCTAAAAGCTGCGCGCGGGCGGTACATCGCCCTGCTGGACAGTGACGATTTGCTGATGCCGCGTTTTTTGGAAGCGCTGGTCGGCCTGCTGGAAGCCGATCCGGGGCTGAGCGTCGCCTATCCGAATGCCCGTTATTTCGGCTGGCCTAAACACGATGGCAAATTGCACCAGGATGTTTTCCCGGTCTCTGAGCCAGTCACTTTTGATCGAGTTCTCAAGCGCGAATGTTACATTTTCGGATTGCTGGTTTTTCGTCGCAAAGTGATTGATGAAATCGGCGGTTACGACGAAAGCCTGGAAGGTCAGGGAGCAGAAGATTTCGAGTTATGGTTGAGAATGCTGCGGCACGGCCATCGGTTCAAATTCACTCGCGAAGTTTTGGCGCGTTATCGCTGGCGACAAGATTCACTGTCGAACACCAGCGTGAAAATTTTGAGATGTGTAATTTCAGTTTACGAAAAGCTGCTGGGCAACGAACTGACCGACGATCAACGGCAATGGATTGAAGCGCGAATGCCTGAATGGCGAGCTCAATTAAGTTACTCCTGGTTCAAAGACGCGCTGGCGAAACGCAATTACGCCGAAGCGATAACACATCTGGCCGATGCGCGAAAATTTTATCGCCAGCCGAAACTGGCGTTACTTGAAATCGGTATGAAGGCTGCGCCCCAACTCGTCTACAGGCTGGCCAGCCAACCACCGACCGCCGACCACCAGCCACCGAAACTCAAAATACTGCACGTGATTGACTCGCTGGGCATTGGCGGGATGGAGCGCGTGGTAATTGACGTGGCCAACGGCTTGGACCCGGCGCGATTCGAGCAGGTCGTTTGCTGCATTTCTCGTCGCGGCGAAGCGGCAGACCAGTTGCGTGATGAAGTTCGTTGCGTTGATCTTGGTAAAGGCGAAAAGGCTGATCGTTTAATGCCGCTGAAACTGGCGCGCATCATTCGCCGCGAACGACCGGACATCGTTCATTCGCAAAGCTGGTCTGGAGTTGATACGGCATTGGCCAAAATATTCGCTCCTAAATTCAAACTGGTTCAAAGTGAACACGGACGCAATTACTCCGACCTGCGGCGACAATCGTTTATGCGGCGAATGGCCAGACGCGGCGTGTATCATCTGGCTGATTCGGTGTTTGCCATTTCCGACGAAGTCCGCCAGTTTTACTGCAAGCAGACTGGCTTTTCAGTTGAACGAATGCAGGTCATCCCAAATGGAATTGATGTCAGGCGGATTGACGAAGCCGACGCCGGCGGCATTCGTGAAGAGCTAGGAATCGCGCCGGATGATTTTGTCTTCGGCACAGTCGCCCGGCTGGATTTAACCAAAGACACTATGACGTTGGCGCGAGCGTTTGCAGCAATCGCGTTGCCTCGGCGCAACCCAAAGTTCAAACTGTTGATCGTGGGCGACGGCGAGCAGCGGAACAGGCTGGAAGAATTCGTCGCAATGCTGAACTTGAATCGAGTCGTGATTTTCACCGGGTTGCGCCGCGACGTTCCGCGATTGTTGCGCGCCATGGATGTCTTTGTGATGTCTTCAGTTTCCGAAGGCTTGCCTCTGACCGTGCTGGAAGCAATGGCTGCTCGGTTGCCGATTGTGGCGACTAACGTCGGTGCGTTGCCGGACTTGGTTGAAGAAAGCCAAACAGGTTTTCTGGTTCCGATTCGTCACGCCGTAGCCATGTCTGACAAGCTGGAAAAATTCATCGCCAATCCGCAATTGGCAAAAACCTTCGGCCAGGAAGCTCGACGCAAAGTCGAGCGCGAATTCACGCTTGAACGTATGCTGCGGAATTACGCCGAGCTTTACGAAAATTTATGATTACCATTGACGGTTCAATTGGAGAAGGTGGCGGCCAGATACTTCGCACTTCGCTGGCGCTGTCGCTGATTACCGGAAAATCTTTTCGGATAGAAAAGATTCGTGCCGGAAGGCGGACTCCGGGTTTGTTGCGCCAGCATCTGACTTCGGTCAATGCGGCGGCGCAAATCGGAAATGCTGAAACTTCTGGGGCGGCAATTGGTTCCGGGCAACTGACGTTCGTTCCCGGCAAAATCACTCTGGGCGAATATGGCTTCGCCATCGGGACGGCTGGAAGCACGACGCTCGTTCTGCAAACCGTTTTGCCTGCGTTGATGATTTCAGATGGAAAAACAAAACTGACGCTGGAAGGCGGGACTCACAATCCTTTTGCTCCGCCCTTCGACTTTCTGGAAAAGGCATTCCTGCCTTTACTTGAAAAGATGGGCGTGAAGGTCGAAATCAAGCTGATCAATTATGGATTTTACCCGGCAGGTGGAGGCAAGCTGGAAGTGACGATTCACGGAAACAGCAAACTGGCTCAACTGGATTTGCTGGAACGTGGTGACATCAAACGCCGATTGGCCAAAGCCGTGTTGTGCCATTTGCCGCGTAACATCGCTGACCGAGAGTTGAGCATCGTCCAGAAAAAACTTTCGTGGCCGAAAAAATGGCATGTTGTAGAAACACCGACGAACTCAATCGCGGCAGGCAATTTCCTATCGCTGGAAGTCGAAAGCGAACAAGTGACGGAAGTATTTACTGGCTTCGGCGAACGCACTGTCGCTGCTGAAGCCGTCGCCGATCAAGCCGCGCTTGCTGCCCGCCGTTATCTGGCCAGCGAAGCCGCCGTCGGAGAATACTTGGCCGATCAACTGCTGTTGCCGATGGCTCTGGCAGGTGTAGGTTCATTCACTACCTTGCCGCCTTCGCGCCACACGACAACCAACATTGAAGTCATTCAAAAATTTCTGGATATTCCGATCACTTGTGAGCAGACAACCAATCGGGTCTGGCGAATCGAAGTCGGCAAGTGAACCTTGCCGCTGCCGCCCGACGGCATTACTATGCTTCTGTTTGAAAGCGTTGCGGGACGCTCAAAGTTTTACTCCTTCTCTTTATTACCATTACAAAACTCGGAGGAACTATGGCAGAGAACATCAATCGTCGCCGGTTCATCACTGAAGCAGGCGCAACCGTTGCTGGAACCGGATTGCTGACGGCTCAATCTTACGCGCGAGTGATTGGCGCAAACGACCGTATTCAAATGGGCATCATTGGCTCCGGGGGACGCGGTCGCAGCGTGATGGGATCGTTCAACAAATTCGCGGATCAAGTCGAATTCATTCACATCGCCGATGTGTACGAACCAAATATCAACGCCGGGCTGAAGCTTTCACGCTCCGGCGCGAAAACCACAATGGATTACCGCCAGTTGCTGGATGATAAAAATGTCGTTGCAATCTTGAACGCAACGCCTGATCACTGGCACCACAACGTGCTGATTGACGCAGTCGCCGCAGGCAAAGACGCTTACACCGAAAAACCCTTTGCTTATTCCATTGAACAGGGCGCAAAGATGGTCAAAGCAGTTCGCGCGACAAAACAGATCGTTCAGGTTGGCATGCAGCGCCGCTCGTCGGAAGCCGTGCAAAGCGCCAAAAAGCTGGTTGACGATGGAATCCTGGGCGAAGTCGTTATGGCTCGCGCTCAGTGGTTCTGGAATCGCAAACCTATGCCGCAGAAACTGGAACTGGCTGGCAAACTGGACTGGGAACGTTTTCAAGGCCCGGCCAAAAAACGCTACGCGCTGGACGAGCGCCGCTTTTTCCACTGGCGCAACTTTTCCGATTACAACGGCGGCCATCTGACCGATCAGGGAACGCACTTGATGGACGTGATTCAGTGGTTCTGTAACGGAGGCAATCCGCCGAATTCCGCCGTTTGCCAGGGTGCGACTTACGTTCACAAAGGCGCCGACGTGCCGGATACTTTCTGCGCGGTTTATGAATATCCAAGCTTCATTGCCACGTGGACTCTGTGTTACGGCAACTCTTACGAAGACGCATGGAAGATTCATCTGCAAGGCAAAAAGGCCACGATGGTGATTGACGACGACGGTTATCGCGTTTACCCGGAACCGTGGACACGCCCGAACATTCCGCCGAAAGCGATTCACGAATACAAAGGCGGAATCCCGACTGAACCGCACGTCAAAAACTTCCTGGAATGCGTCAAGTCGCGGCAGGAGCCGAATGCTCCGGTCGAAGTTGGCCACAAAGCCGTCACCGGCCCGCATCTAGGGAACCTGGCGCTCAGAGCGCAAAAGCGCATAGCGCTTGGTCCTGACGGAATGGTGGCGAAAGCGTCATAGCTCTTGACCTTGAGCCTGGCAATTGTTTGAATTGCCAGGCTCAATCTGTAAACT
>JBGAPB010000182.1:0-12212 GCA_044221525.1 Blastocatellia bacterium | reverse complement strand
TCGGCTGAAAGTTTTCACCTTTGACAATTACGACATGCGGAGGCAAACGCTGGCGCTGGTTGAAAACCACGCCGTGCCTTATCGCTGGGGTAGAGCGAACCAGGCAGGGCAAACGATCACCGACGGCCAGTTTCGGCGATTGGCTTTGGCGGTTGAACCGGATTTACTTTATAGAGTTGCGCGGGCTGACTGTTTGGGGAGAACGGGCGACTTCAAACCTGAGTTTGAAAAATGGTTTATCAGTCGTGTGCGGAAATTGGGAATTGAAGAGTGTGCGCCGGAACCGCTGTTGTTGGGGCGGCACGTCCTGGCTCTAGGGTTGCAGCCCGGAAGGCGCATAGGTGAAATCACGCGAGCAATATACGAGCTTCAGCTTGATGGTGAAGTCGCGACGCTGGATGACGCAATTGCGGCAGCGCGGAAACTGGTTGAAGGCTGAAAGCTATAACCATTCCAAATCCCCGTGCCGTTCGCCGACCAGATGCAGGAACAAGGCTTCCAGAGTGTGAAACTGTTGGTCGTCGAATTCCAGCTTGCCGCCGGTCATCAGTTTGGCTACGTCACCCTGCCAGGCAATTTTGCCGTGATTGATGATGGCCACGTCGTGGCATAAACGTTCGACGGTTTCCAGAACATGCGTAGTCATGAAAACTGTTCGGCCTCCGGCGACAAATCTCCGCCGGTCATCAGTTTGGCTACGTCACCCTGCCAGGCAATTTTGCCGTGATTGATGATGGCCACGTCGTGGCATAAACGTTCGACGGTTTCCAGAACATGCGTAGTCATGAAAACTGTTCGGCCTCCGGCGACAAATCTTCGCAGCCAGTCTTTCAACATTGCCACGCCTGCCGGATCAATGCTTTCAAAAGGTTCGTCCAGAAACAAAATCTCTGGCCGATGAATAATCGCGGCTGCGAAGGCAACTTTCTTTCGCATCCCTGTGCTGAAATCAGCCAGTCGTTTGCGCGTAGCCGAAGTCAAATCCATTGCGGCCAGCAATTCTTCAACTCGATGGCGGACGGTCGCTTCAGTCAGTCCGTACATTCGCGCGTTGAAGGTCAGAAATTCATGGGCGTAAAGATGATCGAACAGCCCCAAACCTTCTGGCATGACTCCAATGCGGCGCTTCAATTCGATTGAATCACTGTCAAATTTCTGGCCAAGCAATTCGATCTTGCCGGCTGTCGGATCAATCAAACCGGTCAAACAGCCGATGGTGGTGCTTTTCCCAGCGCCGTTCGGCCCCAGAAAGCCGAACATTCGCCCAGTCGGAACCGACAGCGAAAGATTGTCCACCGCAGTCAGTTCGCCGTACTGTTTGGTCAGATTTTCAATGCGGACGGCGTCGCCAAATTCGGCTTTCGAAGTGGGAGCAAGAATTTCAGTTTCAATAATTGGGATCATAAGTTTTGGTTTTTGCGACTACTTGCTTGCTACTGCGCATGCCGCTGATTCGGCTAGCTGCGCGCTCCGGCAATCAGGTTTATCAATCGTTCGCGGCGCGATTTGAGAGTATTTTCTATCGCGTAAAAAGAGAAGATGTAAAAACCTATGCAGGCAATCATCACCAACATCAGCAGCCACCAGTAATTCAAAAAAATCGTCGTCCCTAATTTTCTGGCCATTGTCATCAATCCCCAAAAAGGAATCAGCACGCCGCCGATGACCACGACGTTGGCTCCGAACGAAAGCCGGTTGTTCCACATCGCATCGAAATTCATGCTCTTGGGCGAAAACATCGAAGTCCAGAATCCAACCGCGTTATAAAAAAACAGGCTGGCCAACGCGGTTGAAAACATCATGACCAGCATCCGCCACGAAATCACTTCGTTGCTGTAAAACAAGAGCCATAGAGCGAACGACACGAAAACAGCGACGGCCCGCAAAAGCAGAGAAGAAAGATTCATGGCTCGCAATGCTTCGACGAAGTGAATCGGCAAGACGGCATAGCGGCGAATGCCGGCGTCTTCGTAACCAAAAGCGTTCAGCATCATCGCCGCCGCCGTCGCGCTGCTCATGATGAAAAACATCGCCAGAGAAATCACGAAATAACCTTTTTCACCCCGAATTGGGACCAGATACTTGCCCGCCAGAACAATGATCGGAGCGGTCAGCAAACTGAATCGAATCATATTGCAGCGCAGGTGATAACGCAGCGATTTGCTGACCAACGGGGCATATCGGTGTCCGAACAGATTGCCGGTTTGATCCAGGTAATCCTGCCAGACAATGCTGCCGGAAGTGACCGCTCCGACACTAACCGGGCGAGTTTCCAGTTTTTCCAGAACCCAGACCAGGGCCAGACACCACAATAACAACAGAATAAAACTGCTCAGGACGTTGGCTGCGGTGTCGCCTGCGATCACTCCGGCAGCGGCTCCGGGCGGAGTGAATTGCAGAATCCGATCCATTGCGTTCCAGGCGGCTTCTTTTCGTTTATTGACCAGCAACGCGATTGCCAGAGGCCCAAATGAAACCAGCAGCAACACAACAGTTCCAAGCACACTTGAACCGCGGCGAGTTTCCATCACTATGCCAACGACGGTCAGCAGCACAATCGTCGCCAGATAATTAGCGATGATGAAGATGATTGCCGCCAGTAGAGTTCTGAAAAACGAACCTCCACCAAGCCACAAAAATCCAATCGCCAGCCCCATCGTCGAAGCGATTATCAGCAACCAGATGGGGTCGAGAATGCCTATGATTTGCCTGATCAGAAAACGTTCACGCCCAACCATTGGATAACGTCTTAGCGCGTCTTCTGAAAAAGCGGCGCGCGGCCCGACTCCGAAAAGCAGGCTTAAACCAACTCCGTTGACGAACAGCCCGGCCAGAATCCAGCGGGCGAAGTATTCGGCGCGTTCAGGTTCGATTGTCGTGATGGCGAATCCGGCACCAAGTCCGCCCAGAGCAAAAAACAGCGCGAACATTCCGCCGATCAGATAGACGGCAAACAGCATGGCTATTTTGCCGTTGCCTGTGCGGGCATGCGCCCAGATCAGCTTGTACCGGAGTCGAAGCAGCGCCCAAAAACGATATAGGAAATCTTTGTTCATATTCAGCACACCAACTGCGACCGCTTGAGTTTGAAGCCATCCAGATTGCCCAGCACTGTGACAGCCAGTTTGCCGGGTTGGAAAATTTCATTGGCCAGTCTTTGCAAACCTTTGACCGTCACGGCTTCGATTTCGGCAATCACTTCGTCCGGAGAAATGTGACGACCAAAGTTCATCTCGTTTGAAGCCAGTGCACTCATACGAGACGAAGCCGATTCCAGATTCAGCCGAACTGAGGCTTTCAATTGGTCTTTGTTGCGCTGTAACTCTTCTTCGCTGATAGGTTCGGTTTTGATTTTCCGCAATTCGGCCATCGTGGCTTCAATTGTTTTATCCAGTTGGTCGGTCGCGGTTCCTGCGTAAATTGTCAGATAACCGCAATCGCGAAAGGGGTTGATGCTGGCGAAAACCGTGTAAGCCAGCCCCATTTCTTCGCGTATGGATTGGAACAGTCGTGAACTCATTCCTCCGCCCAGAATTACAGACAGCAGGTTGGAAGTGTAAAGGTCTTTGCTGACCAGCGAAGGGCTTGGCGCGCCAATAACTATGTGTGATTGCTCAAGTTCGGCTTTGTGGCGGCATAAAACAGAAGTCGCAGGCTGTGGGGCTAATGATTTCAGCAGAGACTTACGCGGTTTCAAATGTCCGAAGTAGTTTTTTGCCAAATCAATGATCAGTTCGTGCTCCAAGTTTCCTGCCGCCGCAAGTACAAAATTGTTTGGGCAATAAGTTTCGCCGTAATAACTTTCGACCACGCCATTTTGGAATTTTGCCAGAGTTCTGGGAGTTCCAAGTATCGGACGCCCAAGCGAATGTTTCGGGTAAAACTTCGAACAGAACAAATCGAAGATCAGATCGTCAGGCGTGTCTTCAACCATCTTTATTTCTTCGATGATGACGTTGCGTTCTTTTTTCAACTCAGTCGGGTCGAAAGTCGGTGACGTCACCACATCCGCTATCAGGTCAAAAGCGCGGGGCAGATGTTCGTCCAGCACGTTGTCGTAATAACCGACTATCTCTCGTCCGGTGAAAGCGTCCAGGTTTCCGCCCAAGGTATCGCCTTCTGCCGCAATCTGGGCGACTGATCGTCGGCGAGTACCTTTGAACACTGCGTGTTCGATGAAGTGCGTCAGTCCGTGCCGATCCTCGGTTTCATGGCGCGAACCGCTGCGTAGAAAAACTCCGAAGCTGACGGAATGCAGATAAGGCATGCGTTCCGTTACTACTACCAGTCCGTTGCTGAGTTTGGTTTTGCGAACGTCGAATTTCTGAATTGAGTTCATTTGTTTTGCGGCTTTTGATTTCATAAGTCTGTTCATCTTGAATCCGCGACATCATAAGCCAGCAACTTGACCAGTCCCAACCCCGACCTGTCGGCGACCAAAAAAAGCAGTCCCAATATGTTTACTGTCCACGATTGTTGTCATCAATCGTAGACAGCGACGACTTCGGAATGTCTACAATCAAAGACAGGAATCTGTTGAAAGGAATGTTCGATTGTTGTCGGAATCTGCTTACGAAGTTTTTGAGCAGGGTAAGTCTCATCATTTCAGTGTTTAGCAGGAAGTTTTTATTCCGGGGATTCAGTGGCACGGTCGTTGCTTTATGGTATTGCGTAACGAGAGAGGAACTAAAAGGTGATTGAAAGTTCCTGATGATGTTTGAAGAAGCAGAAGCGGGAGAATCAAGGTAGCAGCTCAAGCAAAACGCACACCTCACCATCGCGCAAGCTTTTGAAGCGCGAGAGTGGTTCTCCCGATTAGCTAAAAGTTTGCAGGAGCGTGGCTCCTCTAAAGAGAATGTAGTTGCCGGTTAAAGTAAAGGACACGGGGGTCGGATTTAGTCGGTAATTACAGCTTCGGCTCGCGCACCTTACGTCACGTAAGAACGGGGCACATTGCGTGGCGCAAGGGGCGCGAGCCGGCCTTAACCGGCCAATTAGAGTAGAGCGCGAGATAAAAGAGTTAGTGGAAATTTGATAACAGGTTTGGAGCTTGGCTCCTCTCGATTTTGTAGTCGGCGACCTGAAGAAAACGGGGGTCGGATTCGGGTTGTTGACTGCATCTTCGATTCGCGCACCTTGCGTCACGTAAGAACGGGGCACTTTACGTGGCGTAAGGGGCGCGGGTCGGCCTTCAATGGTCAGCCAGAGTAGAGCGCAAAGCAAAAAAGTTTGTCAGGATTTGAAAACAAGTTTGGAGCTTAGGTTCCTCTCGATTTTGTAGTCGGCGACCCGGAGAAAACGGGGGTCGGATTCGGGTTGTTGGCTGCATTTTCGATTCGCAAGTCGCGTTGTGCAGAGTACGGGGCACACTGCGCGGCGCGACTTGCGGGTCGGCTACAAGGAATAAACCGATGGGCAAGCGCCTGGCGGTTTGGTCTTGTGGTTGATGGCTGGAAAAGACACGGGGGTCGGATTTTAGTCGTCAATCACAAACACGGTTCGCTGGCTGCGTTACTCGGAGAACGGGGCACAATCGAGTAACGCAGTTGGTGGGCCGAACTTAAAGCTGACAGAGTTGAGTCGAAGCAAAGAGATTGAAAAGATTTTGAGTTTTGTAGTTGCCGGTTAGAGCAAAGGACACGGGGGTCGGATTTAGTCGGTAACTACAATCTTCGGTCCGTGGGCTTACGTGACGTGGAGAACGGGGCACACTGCGTTGCGTAAGTTCGCGGATCGAAATCCTAAAATTACGAGTTTGAAAAGTTTGGCGAGTTTGGAGCTGCTGCTCCTCACGAGAATGTAATTGCCGGTTAGAGATAGGACACGGGGGTCGGATTTAGTCGGTAATTACAGCTTCGGCCCGCGCAACTTACGTCACGCAAGATCGGGGCACATTGTGTGGCGCAAGTGGCGCGGGTCGGCCTTCACAGGCCGGTTGAGTTGAGCGCAATGCAACGATTTTTTTGAGCGCAATCCCAAATTGCGTTGGTTGCCGGACGGTTGATTCCCAGTCAATTGGAAGGCGGCTATGAAGCCCTCAAAGCAAACAAGACCGCAAACAATTCTTTATCCCGCTAAAAGGACTTCTCCCACTTGAAGTCCGAGGGCTTCACAATTTTACGGCTGCACGAGAGTGCGAATCGGGTCCTCACCCCAGCAATTAACAGGCTGTCGGCAATCACTTGTGATTACGACGGCCTGTTGCTGTTTTTATGGTCGGTTGCCTGCACCTTGTCTTGCTCAGCAACTCACACGCATGATTGAATAGCCCAACAAAGAGACGGCGAAGCGAGGAATTCGGATTTGTCACGACAACTTATTGAATCAGAGCACATTTTCAAAGGTGCAGTCTTTACCATCGAACGAGATCGGCTCAGGGAAGAAAGCGGTTTTGAAATCGTCAGGGAAGTTGTGCGTCATTCTGGAGGAGCAGGCTGTCTGCCGCTTTTCCCAGATGGCCGGGTTGCGTTGGTCAAACAGTACCGTCATCCGGCAGGGCGAGAGTTGCTGGAAATTCCGGCAGGCAAGATTGAAGCAGGCGAATCCCCAATAGAATCTGCCGCACGCGAACTCGAACAGGAAATTGGATTTAGTGCCGGACGAATTGAACCTCTGGCGGACTTTTATTCGACCCCAGGATTTTGCGAAGAGCGACTATACATTTACCTGGCGACTGAATTGATTCAGGTTGAACAGAACCTTGACCACGATGAATTCGTTGAAGTCGTTTATCTGCCGCTGGCTGAAGCCGTGAAGATGGCGGTTAGCAATCAGCTTGAGGACTCAAAAACGATCATCGCCTTGCTGCTTGCTGCTGGGCGTGTCGGATTGGTTTAGAACTTATGTCAATCACAACCACTTACTGCCCATCGTGCGGACAATCCATTGAAGCGGAGCCTGGAAGTCTGTGCCAGCTATGCGAGACGAAGATGTCTGAGGTTATTAAAAACGCCGGTCGGTCAGGTGATGAGCAATTTTCGGTAGCTTCTGCTACAGCAGATCCAGGCTCTCCGTGGTTGGATTTGCTGTGGGCGTTTTTGATTTGGGGCGTCAGCGGAGCTTTTCTGTTGGGGCTGGATGCCGCATTAAGATTGGCGCTTTACCTGCTTGGCAAAGAGATTCCAAAGATCGAAATCACACGCGGCGCAGCTATCCTCACACTTGCGATAACGCTGGTGTTGCAAGTTGTGGCGCTTGGCGCAAGTTGGATGTTTATCACCAGGTTAGGGAGAAAGCCATTTTTGCAAACCCTGGGTTGGCGCTGGCATCCGCAATTCAGGTGGCAGCATGCTATGGCATTGGCGATGCTTATGTTTGGTGTAGCCGTAGCGCTTTCCAAATTGTTGCCGCATCAGGAAACCGACATGGATAAAATTCTCAAAATGGGATTTGTTATCCGTGCGCTGGTGGCTGTGCTGGCTGTCTTGGTGGCTCCGCTGGTTGAAGAGGTTGTTTATCGCGGAGTCGTTTATTCTACGGTTGAGCGGCTGGGCGGCAAAGCCGCCGGAGTCATAACGGTAACCGCAATTTTCGCGCTGGTTCACGTGCCGCAATACTGGGGCAGTGTGGCCGCAATCACTGCCATCGTGACTCTGAGTCTGGTACTGACGTTGCTTAGAGCCTGGACTGGATCATTGTTACCATGTGTAGTGATGCATCTGGCTTATAACGGTGTTCAAGCCATTATATTGTTGATAGCTCCAGACACGGCGTTGGAGGCTCCGACACAGAAAGCCGCCATAATTTTGATCAACTATTGGACGAACTATTTGCTGGGTGGAAATTAAAAAATCAATCTGAAACAGAGTTTGGGGTCGTAAGGTTCGATGCTTGTATTCCGGTAAGGGAGGAACATAAAACTATGAATGATTTTTTTTCGATGATAGAAAAGTTGCAGGGAATGTTCGACAGCGAGGATGTCGAAATTGTTACCAATGACGGCAATCGTTTTCGCGGGAAGATTGACAACCTGCGCAGCACAATGCCATTCAGCAAACCCGCCGTTAAAATCAAAGGCTCTGATGGCAAAATCACCAAAATCCTATTCGCCGACATCAAGGATATGATCAACCACAGAGAGCAGTAGTCGTTAGGTGAAGTGTGATGGGTTGTTTCACATCACACTTCACACATATTGTGCCAATTATTTCTGTGATGCTGGGCGTTTGAATGTGTATTTGACGTAACGACTACTGGATAGCAACTCTTCACCTTTGTTGGTGCGATGAACAGCATACCCGTCAACGTAAACGGTGACCAGTTCCCATTCTTCCTGTCCAAGCGAATTCAGTCCGGCGTCCACATTGGCGTCAATGAAATCTTCGCCTGTGATGCGCGCGCCGATTTTGCGAACTTCGCCCCAATCTACCGTCCTATATTCCCACTTCATTATTTCACCTCGTATCTCTCTTTATAAGGGTTAGGAAATACACGGCAACGCATCAGCACTACAATTTGGTAGTGTTCAAACCAAACTACGCCGCTCCATTGTGTTGCCGCAATGTCGAAAAAGAGCCTTTTTGGGGGGAGAGTGTGACCGGCTGCATCTTACTACAAAACCTAAATAGTGCCTTGCCAGTGGCAGTATTTACAAATTAAATCCAATGCCGGAATCTTTGGTAATTGTTCTCAGTTGAATTCGACTATCTGATTTGTGCTTCCACTTTCGGCAAGCTTAACAAAATGACGTCGCCAATGATCTTCAGGCTTTGCGCACTTATTTTATCAAGAGTGTCTTCTGCCGTATGCCAATAAGTGCTGTTTGCGTCACCGTAATCGAAGTCAATCAAGTCAACTGCCGGAATTCCCGCTTGAAGAAAAGCGATGTGGTCGTCGGTGGTTGACTGGCTTTGGTTCGGGAAATGTTTCAAGTGCCCAATTTCTCTGGCCGTGCTCCAAATCGCGTTCACCAACCAGCCGGAAGAATTATCTTCACGCGGAACAACCAAATCCTGGTCGCCAACCATATCCAAAAGAATCATCGCCTTGACGCGGTCAGTATGTTTTTCTTTCTTCAGCTTTTCGGCGTAATGACGGCTTCCATAAGTGTTGTCGTTGCCGTTCAGGCATTCGCTCCATTCGTGACAGAAAGCCTCTTCTCCATCGAAGAAAACAAATTGATAAGTGAATTTTCGCTTCTGCTTATCTGCGGCCATTACTCTGGCGATTTCCAGCAGAATGCCTGTGCTGGAGCCACCGTCGTTGGCCCCGACGAACTTGAATTCCTTGAATTCCTTGGTGTCGTAATGGCTGCTGATGATTACGGTGTTTGCAGTTTCACCGGGAAGTTCGGCAATTACGTTTTTGAATTTGACCTTGCCGTGCGGAGTCGTGTCTGTGAATTCATCCAGCGAAGTGTTCAACCCGTAGCTTTTAAGTTCTTTCACCAGGTATTCACGAGTTTTTTCGATGGCTGCTGAACCTGCCGGACGCGGGCCGAACGCGACCTGGGTTTTGACGTGGTTAAAAGCCCGCTCGGCGTCAAAAGCAGTCGTCTTGTTTTTTTCAGCATCTGCTGTCGCAGCCGGTGTAGCTTCAACAGTCGGTTTGGTTGTCGTCTGAGCATTTTCGCAGGCGAACAACAGCGCCGCAGCGATGCAAATTGCAGTTGAACGAAACATTATTTCTCCAAACCGGATTCCAAGCTTATCTGTGGGCCGGTGAAATTCAGCAGCTTAATAAAAACGTCGCGCAATTCACGGCGGTCAACGACTGCATCCAGCATTCCGTGTTCAAGCACGAATTCCGACCTTTGAAAACCTTTGGGCAATTTTTGCCTGATGGTTTGTTCGATGACACGTGCTCCGGCAAAGCCAATGATTGCGTCAGGTTCAGCGATATTGAAATCGCCGAGCATCGCATAACTGGCTGTCACTCCGCCTGTAGTTGGATTGGTCATCAATGAAATATAAGGCAGCCCGGCATCATCCAGCCTGGCCAGCGCGGCGGAAATTTTGGCCATTTGCATCAGCGAAAGCGCGCCTTCCTGCATTCGCGCGCCGCCGGAGCAGGAAACGACTATCAGCGGTAAACGTTGCTTGATGCAGTGTTCAATTGCCCGCGTGATCTTTTCGCCGACGACTGAACCCATGCTGCCACCGATGAACCTAAACTCCATGGCGCAAATAACGATGTCACGTCCGCCAAGCTGGCCTTCGCCTGTGATCAGCGCATCCAGCAAGCCGGTGTCTTTCTGAGCTTTTCGCAGCCGGTCGGAATAGGGGGTTTTGTCTACGAATTTCAGCGGATCGGTGGGGCTGACTTGATGGTCGCGCTCTTCGTATCTGCCGTCGTCAAATAGCAATTGCAGGCGTTCGCGGGCACCGAGCCTGAAATGATAGCCACAGGTCGGGCAAACATTCAGACTGGCTTTCAGGTCTTTGCGGTAAATAGTCACACCGCAATCTTCATTTTCGCATTTGACGAAGATGCCTTCGGTTTTCACCGTGCGCTCTTCGGGTGGGGCAACCTCGCCGAGCTTCTCGGTCTGGCGTTTGAACCAAGCCATATTTTTGTCTCTCAAATTTTGATGATAGCTACGTTTCGCTCGAATGATGCGGGATTCTAAGCGGGGCTTCGTGAGGTGTCAAAGCTTTGAACTATCGGATCACAGCCATAAAAACCGTGATCCGATGATGGTTTTACCAACCAAGGTCAGGCTTGCAGGTGAGCTTCCAGGAACCAGAGTGATTTATCCAATGCGCGTGAAATGCCAGTGAATAAGTCGGCGGTGTCTGCATCGTCGAGTTTGTCGGAAATTTCAATGGCTTCGCGCGTCGAAGCCGCCAGCGTTGCGTAACGGTCAATCAGAGTTTCCAGGCTTTCCTTACTGCTTATGACTGAAGCGGGATAATCGGCCAGCCGAGAGGCTTTAGCAGCCATTTTGGCTGTTCCAAGCGCCGTTCCGCCCAATGTTGTCGAGCGTTCGGCAATATCGTCAACATTGACCAGCAAGTCGGTTGCCAGTTTGTCGAACAGTTCGTGCAGTTGGAAAAACTGAGCGCCTTTCACGTTCCAATGAGCCTGTTTGGTTTGGCTGTAAAGGTCAAAAGTGTCTGCCAGTTGTTGGTTGAGGAGCGCGACCAGTTGTTCGCGCGTTTCGGAATCCAAGTCAATCCGGGTTTTATGTAATTTGATCTTCTCCATTGTCTGCTTCTCCTTGTTGGTTATTTGTGCTCCAGTAATCAGTACTGGAGCTTTGGTTATAGGCATAAATCGGGAAAGTCAGTTTTTAGCAAAAACAGCCAAAGCTGATTCGTCGGCAATTGCGATACGACGACCGTCAATTTCTATTAAACCGTTTTGCTGTAATCTGGCCAGTGCGCGTGAAACGACTTCGCGTACAGAACCGATGTGGGCAGCGATTTGCTGGTTGGTCAAAACCAGCGTCAATTCCAATCCGGCGGCTGATCGTTGGCCTCGTGTGCGAGCTTCAGCCAGAAGCCAGCGAGCCAATCTTTGATCAACTTCGCGCAACGACAAGGCTTCGACCAGTTCGGCACATTTTCTGAGCCGGCCAGCCAACAACTTCAACGCCGTCAACGCGATTTCAGGATGTGTCAGGCAAAGCAATTTCACGTCGTTTTTGGACAGGAACAAAACGACGGAATCTTCTTCAGCGGCAACAGTGGAAGGATATGGCTTGTCATCAAAGACGGGCAATTCGGCTATCGTTGCTCCGGCGCGTTCGACATGGATGATTTGTTCTCGACCATCCACACCTTCGCGGTAAGCTCTCAGCGCTCCCTCAACTACCACAAACAATCCAGCGGCCTCGTCGCCGGCTATAAACAGGATTTCGCCGCGATTCAATCGCCTTTCGATCGCACGCCCTGCCAGTGCATTCAACTCCAGTTCGTTCAGTTCTCCGAACAACATGGTGCGGCGCAATGCGGAAACTTTGTATGTGGTCATCGTCGGGCATTCTCACCCTCGAATGCCGGAAAATTCAAGAGACGCGAAAAGTCAGAATGGTAAAGATCAGAAAGATCAGCGAGTAAATGATTTCCGCAATGCCTATGCGCTTAAGGTTTAACTGTCCGGCAGGTTTGATAAGACTCCAGGCCGTGCGTGCCAACACTGGCGCAAATGCCAGTAAAGCAAAAATTGGCAGACTTCGGGTGATGGCCAGAACCAACAACGCCACCAGCAGGAAGCCGTGGTAAACGATGCATCGCCAACGCGCACTGCTTTTGTCTTCTGGGTTTTTGGCG
>JBGAPB010000181.1:0-11979 GCA_044221525.1 Blastocatellia bacterium | reverse complement strand
TGCCAGAGCCGCAACCCGATATTTGAATTTGGTGTGCCGATGGCCAGCGATTGAAAAATTCCGGTTGGAACTCCCAAACTTGCCAGGTCGGCTCCGCTGAAATAACCCGGAGTTGGCCCAAATTGGCTAATGTTTTGAAGCGGGGCCTGATCAAATAGTGAAGTCCGGTCGGGTGATCCACCGAACACGACTTGAGGGCGATAGTTGCGATTGAGCGAACTGTTCAACTGAGTTCGTCTGACATCGCCGCCGAATTTGAAAGTGTGTTCGGCGCGAAACCAGCTAAGCGTGTCTGCTATCTGCATTGT
Organism: Blastocatellia bacterium; assembly: GCA_044221525.1. Classification (GTDB taxonomy): domain Bacteria; phylum Acidobacteriota; class Blastocatellia; order RBC074; family RBC074; genus RBC074. The sequence continues at coordinate 11,671 of JBGAPB010000181.1, read as the reverse complement.
GTTGTTCGCGCGTGATTGCGGGAACAGGTAAACATCCAGCCCCAACGGACTGAAAGGCGAAACCAGAACCTGGCCAATTGGCCCCAGATTGGCCTCGGCTGTGTTGTCAGCGCTTGAGCGTCTGTAATCAACATAAGGCTGCGGAGCCAGCGGCGTTGAAAGATTCAAAACCTGTCTGGCGTTGAGCAAGAACGATTCGTTCGGCAGAAACTGGGACTTTTGCAGGTACGAATCACGCATCTCATCAAAGTTCAGCGCCGTTCGTCCGTAACTTACTCTGAGCTGGTTGGCTCGTGCGCCTGGAAACTGGCTGCTCAAAAACAGAGACAGGTTTTGGGTTCTTACTTTCGGAACCACGCCGGAAAAGATAGCTCCACCAACCGCTGGAACCTGTTTTTCATCGTCGGTGAAATTATATCGAGCCGTGAAGGCATGCGTGGCTTGAGTAAACAGGTTGAAGTTGTGATCCAGTTTCAGCGAATAAAGAATGCCTTTCGCGTCTCCGGGCAAAACCTGTGTCAAAGTGTTTTCGCCATAAGGCCCAACCGGATTGTTCGGAAAAGGAAACAGCGACATGACCGAATCACCGGCAATAAACGTCGGGTAGAAAACCTGTTTGCGGTTCTGGCGGTCTACGGCAGTAAAGCCGGTCGCGCCGAAACCCAGAAATCCCCGCTGAGCGACGGTTGGCACGGCGAAATGAGTTTCCTGACGAGATTTAATGTCCTGCCGCTCAAACGAACCGAAAAAGAAAGTCTTGTTTTTGAAGATCGGAAAGCCAATCGTTCCGCCACCCTGATTACGCTGAAACTGATCTTTGCCTTGCGATGGGTTGGGCAGCACGACTTCCTGATTATCAATTCTGACCGGAATGCGTCGAGTGTTGACTGGTTGACCGTTGGCGTAACTGCCGATTGCCAAACCGGTCAGACGGTAATCAGGCGCATTCTTTGCCGAGTAATCAAAAAAGCTTCGCGCGTTGAGCGATGAATGATTGAAGAAATCGTAAACCGAACCGTGAATTTGATTCGTGCCTGATTTGGAAACGGCATTGACTTGCGAACCTATGCTGCGTCCTTGTTCGGCGTCCCACAAGTGAGTGACGATCTGAATTTCTTTGACCGATTCGATTGATTGGGGAACCAGAGCGACAAAACCTTGTCGGCGAACGCCCACATCTTCGTCGTTGTCGTCGGAACCATCAACCGTGAAATTATTTGATCTGGCGCGCGCTCCGTTGACTGAAAACTGTCCGGCTGTGCCAATGCCTGAACCGATGCCGGGGCCGGCAACACCTTTGACCTGCGGAGGTGGCGCAACTCCGGCGGCCAGCGTCGCCAGGTCATCGAAGGTGCGAATGTTGGCCAACGGCATCAATGAAACCATTTGTTCATTGGCATTGAATCGCCGAGTGGGATCGCTCTGGTTGGTCAACTGACCCGCGTATTCTTCCTGAGCTGCCGGAGCGGGCTTAGGTGCAGGCGTTGGCGCAACCGCTGGCTGTGTCGCGGCAATCGCAGGTTGCGGTTTTACTCCCTGAACCATCTGGGCATCAGGGATAAACGGAGTTCGGTCGTTGAGTCGAACGGTGACAGTTTTTTGGGAAATCTCTTCATCATTGGCAACGTAATATCCGTCTTTTGACACCTCGACTTTATATTTGCCCATTGGAACCAAGGCGAACCGATATTCTCCATTGGTATCTGTTTGGAGCGTTCTAGTGTTACCTGTTTCCAGATTTGTAATGCGAACACGGACTCCAGGCACTCTTGGTCGAAGAGTCGCCTCCTCTGGGGAAAGCTTTCTTCCAGCTTCACCCAAGACGGCTTTGCCTGTCAGGGTTCCAGTAATCGTGTCGAAATTTGAACCTGGTTCAAGTCCATAGGCGAAAACGGTTAATGGCAATTGAGCGGCGATTAAGGCGAAAGAAAGAAAAAGGCTGACAAACTTTGACTTCGGCGACATAACTCCACACTCCGTGAATCGAAGGTTTATCATTATCCGGGGTTTCATGACGGTTGGGGAAGCAGGTCGCAAATAATCTTTCGCCGATTTCAAGGCTAGTAAACTTGAACTTCCTGCTTGATCTTATGATTTCAACGTGTGAACGAGCGAAATGTAGCCAGCATCTTAACTTGCTGACTTTCAATGTCAACCAAGAGTTTCGGTTGGAAGTTCAAAAGGTAAAAGGCGGGTATCAAAACACAAAAAGAAACCAGGGTTAGGTCACAATTTCTTGAGGACGCCCCCTCATTACGCGAAAAATTTTTGATGAACGAGTCAAAGTTATCATTCCAGGAGTTCAAATTCTCACGGTTCAGTGCCACAATACTGCTGCCCCGACTTCAAGAAATTTTAGATCGGGTTTCACGGCGCGACGGGACTTGGGGGAGGATCGTCGCGCTGTGTAATTAGCTCCTCAACATTTTGCCGTGAAGGAAACGCAGCAATTCCCCCTAATCTGGTTGTCGAAAGAGCGCCGCAGATGTTTGCCAGTTGCAAACAATCCTGCGGCTTTTGATTTTCCAGCCATCCAAAAATCAGCCCTGCGTCGAAACAATCTCCTGCGCCGGTGGTGTCAACTGGCGTTACGCTCAGCGGCGGACAGGAAAGGATTTCGCCTTCCCATAAAGCCATCGAACCTTGCTCACCCAACTTTAGCGCGACGCGACTTAGGCCGATTTCGGCAAATTTCCTTAGCATTGCTTCCGGCTCGGATTCGCCGGTCATAAATTCGGCTTCGCGTTCGTTGGGTAGAAAAAGGTCAATTTGCCTGAATGCCTGAAAACTGGCTTTGTCATTCAGGCATTTTGCCAGCCATTCGATTTGCCATCCGACATCAATCGAAACTCGGCAATCGGCATCGTGAAGAATTTCAATCAGTTCGCCAAACAGGCGGTGGCTGATCGGGCAGGCAAAATGGACATGGCGCGCTTGGCAAAGTTCCTGGCGAATTTCGTCTTGTTTGAGCAACTCTTCCAGGCCCCGATTGGCTCCGGTATAAGTGAAAAATGTCCGGTCTTGGGCGGTGGAAATACTGACGGTTGTGCCTGTTGGCTCGGTCGCGTGGTGACAAATCAGATTTGGCGAAACTCCGGATTTTTTCAATCGTTCGATAAACCATTGGCTCTCGTTACTGTCACTACCAATCATCGCCAGCATCTCAGTTTTCACGCCCAACCGGGCCAACCCACAGGCCGTGATTGCTGCGCCCCCGCCAATTTCACGATGAAGTTCAGCGGCAAAAGATTCTTCGCCTGGTTGCGGCCAGACGGGGAAACCCGTCATCACCAAGTCCACGAAAACATCGCCGACGGTAATGACATCACATCTTTGATCTGTAGGTTTCATACCCATCGAACGGCCATTCGTATTTGAATTTTGCTTGAATCAGGTAAGCCACAATTCCAAAAGCGGTCAACGCCAATCCCCACCAGACTATGACTGCGTCGTTGGTTTGCAGAATGAAAATCCAGCCGATCAGCGCAATCAAACTCGGCAGCGGGTAAAGCCACATCTTGAACGGCAGCTTGATTTCCGGGCGATACCGCCGAATCAAAATGACGGCAAAAGCCTGTCCAATGTCGCGGGCGATCTTTTCGATGATGATCAGGGCCGCAATCAGAGTTTCCAGGCTCAGCCAGCAAGCCAGCGCCGAAGTCACACCGATAAAGACAAGCGAAAAGTTTGGAAAATTTTTGGTGGGATGTAGTCGCGCGAAGATTTTGAAAAATCTTCCGTCAACCGCCGCCGCATAAGGCACGCGCGAATAACCCAGCATGACCGAAAACAACGAAGCAAAAGTCGTGAAGAGAATTAACACCGTCATGACTGTCGCGGCTTTGCTACCGTACAGCCGCTGCGTGAAGTCGGCAACGATGGCCTGGTTGGCCAGGGTTCCCGGAGTGATGGCTTCGCGCCAGGGGACTACGCTGACCAGCGTCACGTTCATGGTCAGGTAAATTGCCGCCACAGCCAGAATTGAATAAATGACGGCTTTTGGAATCGTGCGCTCAGGAGCCTTCACTTCTCCGGCGACAAAACAGACGTTGTTGTAACCGCCGTAATCGTAAATCGCTTGCAAGGTTGCTTTGCCCAGTCCGACGAAAAAGATCGTCGAGAAAGAAAATGAATCTTTAGGGAAATCAATGATGTTGGCCAGCTTGAAATTGGAAATGCCAGCCACCAAAACCCAGGCGACAGTGAACAGCACGACTGTCCACATTGCCACGGACAATTTTCCTATGGAGCGAATGTCGCGATAAAGCAGCACCGTCACCAAACCACAAACTCCCATCGCCAGCAGCTTGCCGTCTGTCTGAGTCATCGTCGGCCACAAGTATTTTGAGTAATTCGCAAAGCCGACGGCTCCGCCTGCAACTGAAAAAGGCGCTGTGCAGACGGTTTGCCAAATGAACAAAAACGACATCATCCGGCCTGCTTCGTTTTCGCCGTAAGCTTTCAACAGGTAATGATAAGAACCGCCGGAACCGGGCATCGCGGCTCCAAGTTCCGACCAGACCAGTCCGTCGCAAATGGCTATCAGCGCGCCGACCAGCCAGCCCAGCATGGCGTGCGGCCCACCCATCGCGGCCAAAATAATCGGAATGGTAATGAACGGCCCTATGCCGATCATCATCAGCATGTTTGAAGCCGTCGCCTGCACCAATCCCATGCCGCGGGTAAGCGAAGGAGCCTTTTCAGTGGTTTGCATAGAGTGGGAAAAGAAATCCACGAAGGACACGAAGGGACACAAAGAACTTTCGCCTTCGTGAAGCTTCGTGCGGCTTCGTGGATGAAAACGGTCAGCCAGTCAGGTTAATTCTTGGCTTGCATGCCTTCGGCTGGCTTGTCAGTGACTTTCTGTGTGGCTTCGTTGAAATACAGAACGCGGCCTTCTCGGTAAGACTGAACAGACATTGCGATGGTGGTCATCGCTTTGAAAGCCGTCAGCGGATCAAGCACTGTCTTTTCACGGGTCTTCACGCAGCGCAGGAAGTTTTCGTAATGCGTCTCGCGTTTTTCGGTCATCAGTTGGACTTCTTCGCTGCCGTATTTTTCGATGAACTTCTTCTTGAAGATTCGTTCCGGTGTAACGGTGATGTGGTCAACGCGGCCTTCGAACTGGCCTTCTGGAACCATCATGATCGTTCCTTCGTGGCCGCGAATCAGTCCCGGAATGTGAGTAGAATTCGCCATCGAACTGCTCAGCACCAGCGAATGGCCTTTCGGGAATTCAGCGATTAAGTGGAATGTGTCGGGCACTTCGCGGCCATCTTTGAACACGTAAGTTCCGCCCGAAGCCATAACCTTGTGCGGGAATTGCGCTTCTCCCCAGCACAGGTTCAGCGGAGCCACGACGTGATAGAACAAATCGGTGGCGATGCCGCCGGAATAATCCCAATACTTGCGGAAGCGGAAAAAACGCTCTGCGCTGAAAGGACGCTGAGTCGCGCTGCCAAGCCACATTTTCCAATCAATGTAATCGTCGCCTTTGCCGTTCGGGCCAGCGTTCGGGTCAATGGTGTAATTCCATTCGCCTTCGATGGAGTTGCGATGATACGAACCCTGGCTCATCAACAACTGGCCGATCATTCCGTCCGCGATTGCTTTGCGGGCTTTCCACCACTGATCGCTGGAAGTCGTTTGAGAACCAATTTGGACGACGCGGTTTGTGGCTTTGGAAACTTCGTAAAACTTCTTGGCCTCTTCGACGGTTTTGGTCATTGGCTTTTCGCAGTAAACGTCTTTGCCAGCCTGCATAGCCGCGATGGCAATCGGCGCATGCCAGTGATCCGGCGTAGCGATGACGACGGCGTCAATGTCTTTGCGAGCAATGACTTCGTGATAATCCATCGTGGCCAATTCAGGCTTGGCCTGCATCAACTTTTCGACATTGTTCTGAGCGTTCGTCACTCGTTTGCGGTAAGCGTCGCAGACGGCCACGATCTGTGCCGGAGTGGTTTTTGACGCTGCCGAAAAATCGCGCAACAGCGAATTGCCGCGTCCGCCTATGCCAATAAAGCCCAGGTTGATGCGGTCGTTAGCGCCGATGATTCTGGCGTGGACGTTGCGATGGAAAACCGCAGCGGTTCCGGCGGCGGCCACACCGGTTTTGACAAAATTTCTTCGTGAAGTCTTTTCACTCATTGGAAGTCTCCTTAAAGTTTGGTTGAAAGATGGTTTCAGTCGTTACTTGAATCTCGACAAGTATTGCTATGGGTGCGCGGATATTACATTCGCAATCTTGAAGGGGCAATGGCGGTTCAATGCGGTACGGGGAGGCGGTAGCGACCCGGTTGTTTCGGGGAATGCATCTCGAAGTCACCAGGTCGCTACCGCTCCCCGTACCGCATTGTTTACTCGCCGAACAGGTTGCCAATGGTGCTGCCTCCGCCGGATTGAGACGGGAAGAACGGTTTCAGCATTCCGGCAAACGCTGCCAGGTTGCGCGTCTGGATCAGAATTTCGCCGGGGCCGGTAAATTCGGCGACGATGCCTTCGCCGCTGACCAGACTGCGCAGCCAACCAGCCTGAGCCGCTCGGCGAAGTTCGTAAGGCATGTAAGCTTCCCACGCAACCAGATGCCCTGTGTCCACGACATAACGTTCGCCGTGATTCAACCGTTTGCGGTGAATCGAGCCGAACGACGAAACCAGCAACAACCCGCTGCCCTGAACCTGCAACACGAACAAACCTTCGCCGCCGAAGAAAGTTTTTCCGCCGCCCCAGTTCGTGTTGACCTGCAAACCAGTGTCGCCCGCCAAATACGAAGATGATTGGACGTTGAACAACTGGTTGTTCATTTCGATGGCGGCAATGTCGCCCGGCGAACCCGGCGCGAAAGTGACTTCGCCCGGCGCCCCGTGAGCCGTGAATGTTGAAACGAAAGCCGATTCGCCGCCGACCATTCGCTTGAAAGCTCCCATCAAGCCGCCTTTCATCTGCGATTGCAGTTCGATGTTGCCGGACATTGAAACCATTGCTCCGGCTTCGGCCTGAATGGATTGACCTGCTTGAAGTTGTATAACCGCCAAAGCGAATGCTCCAGCGTGTTGAATGTCGAAGCTGTAGCCGCGCCCGCTGCCTCTGCCGTCGGAATCTATGCGGATTCCTTCAGCAGGTCGGATTCCTCCTGCCGGAACCTGCGAGGGTTGCGTTGTGATGTTTGATCCGCAGACGCTGCAAAAGCGCGCGTCATTCGGCAATTGAGTTCCACATTTCGGACAATTCATCAGTTCTCCTTTTTGAAATTGAAGTAGGACAATTTTTCAAATTGTCCTACTTCAATTGACCAGAGTTCAAGGTTAGAGCGATACTCCGCGCCGTCGTTGACCCCGTCGTAATAGATTTGAAACAAAGACTTCAGCCTTTTATTGATCCGCAGTTTGAATCTATGAAAAAGAAACCACTTCTAAAACGGAGGCGAATTATGCCAGCCACGAATAACGATTTATCCAATAACCAATCTGAAAACATGGTGATGGTAAACGGCATCATCGGTGACACAGGCGATTATCTGGTTCCACCCGTTTCGATTGCCGAAGTTGCGAATTTGATGCGCGCGCAGAAACCGACAGATGACGAAGCCGCCAGAGACAAAGCCGTCAAACGTCGTCAGGCCAAATCCGGCCAGGAAGTTCTGGGTTTGCCGCAAGGCGTTGATCCTTCGGATTTCTGGGACACAGGCTGGGCAATCGTATTTCACAAAGACGAAGACCCCGAAGTCAAAAAAGCCCTGCGCCCGCTGTTCGATCATCGGTTGAAAATGATTCGCGATGATTTCCAGGCTGACGATGCCGACAAAATCGTCAAATGGATTGAAGGTTACAACAGCGAAGGCGCGCGCGAATGGCTGGTCAAAAACAAAGCCGACTTCGCCACGGTCGAACCGACTTGCATGCCTTATTACATTTTGCTGGTCGGCAGTCCTGAAAAAATTTCCTTTCGATTCGGCCATCTGCTTTCAGCCGGTTACGCTGTTGGGCGATTATTTTTCGACAAGGTTGATGATTACAAAGCCTATGTCAAAAGCGTGATTGATTACGAAACCGCCGCAGGCAAACCGGCGCCAACCAGTAAAGACATCGTTTTCTGGGGGCCACGGCAAGTGAACGACGGGGCGACCAAATTGAGTTCAGAGTTCCTGGTTAAACCCATGTCGGATGACACTCAAACAAAGGTTTACGAGCGACTGTTGCGCAAAGACAAACTCAAGTTCAACAAACAACTCATCGCTCCAGCCGATTCAAAAAAAGAAGCGTTGATGAATGTCTTCAAGCGCAAGAAAGGCAAACCCGCGCCTTCATTGCTGTTCACAGCCAGTCACGGTGTAGCCTGGAAAAATGAAAACCCGCTTCAGGCAACGGCTCAGGGAGCGTTGCTTTGTCAGGATTATTTCGGCCTGACCGCCGGAGCGTTGAAGCCGGAACATTATCTGGCCGGAAGCGATCTGACCGCTGACGCCAACGTTTTCGGTATGATTTGTTTCCTTTTTGCCTGTTACGGCGCGGGAACTCCGAACGAAAATCGCTTCAAGTTTCAAAGGGAAGTTCCAGCCGTTCCGGCCAAACCATCTTTTTCGAAATTACCTCAAGCGATGTTGAGCCATAAAAATGGCAGCGCCCTGGGAGTTTTCGGTCACGTCGAGCGCGCCTGGCAAACTTCGATTGTCACCGCCGGAGTCGGCAAGCAGTTACAGCCGTTTGAAGACGCCTTTTACACGATCCTAAGCGGTCGTCCGTTGGGGCACGCGCTGGTTGGATTTGTCAGCCGAGCCAATGAAATGTCCAGGTTGCTGACCGGCAAAATTGATGAAGGCAAAGCCACCGACGCCGAACTGGCTGACTTGTGGCTGACTCGCAACGATGCCGAAACTTTCATTCTGTTTGGTGATCCGGCGGTCAGGTTACGCAAGGAGGATTTGCAGTGAACGGACAATCAGTGAGCGGGCGGGCGGCGACTGATTTTTGCTGGATTCGCATTCGCATCTTCGGTTTGGACGCCGATGGTTTGTACCGCGTTGAAGCAGAGCTTGACGACGGCAGTTGGCACAAACAGATGATGCGGCTGGGAGACGCGGAGGAGCAGGAATTGATTCGCCGCCGCGATCTGGGCATTCAAAGTTACGGCCAGTACCTGTATCAGTTGCTGTTTATGAAGCCCGAGGGTTCAGATGGCAGCTTGGCCGAACAAAGCCTGCACAACGTTTTCCAAAAAGCCTGGGGGCGCGCGCAAGCCAGCGAGCAGAAAGAGCTTCGCGTTCAATTATGGATTTCAGAAGAATGCAGCGAGCTTCATCGCATTCGGTGGGAGCGACTGTACGTTCTGTTCGACGATAAGTGGCGCTCACTGGCCAATTTTGAACAGGCACCGTTTTCGCGCTTCACGCGGTTGCCAATTGCCGAACCTCAATTGAACCCGGACGACCGTCCGTTGAAAGTGTTGCTGGTTGTTTCAAACCCCAGCGACCTTGCCGGTTCTGATGACGACCCGGATGCTCCGAAGCTGGCGGAAATCAAAGTCGAACAGGAAATTGCCAACTTTTACGAAGCCGTCAAGGGCATCAACGACATCGAAGTTTCGATCATGCCCGGGCGCACAGGCATCAGCAATGAATTGCAAAAGAAGCTAAAGGCACCGAAGTTTCATCTCCTTCCAGGCAACACGACCATCAGCCAGATTCAGAAACAGTTCAATCATCATGTGCTGCACTTTCTTGGTCACGGAGTTTTTGAACGAGTGCCGCAGCCGCCAGCCGGTGAAAATTCCGAAGCGCCACCACCGCGTCAGCGCGCTCGCCGTGCAACATTGCTGGTGCTGGAAGATGAAGAAGGCAAGTCGAACAAGATTCCAGACGACCAGATCGTCAGCTATTTGGTTCATCGTGGAGAAGTGCCCATGGCTATGGCTCGCGAACTGGCAGAAAATTTTTACGGTAATCTGCTGCGCGAAGGCGTGATTGATCTGGCGCTGAATCGTTCGCGGCTGTTTACTTTCGATCAGGATAGTTTGCTGGATAGCTGGACAATTCCAGTGCTGTTTATGCGAACTCCGCGCGGGCGATTGTTCACCGCCAACCGCGAACGCGAAACGTTGCGTGCAATCAACGAAGAGCCGAAGTTTCGATCAATCTTCAAATACGGCTATCTGCCGCTGGAAGCCGTCATGCTGACCGGCGATCAAATCAAACCCAACTGGGAAAACCAGGTTTTGCCTCAGCAGGGGCGTGTTGACCTGCACGGGCAATTGAAATCTTTGCTGGAAAATTGCGAAGGCAAACAGCCTCTGCTGATTGCAATTACCGGTGCGCGCGGCACTGCGCGTTCGACGGCGATGCGGCGCATGGTGATTGAAACCACCATAAATTCGCTGGAAGGGAGTTCGCGCGATCAGGTTCTGCCCGTTTACGTTGACCTGCAAAAATGCATTTTGCCTTCCAGCGCCGTGCCTTCTTATCTGACTATGTTGACCCAAAGTCTGAGCCAATTCTGGCCTGGCGGTCTGACAGAAAAAGAAATGGACAATTTGTTGGGAGACGGCAATCACAAGTTCAGGTTCTTTTTTGATAACGGCGACGACCTGTCCGACTCTCAGCGAAAATCCTTGATCAAAGAAGTGGACAGGCTCAGCAACGATTACCCGCATTACGCCTATTTTATAGCCAAAACGCGCGGGTTATGGGATTGGACGACCGGCAATGATACGCACGTGCTGGATGTGCAACCGCTCAGCCGCCGCCGCATCATTCGTTTTCTGTTTGACAGCGCCAACAAGGAAAAACAGCTTCAGGGAGAAAAAGCCGAAGCCGCAAACTCGCGGGAAGAACAGAGTTTGCGGACTTTGCGCGCCAAACTGGAAGAGGCTCAACTTTTCGATCTGGCCGGCATGCCGTGGATGTTCGTGCAATTGATACGTCAGGCAATGGATGGAAACTTCCCGGATAGCCGTGTCAGTGTTTTGCGCGATTTGATGGAAGAACGAGTCCGCGATGTCACTCAGCGCAGAGGCCAACAAGCGCGAGCGCTGGAAACCCTTTACCTGCTGGCATATCGAATGCAGGTTGGCGGCGACACTGTGATGCCGATCAAAGACGCGCTGGAATTGGTTGGCCGCGTGCGCGACAACCGCGAATACCTGTTGGAAGAAATGCTGGACAGTTTGATTGACGCTGAAATCCTGGCGCGCGCAGGCGGGGACGCCATTCGGTTTCTTTATCCGTCGTATCAGGCTTATTGCTGTTCGCAGTATCTGAAAGTTCAAAACAATCCAAAACGCTGGGAAGAAATTACCGCAGGACTTGGCCGGGTTACTCAACTACGCAAATGGGACGATACGCTGACGATGCTGTCCGGGCTGGTTGCCAAGCCCAAAGACATTTTGGAGAAAATCGCTTACTCGACTTCGCTGAAAGACGGCGAGCAGGTTTTTCTGGCTGCGCGTTGTTTATTGGAAGCGCAGTTGAACAACAACGACGACAAGTCGAAAGCCGAAATGGGTTACGTCGAATCGCTGGTGCTGGACGCTTTGGTCTGGCGCAGCAACAGCGTTAACGAACCGCGTTCGTTCCAACGACTGCGCGCGGTCGAAGCTCTGGGACGTGTGCGACGTTTGGAAGTTCTGGGTTACCTGACCCGAATTGCAATGAGCAAGACGCGGGAAAATTCCAACG
>JBGAPB010000180.1:0-12269 GCA_044221525.1 Blastocatellia bacterium | reverse complement strand
CGCGTCGTTTACGACGCTTACCCTGCGGCTAAAGCCACTGCCGCCTAAAGGCGGGACTACGAACGTTTTTTCCCAGTCTTTCTGTTTCCCTGAAAACTTTTTTGTTAAGCGAATGTAGTCAGCTTCAGCTTGAGAAACTTCATGGTCAAACTCTCGCAAGCGTTGTTGCTGTGAGCGCGTCGGAGCAGCCATTACAGGCGGAGAATTCCCCCAATCAAACGAATGGCCGTCTTCGTCAATGCTGTTGAAGTAAGCCGACAGTTGATAAAACTCTTTCTGCGACAGCGGATCGAATTTGTGATTGTGGCACCGTGCGCAGCCAAACGTCAGCCCCATAAAAACAGTCGAAGTCGTATCCACTCGATCAACCACGTATTCGATTCGGTACTCTTCCGGCACGATTCCGCCTTCGGCGTTGATGCGATGGTTGCGATTGAACGCCGTGGCTATGCGTTGATCCAAAGTCGGGTTCGGCAACAAATCTCCGGCCAGTTGTTCGATCACGAATTCGTCAAAGGGTTTGTTGGCGTTGAAAGCTTCGATCACCCAATCGCGCCAGCGCCAGGCCGAACGGTCGCCGTCAATTTGATAACCGTTCGTGTCGGCATACCGCGCAGCGTCAAGCCAGCGATAAGCCATTCGTTCGCCGTAACGCGGCGAAGCCAACAACCGATCAACGACTTTTTCATAAGCATTCGGCGAAGCGTCGTTCAAAAACTCATCCAACTCTTTGGTCGTAGGCGGCAAGCCGGTTAGATCAAATGAAACTCGGCGCAGCAAAGTCGCGCGGTCAGCTTCGGGCGAGGGCTGCAAGCCTTCTGCTTCTAATCGAGCCAGCACGAAATAATCAATCGCATTTTTCGGCCAGGCCGTGTTTTGAACTTTTGGCAAAGCTGGCCGAGTCGGCGTGACGAACGACCAATGCTGTTGCCAACGCGCTCCCTGACGAATCCATTCGGTCAGCAATTCGATTTCGGCGGCGGTCAGTTTGCGCCCGGAATCAACTGGCGGCATTCGCATTGTTTCATCAGCGTGCGTGATGCGCTGAACCAGCAAGCTTTTTTCCGCATCTCCGGGCACTATGGCCTTGCGGCCTCTGCCCAAATCAGCGGTTGCTCCCGCTTCTGAATCCAATCGCAGTTTGATTTTCTTCGCTGTCGCATCGGGGCCGTGGCAGGCAAAACATTTGTCCGAAAGGATCGGGCGAATGTCTCGATTGAAATCTATCCGGCGAGCCGGTTGAGAGGCATTTGCCGATGGAAGAACAGACCAGCCGACAATCGCTAAGAAAACGATGCAAATTGTGAGTTTCATAAAAAATTGATGAATGTTTGCCAGGGCGCGGGCGCTCAGCCGGAACGCGGACATTTTGTCCGCAGCCTGGTTCGCGGAGGTTTTCGTCCGCGCTACACGCGCAAGCCTGATGACGAGCGGACAGGAATGTCCGCGAGCCAGTTTGCGGACTGGAACGTCCGCGCTCCGGCTATGCTCGCACTCCGGCGATTATGCCGCGAAGCCCGGCCAGCAATGCGCGTTCGCTTTGTTCGCCGGAAATAATCTGTGATTGAATTTCAACCTGGGCCAGCGCGTGCCGCCACGCTTCGGCCAATCCGCCGCTACCGACAATGACAACCGAATCCGAAAGAACTCTACGAGCGAAAAGCGCGTCCAAGTCGGCAGCAATAAAAGCTCCGATCAAAAAGCTCAGACGGTCTTCAGGGCTTCCCTGCTTCGATTGTTCCAGTAAACGAACGCAGAACAGAGCGCGCGACAAACCGGCGGATCGCTGTTCGCGCATTCCGGCTTCCAGCCAATCGAAATTCACCTGCGTAGGGCGCTCGTGGGGAACTGCGCTGGCCAGAATTGTCTGAGTCTGTGCGGCATAAACCAGCTCGCCCGCCAGCGAAGTCACACTGGCGGCAATTCGTCCGCCTGAATCCAATCGAATCGCTTTCCAGTGCGAGCCTAAATTCAAAACTGTCGCCGGAGTTTTTGCCAAACCCAGCATGACGAGTCCAGCGCAAAGCGTTTCTTCGCCGCGCATCAAATCGGCCTCGCCGACCGTCGCCAGTTCGCAAGGCATCTGCCCCGACTTTACGCCCGGAACCAGCAGCACAGGCAAATCAGTGATTTCAGAAAACTGATGAGCGCGAGTTGCAGCGGCAAGTTCGGCAATTCCCGCTGGCGCAGCCAAATGCGGAACTTCAGTCAATCCCAACGACGAAGTAATCATCCCAGCGGCGGCGACAGAAACCGGCGTAGCGTCTTCGGCTTGAGCGCGAACCTTTTCAATCAACTCGCGCAAAGCCGAACGCAGCCGCGCCGACGAACCATCTTTAGCAGTGTCGCGCACGCCAACTTGAGCTTCGGCTTTGGCCAGAATTTCTTCGCCGCGCGCCAACCAGACCCGGCTGTTAGTCGTCCCCGTGTCCACGTAAACCGCGCATAGTTTTTCTTCAGCCATCAGCGCCTCCCAGCCGCGACAAAAGCCGCGGTGCGTTCGCTCAAGCGTTGCAATCCACCTTCGACGAACCAATCCTTGCCGATTAACTCCGATCCTGCGCCGATAGCCCAGGCTCCGGCGGCAAAGTATTCGCGCGCCAGTTCGGCTGTTACTCCGCCGGTTGGCACTGTGCGAATATGCGGCAACGGCCCGCGCAACGCTTTCACAAAAGCTGGCCCCAGCGAATTTGCCGGAAACAGTTTGGCAGCATCGGCTCCGGCGTTTACGGCTTCGACAACTTCCGAAGGCGTGAAACATCCGGGCAGCGAAACCAGATCAAGCTTTTTTGTTGCTTCGATTACGGCCAGATCCCGGTTTGGCGAAACAATGAATTGCGCTCCGGCGTCAGCTGCCCGCAGAACTTCGTTTGGCGTTAACACAGTTCCTGCGCCGACTGCGATTTCGGAACCGAAGCGTTTCGCCAGCCGATTGATCGCCACAAAAACATCACGCGAATTCAGCGTGACTTCGACGGCGGTCAACCCGCCAGCAATCATTGCAGCGACAATATCTTCTTCGCGCCCGCTGAAATCTCCGCGCAAAATGGCGACGATTTTCCCTGCTTCGATGTGTTGGATAGTTTGTTGCATTTCAGTTTCGAGTGATGTTGACCGGCAAATGCGGCAATTTCTTTGTTTCCGCTTCCAATTTTCCTTCGCGCGCAAGCTCGATGGCACGAATCAAAACAGCTTCGTCTTGAACTCCAGCCAGCACGTGACCACCAATAACGAACGAAGGCACACTTGTAATTCCATAAGTTCGGGCGATCAACAAATCTTCGTCAACTTCTTCGGTCATTTGATGCCCGGCCAGAGCGGCTTCCAAATCAGCAGGGTTCAAACCTGATTGCCAAGCTATTTCCTTTAGAACGGTCAGTTCGCCAATGTCCTTGTCTTCAACAAAGAAAGCCTTGAACAATCGCCTATGGAATTGTTCGAAGCTGTTTTTCGACCTTGCCCAAGCAGCGGCTTCGTGAGCAAGCCTGGTCAGCGGTGCCCGCGAAGGCTGGCGCATTTCAACTTTCAACCTTTCGGCCATCGGGTAAATGGAATTTTTCCAGCCTGCATTAGCGCGTTCTCCACGAGGCTCAAACTTTGGCGGGCCAGATTCGCGCAGTTGAAATGCTCGCCAGACAATTTCAGCGCCGGTCACGGCGGCAGCGTTTCTGAGGGGAAACTCCCCAAGATAACAGTACGGTCAGACGTAATCGGAAAAGACCTGAATCACGACAGGCATCGGCAAGCTCCTTTTGTTAATGAATCGCGTCGTAGTATAAAAGCCCCCTGCCAGACAACAAAATCATTGAATACAATTTATGCTTAATCTGCACAGGCAGATTACGTGGGAGGAGCAATAATGCAAAACGGATATGATGAAGAAGGTTATTCCGATTACGAATTGGATTTTTTCCAGGCGATTGATCGCAACACAATGGCCGAGCAGGCGATTTTTGACGCTCTGACGGCGATCAGCGACGATCAGTATTACACACTGTTTGAGGTAAATGTTGACCACACATGCGGGCCAGCCAGAGTGCAGGTTTTCCCCGAACGTGCAGGGACGCTTTACCGATGCCTGAACTGCGGCGTGGCCGGAGTCATAGGCGGATAACCTCCTACTTGAAAGAAAGTTTCGATTGACCCGTTGACAAAAGAGCCATCGAACCATAAAGTCCTGATTCGCTTTTGACGCGGGGTGGAGCAGCCTGGTAGCTCGTTGGGCTCATAACCCAAAGGTCGTAGGTTCAAATCCTACCCCCGCAATCCAAACTGAAAAGGGATCGGATAACATTCTGATCCCTTTTGTTTTTTCAATTCTCAATTCTTCACTCCCATTCCTTGCCCTGCATTAGCGGGCGGTGTATAACCCGTTCAAGTCACCGACTGGTCAAACAAAATTATGAAACTCGACGGAATCCACTCCGTCTCTGGAAATCAGACTCAGGGCTTGAGTTTCTGTGCCCTCTGAACCGGTTCAAGTTTCGTTACTCTCATTTTTACGATACTTTTCAATAAGCCTGCACAGGTTGACTGTGCCAACTTATGCTCTTTTATGGGCAACACTACTCCACAAAGGCAACTGCCGATGTGGCCAATTAGAAGGGAGTATTCCCAATGGAATATCGAAGTTTTGCTAAAGTTTTAGGGCTGTCGCTGTTATTGCTGGTTATAAGCGTCGCAGTATGGACTCCGCGACAGTTGGCTCAAGGCGGCAAAGTTGCCGACTGGCTGACTGACGGCGGAGATATAGAACGCACCGGCTGGCAAAAGAACGAAACCATTCTTTCCACCTCCACAGTGAAAAATATGAAGTTGCTGTGGAAAACCAAGCTCGACAATGAACCTCGCCAGATGCACAACCTGCTGCCGGTGCTGATTGCCGGACGGGTCACCACAGACAAGGGGCCGAAGGAAATCGTGCTGGCGACGGGCGTCACAGACAATCTGTATGCGATGGACGCAGCCAATGGCGAATTGCTTTGGAAACATCATTTCACTTCGGATTGGACGCCTCCACCCGGAGGCCGAGGCGCAGGCATTCTCTGCCCCGGAGGCATCACCGCTACACCGGTCATAGGCCCAACTGAAACGCCTGGCAAATACGTCATTTACGCGGCGGCTTGGGACGGGACGTTGCGCCGTTTGGATTTGGCCACGGGCAAGGAAATCAAGCCTCCCGCCAAGTTCATGCCGCCTAACGGCAAACCTTATGCGCTGAATTTGCGAAACAACGTGATTTACGTTCACACGGCGCAAGGCTGCGGCGGCAACCCGAACATGGTTTACATCTATGATCTGGCGACGGACAAAGTCGGTTCGTGGGGGCCAGCAGGCGGAGGCATGTGGGGGCGAACCGGCGGAGCCATCAGCAGCAAGGGCGTGATGTACACAGGAACCGGCGATGGCCCGTGGAATCCTGAAAACGGAATTTACGGCAACGGCATCATTGGCGTTGCTCAAGACCCTGTCACCAAAGCCGCCAAGCTGATGGATTATTACGGCCCGTCGAATGCTGAATGGTTGTGGAAACGCGATTTGGATATGCAGGTCACGGCTTCGATCTTCAAATACAAGGGCAAGGAGTTGATGGTGGATGCCGGAAAAGAGTGCGTGATGTACCTGATGGATACCGATTCCATCGGCGGTGACGACCATCGAACTCCGCTGTATCGCACTCCGCTTTACTGCAACGAAGAAGTCAATTTCGCTTCAGCCGGAGTCTGGGGTTCGCTGGCGACCTGGGAAGACAGCAAAGGCACTCGCTGGGTGCTGTCACCTTTCTGGGGACCGAAACATTCCAAATTTACCGCTCCGATTCAAAACGGCCCGGTCAAAATGGGCGCTGTCGTCGCTTTCAAAGTCGAAGATAAAGCGGGCAAATTCACTTTGACACCAGCTTGGATTTCGCGCGATATGAACCGCGCCGAGCCGCCGGTCATTGCCAACGGAGTCGTCTTTTCTTACGGCAGTGGCGAAGACACCGATCAAGCCAAATTCGACATCGGCCTGGCCTATAACCACGAAGCCAAAAATCGCATCGCCGGTTCGACCAAAGCTGTGGTTTACGCGCTGGACGCCCAAACCGGGAAAGAGTTGTGGAACAGCGGTGACGCCATCGCATCATGGAGCCATTGGGGTGGACTATCAGTCGCCAACGGCAAAGTTTATCTCAACACGTTTGACGGTTATCAGTACTGTTTCGGAATCAAAGCGGGTTCCGAGCAAGCCGCCTCGAAGGCGAAAGGAGGCAAGTAAATGAGACGATTGATTGCCCTCATTGCTGTCAGCATTGCTTTAACCGTTGCCGCCAAAGCTCAACGCGGCAACGTGGATTGGGTGACGGATAACGCCGACGCGCAAAGGTCTTCGTGGATCAGAGCCGACGCCAAAATTTCCAAAGAATCACTGCAAAAGAAAGACGATCCGAAAAATGCCTTCCAGTTTTTGTGGAAGATGAAGGTCAAAAACGCTCCGAACCAGTTGAATTCGCTGATGCCTCCGGCGACGCTTGATCGTTTGATTGGCTACCGCGGCTTTCGCATGTTGGGATTTTTCGGCGGAAGCTCAGACAACATCTTTACGCTGGATACCGACCTGGGAAGAATGGAATGGGAAAAGCATTTGAAGTCGAATGCTCCGGCGCAAGCCGGGACAATGACTTGCCCGGGCGGAATGACAACAGCAGTTGCCAAACCGACGCTAGCCGCAATTCCGCCTTCACCGACAGCCGCCATGGCCGGAGGGCGCAGCAATCCAGCCAAAAGCGCCGTTGGCGAAGCTGGCCAGGGAGCAGTAACGCTGGCGAATGTTCGTCCGAATCAGGGCAATTTCAACGCTTCCGCAATGCTGCCTCAACCGACTCGTGTCAATCCGGCGAACCCGCCAGGCGGACAGCTTGGAGCCGGGCCGTTTTTAATTTACGCCCTTGCCAGCGACGGAATGTTCCATTCGCTGCATTTGTCGAACGGCGCGGATTACGAAGCGCCGATGAAGTTCCTGCCACCAAATTCCAACGCCAGCGGTTTGGTCGTTATTGACTACGCCGCTTATGTTGTCACCTCTGGCCGTTGCGGAGGCGCCGCCAACGGCGTTTGGTCACTTGATCTGATTTCAAAACAGGTAACAACCTGGAAAGGAAACGTCGTCGGTTCGGCTGGCCCCAGTTTTGGCGGAGACGGAACCCTTTACGTGGCAACCGGCAGCGGTGGCGATTCGCCAAACTCAATCGTTGCGTTGGAAGCCAAAACCCTGAAAGTGAAAGGTTCGTTTTCAGCTGGCTCTCAGGAGTTTGCCACAACGCCGGTTCTGTTCGATCACAAAGGCAAAACTCTGATTGCCGCAGCAACCAAGGATGGAAAAATTCATTTGCTGGACAGCGCGAACCTCGGTGATGGAGCATTATCGAGTTCTGCCTCAACCGGCAAGGAACTCGCGTCTGGCGCATTGGCAAGCTGGCAGGATCGCGACGGCACTCGCTGGATTCTGGCTTCGATTGTCGGCGCATTGCCTGCGGGCTTCACCGGAACTGTTACCAAAGGCGCGGTTGTCGCCTGGAAACTGGTTGAGCAAGGTGGCAAACCGACATTACAGCCGGGCTGGGCTTCGCCAGACCTGACTTCGCCGTTGACGCCAACTATCATCAACAACGTAGTTTTCGTCACTTCCAGCGGAGAGTTTCGCGCTTCGGATAAAACTTCGGCGGCGGTTCGAGTTGCACGTTCTGGCAAAGCGGTCGTTTACGCGCTGGACGGAGCTACCGGCAAAGAACTCTGGAACAGCGGAACGAAGATTACATCATTCGCTCACGGTGGAGCGATCTCCGGCGGAATGGGGCAGATTTACCTGACCACTTACGACGGAACGATTTACACCTTCGGCATCCCGATGGAGCACTAATTCCGGCATGGCAGCGTGCGCGTCAGCAAGCGGTGACTTGGCAAGCAGTCGCTTGCTGACGCGGGCGCTACCGCACCGGAAACTATCTTGATTCAATGAGAGCATTTGTTATGTCTTTAAGTTTTGATTCTACGCATGGACGCCTGTGGCGTTGTGTTTTTCTGGTAACAGCTTTCGCGCTTTTCGTTGCTGGCAACTGGCTACAAACTTCTTCCGGTCAAGGCCGTCCGATGCCCGACGGCCCAGGCAAAGAAGAAGCGACCAAACTTTGCAAAGGCTGCCACGAACTGGAAAAGTCTTTTTCGATGCGGCAGGACAAAGCCGGATGGCAACTGACTTTGGACAAGATGGTTTCTTATGGCCTGAAAGCCAAAGACGAAGAACTCAACCTGATTCTGGAATACGTGGTGAAGAATTATCCGGCGGACGAAGTGCCAAAGCTTAACGTCAACAAAGCCGAAGCCATTGATCTGGAAAGCGCACTGACGCTGAAACGTTCGCAAGCCGCCGCGATCATTCAGTACCGCGAGAAAAATGGTAAGTTCAAATCCATTGAAGATTTGAAAAAAGTCCCTGGCATTGACACTGCCAAGATCGAAGCGAAAAAGGATCGCCTGATTTTTGAATGAAATCCCTGACCATCAAAATTTTGCTCGGCTTGGCGCTTATCAGCGCAATCGCCGCCGCGCGCTCGCCGCAGGATTGCGCTTCGGCACTGGCAGACCTGGAGCGCCGCGCCGAAGAGCAACGCAAAATGCTGGCTGATTGGGCTGGGCTGATTCGTTATGGCAGCGAAAACACTGAACTGCCAAAACCCAAAGCCGACGAAGCTCGCGTTGTGTTCATCGGCGACGAAATCACCGAACACTGGGGCGACGGCAAAACACCATTCTTCCCCGGCAAGCCTTATTTGAATCGCGGCATCAAGGGGCAGACGACTCCGCAAATGCTGGTTCGATTCCGCCAGGATGTCATCAAGCTGAAGCCAAAAGTCGTCGTGATTCTGGCCGGAATGAACGACATCGCCAGCTTGTATGAACCGATTACGCAGCAGATGACGGCGGAAAACATCACGTCAATCGTCGAGTTAGCCAAAGCGAACAACATCAAAGTTGTGCTCTGTTCGCTGACGCCGATCAACGATGTTTACAAAAAACAATCGTCGTTGCGTCCGTTCGGCAAAATCATAGGCACCAACGGCTGGCTGAAAGATTACGCGGCGGCCAGTGGCTTGGTTTATCTGGATTACTACTCCGCAATGGCCGAAGGCCGCAACCTGAAAAAAGAACTGAGCGACGACGGCATATTGCCGAACGACGCCGGTTACGCGGTGATGGCTTCGCTGGCCGAAGCCGCGATTGCTCAGGCGTTAAGCGGAAAGTAACGCAGGAAGGAATAACAAATGACGATGTCAATTGAAGCAGTTTACGAACACGGCATCTTGCGCCCGGTCAGACCGCTTGATTTACCGGAAGGAAAACGAGTTGGCCTGACGCTGGTAACGTTGCCGGAAATCGAAGCCAGACGTATAGCGAGAGCTGAGCGTAATGCCAGAGAGATCGAAATCATCAATCAAAACATTGACGCGCTCAACGAAGAAGCCCTGGACGTGTTGAGCTATCAGGTGGAATTGTGAGACGCGGCGAGCTTTACCTTGTGCCCAATCCATCAGGTAGAGACCCGAAGCGTCAGCGTGTCTTTGTGGTGGTCAGCCGCCAGGAATTGCTTGAAACGCGCTTCGCTACGGTGATTTGCGCGCCTGTCTATTCCCACCATAACGGTTTGGTGACACAGGTCAGGATTGGCATTGATGAAGGGTTGAAACACGAAAGCAGCATTCATTGCGATGAGTTGGTCAGTCTGCCAAAAACTCTGCTGACCAATTACATCGGCGAACTACCGAAAAACAAACTGGAAGAACTCAAGCAAGCCTTGCAAGCGGCTTTGGGACTTGAGGACGAAATCACTGATGTAATTTAAGGAGCTAAATTCATGAGCGCTGAAGCAAAAAACCAATTTCCAAAACTGCACAACGCCACCTGGCCGGGTTTAGTCGGCAAAGGCGGTCCCGATTCCGAACCGATCATCGAATTTGAAAAGATGCTGGATATGACCGCCGCCGCTGAAGTAAACGGCCAGCGTTTCGACGGCGTAGACATTTTCCTTTCGCTGCCGCACACAGACATTGATTCGACCGACGACCAGTTGAAAGAGCTTGCCGATCAAGTCGCCTCGCGCGGTTTGGTCATAGGCTCGCTGGTGGCTCCAGTTTGGGGGCCGACCGGCGGAGGCTCGGCGATGGGTTCCGACGAAGAACGCGCCGCCTTCCTGACGCAAATCCGCAAATCCTGCGAAATCGCGCAGAAGCTGAACAAGCTTGGCATTCGCAAATACGGAGTCGTCCGCGTGGATTCATCCTGCTCTCCCGGAGATTGGGCGGTTGATCCCGTCGGCAACACCAAAAAAATCGCCGCCACCTTCACCGAAGCTTGCAACATTGCCGAAGGCTTTGGCGAAAAACTCGCCGCCGAAGGCGAAATCTGTTGGGGCGGCATGCACAGTTGGAAAGACTTGAACGATTTGCTGGAACAGGTTGGCCGACCGGAAACGCTCGGCATCCAAGCCGACATGGCGCACACGATGCTGTTCACAATGGGTTACAACGCGCCCGAACATAACCTGCTGCCGGAAGGTTACGACTGGCAGGACAAAGAAGTCCTTTACGAAGCCCTGGCCAAAATGACCAGCGTGCTGCGTCCGTGGGTCAAAGACTTCCACGTCGCGCAAAACGACGGCACGGTCAAAGGCTCCGGCACGCACGACAAGACCGGTCGCCACTGCCTGCCGAAAGACCCAAACGGTAAGATGGACATTACTCGAACTGCCGGTCTGTGGCTGCGCGATGCGAATGGCGAAATTACCAAGAGCACCCAGCACATCAACTGGGACGGCTGCATGTTCTCGAACGAAACCATGACCGACCCGCAGACGTGGAATGACATTCTGGCGGCGATGATTTCGGTGCGCGATGCTCACGGGTGGAATTGATCTTTTGATTGCCCGTCCGCAGCGTTCTCGTTATCCTGCTGCGGACGGGACAAGCCATCCAAAATCGAAGAGGTAAAAACGATGAGCGCAACCATCACCATTCCCGCAGAACTTGAGCAACAAATACTTGGAAAAGCATTTGTTAGCGGTCAGCCGCTTGAAGAATTTGTCCTAAGCACTTTGCGGAAAGCGATAACGACGCCATCACAACCGGCTACCAATGGCGCAAGTGATGATTCGTGGCTTGATGTTGAGTATATGGCCGCCTGTGCCAAAGAAGCCGACTCCGGAGTGACGCTTGAATCCGTGCGGCAGATATTGGCGAAGCTTCCCGGCTCTCTGTCGGATGACATCATCACCGAGAGAGGTAAGAGGTTTTGATATGAACTACAAAGACTACATCACAATTGAGCCAAACAAGCGCGGCGGCAAACCCTCTGTACGCGGCTTGAGAATTACAGTTTATGAGGTTCTTGAATATCTGACTTCCGAGATAACGGAAGAGGAAATATTGGATGATTTTCCCGACTTGACTAAGGAAGACTTGAAAGCCTGCATTGCATTTGCTGCCGACAGTGAACGTCGGTTGATGACGGTTCCACTTGCCGCATGAAGTTACTCTTCGATGAAAACTTATCACCGAAACTAGCGGGCCGTTTGGCTGACCTGTTTCCCTCTTCGACTCACGTTCGAGACGTTGGCTTGAAATCATCCGACGATCCTTTGGTTTGGGGATATGCCAGATGGAACGATTTGATGGTTGCCTCGAAAGACGCTGATATGAACGACCGTAGTTTGATATTCGGCTATCCGCCGAAAGTTATTTGGGTTAGGTTGGGGAACTGCTCTACACAGCAAGTAGAGGAATTGCTGCGACAGGAATTTGCCACTATCAAGAAGTTTTATAAGGACGGCTATATTTCATTTCTCGCCTTGTCATAGCAACTTGAAACACGACACCCAAAAGGTTTAGCGCTCAATAATGTGAGGTTGGAAATATGAAAAACTCTGGTCAGGGGAATGCAGAAAGTGTTAAACGGATACTTAAACTATTCTCGATTCCTGAGCTGCAATCACTATTTTCCAAGTTGCAATTTAATGATTCTGACATAACTAAAATACCGGAAGAGAAACAAGTTGATTTTTTGTTTAATGAGGCAGAATCTCACAAAAAAACTGACGATCTCGCACTCGCCGCCTTCAGATTATACTTTGAAAAAGTTGACCGTCTTTCTTTCCCTAAAACTAGCATTCAAATTTCTAGTAGCGATTCTACTATTGGCTTAAGTATGTTGCGAGATCGGAAGGGCCGACGCAACGAA
>JBGAPB010000179.1:0-12231 GCA_044221525.1 Blastocatellia bacterium | reverse complement strand
ATTCGCTCACCGGCGCGAGCGTCGTTCAGTTCACGTTTCAGCCGTATGACTTCTGCCGCCAGCCGGTCTTTTTCCAGGGCAATGGCTATCTGGCTGGAAATACCGTTCAGCACCTGGACGTCATATTCGGAAAACTTGGTCGTTTCATTGACCCAGACCAAAGCAACAATGCCAAGAACTTTTTCTTTGACGGTGATAGGAGCGATCAGCGCAGATTTGCCCTTGATGACCTGAGAGAAAAGATAACGGGAAAGAGGTGAGGTGCGCGAATCTTCCAGCCGAAGAGTCTGCCCTTCGTCCAATAATTCCGTGACTGCCGGATGATCGGGCAAGCGCAAAGTCCGAGCTTCGCGGTATTTTGTTTCGACGGATTTTCGCAGGTCGAAACCTCGACGGGCGCGCAGTTCGTCGAAATGAAGTTGTTCACCCTGATTGTCCAGGATGGCTATGCAGCCGTAATCGGCCTTAAGCAGGTCAAGCGCGCGGTCAATGACAAAGTTCGTGATTTCGTTAAAGTCGGTTCGCGTATTGATGTCGTTGGAAATTTCCAGCATCAACTTGGTGATCTCGACTTCTTTTTCCTTTTCCTGATAAAGCTGTGTGTATTGCAGCCCTATGGAAACCTGCCCGGCCAACCATTCAACCAGCTTGATTTCAGTTTCAGACCAGCGATGAGGTTGATGGCAATAATGCAGCCCCATTACTCCCAGCAGTTCGTCACGGTAAACGAATGGCGCGACCAGAACTGATCTGGTTCCTATCAGTTGCAACGTAGAGCGAACCCAGAGCGGGATGTTGGCCGATTGAGTATCGTCAACCGAATAATGTCGAGCACGCGGCAAATACTGTTTGATTGAATCGAATGGAACCAGCGAACTTGGAATGTTCAGCCCAAGCCCCGGCGTCAGAGTGTTGTTTCCCAGGTATTCGTGGCTGACACGAAAGCCTCCGTCCGGGCCGGGCGTGATGACGTTGCAACGATCAACTTCCAGCCGCTGACCGACTTCGGTAACGGCGGCCTGCAAGAACTTATCAATGTCTATCACGCTGGAAGCCACACTGTCGGCATCAACGCGGACAAAATCCGAGTTGATGCGATTCAGAATCGCTTCCCGCGCTTCGTACATTTCTATCAGTTTTGATTCCGTGCCTTCTTGCATAGCCTCTTAAACCGAAATTGAAGTCACTGCTCCGTAATCGTGCGAAAGGATGGTTCGATGAGTCTGCTGTTGTTCGTCCAAACCCAGGACTTCGTTCCAACTGCGTTTAACCGGCAGCAACAACTCGGCGGTCAGTTCACTGACGGTCAAACCGTCCAGAAATTTTTGATCGTGTTCGCGGTAACAGTGAGGCGGCAGCATAAGGAAATCGCCTTTGAACTGGTCGCGAGCTTTCAGATAATCCATGCCCGAAAGCAATCCGGCAACCGTCACGCCTTTGCCGAAGAAAGTATTCTCGACCCGCGCCACCTGCAAGCGAGTCCCGAACGTCTTGTTCATTTCATCAACGGCCTTTTTCAGCATTGGGTAAAAGATCAATCCCGTCGCCAAAGTCCCGTAAATCTTCTTTGCCTGAGCCGCTGAAAACTGACCGCGTTCGCGCATTTTGGCAAGCTGTTTCATGCGTTTGGCATGTGAGTCAAAAAACTGCCGAACCATTCCTACGCCGTCTTCGATTTGCGGGTAATCGTCGCCTTCGCTGCCTCGCACAATTCGATAATGGGTTTTCGGCGGAATCGGGCGACCGGCGCGGATGTAAAATTCATCGCCGAGAAACGCGAAAACTGTTCCGAGTTTCTTCTTCAAGTCGGTTTGAATAGGCGTCACCAGATCAATGATCTCCGAACAGAATTCGTCGCTGACTTCGACCAACCGATTGCGATATTTGTGTTTGTCGGTGATTCCCAACGGCACGACAGCTGTTGAAACAATACCAGGGCTAAGTTCCGCCAAGTCGTAAATGGTTTTGACCAGATGCTGGCCGTCGTTGATCGTCGGGCAGAGCACAACTTGAGCGTGAATCTCTATGCCGTGGTCAATCAGATGTTTCATCTGGGCGATGATGTCCACCTGCTTGGGATTGCCCAAAAGATAGGCACGCAACTCCGGATCAGTCGCGTGAACTGAAACGTACTGCGGAGACAATCGCTGCTCGATGATTCGCTGGATTTCGGATTTGGTGATTGTCGAAAGCGTCGAGTAGTTGCCGTACATAAACGAAAACCGAATGTCTTCGTCGCGCACCCACAAACTTTTCCTTGAGCCTTCAGGGTTTTGTTGAATGAAGCAGAACACGCAATCGTTGCCGCACTGGCGCGGAGTCATCGGCTCGAAATCAATTCCCCAAGGTTCGCTGTTATCTTTTTCAACTTCGATTTGCCACTCTTCGCCGTCGGCTTTTATGACTTCAACCGTCAGGTCTTCTTCGCCTGCAGTCAGAAATTTGAAATCCAGCGCATCGCGAACTCGTTTGCCGTTGATCGTCCAAACTCGGTCGCCAGCAGCAAGTTCAAGCTCTGCTGCCAGCGAGTCCGATTCGACTTCTATGATTTTTATTCCTTTGGCCATTAATTACAGGAGTTCGTCAATTGATTTGAAGGGCAAGTTCTGTGACTCAGCCACGGCTTCATAAGTAATGTGGCCTGCGTAAGTGTTGACGCCAGCTTTCAGGTGTTTGTCTTTGGCGACGGCATCCTTGAAGCCTTTGTTTGCCAGCTTCACGGCGAAAGGCAACGTAGCATTCGTCAGCGCAAAAGTCGAAGTGCGCGGAACTGCTCCGGGCATATTGGCGACGCAGTAATGAAGCACGTCTTCAACGTAATAAGTCGGATTGCTGTGAGTGGTTGGATGCGTGGTTTCAATGCAACCGCCTTGATCCACAGCTACGTCAACGATCACAGCGCCTTTGTGCATGGTTTTGAGCATGGCCTGTTTAACCAGATGCGGAGCCGCAGCGCCGGGAATCAGCACTGCTCCGATAACCAGATCGGCGTTAGCGATGGACTCCTGAACGTTGTAATCGTTCGACATCAAAGTTTTGATCTGAGCGCCGAAAATGTCATCCAGATAGCGCAGTCGCTCAAGGTTTTTATCCAGCACGGTGACGTTCGCGCCCAGGCCCACGGCCATCTTGATGGAATTGATGCCGACGACGCCTCCGCCGATGATGACGGTTTTGGCTGGAAGAACGCCTGGAACTCCGCCCATTAAAACTCCGCGCCCGCCCTCTGGCTTTTGCAGGTAATGAGCGCCGACTTGAACGGCCATTCTTCCGGCGACTTCAGACATTGGAGTCAGCAGCGGCAAATGACCTTCGTCGTTGGTGATGGTTTCATAAGCTATGCCTGTGATTTTGCTGGATAACATTGCCTGGGTAAGTTTCGGATCGGGAGCCAGGTGCAGGTAAGTGAACAGCAACTGTCCTTCGCGCATTCGCTGATATTCGGGGCCGACAGGCTCTTTGACTTTGACGACCATTTCGCCGCGTTGCCAGACTTCGTCGGCGGTTTCGACAATCTGGCCTCCGGCGGCACGGAATTCGTCGTCGCTGATGCCGCTGCCGATGCCTGCGTTTTTTTCGATCAGCAAAGTGTGGCCGAAATCGCTCAAGGTTTTGACGCCAGCCGGAGTCAGTCCGACTCGGCTTTCGTTGTCTTTAATTTCTTTGGGTAATCCGATAATCATTTTTTCTTCTCCATCTTGCTTGGTTCAGGCTCGACAGTCGGTTCAGGCTCAGACTGCCTTCTGTTTCTGCTTTGACAATGGCCGATGACGGCTCCGTATATTGATCCGCAGGTCAGGTCGCTTTGTCCCAGGTCCTTGCATTTGGTTTTCACCCAGGTTTTGGTGGCTTCCTTGTCATCGCTTGTTGGGACGGCATCGCAAAATCCTGGCGTCGGCCTGCTCTTTTGCAGGCAGGTGCCCAGAAAAATCGCGTTTGATGCAACGGCGGAAATTCCGCTTTTGTCTTTGCTGCGCTCCAGAGTCTCTTTCAGGCAGGCTTCCTCGTCGGCGTTTTCTCCAAACCGTTCAGCAGCTTTTTGATCTTCCTTTACCTGGCTTGTGATCTGCGAAAAGTAATAGACGCAGGCTCCTGCGCCCAGCATCAGCACCAGCATTAATCCTGCCGCGATGCTTAAACCGATCTTCCAACCTTTGGACATAGAGCCTCCTGGTTTTTGTGGTTATTCGTCTTTGGGCAAATCCTTGCTGCCGACGATGGTCAGGTTCATTCCAATTTGGACACTAACTTGTTTGCCGCCGACTTCGATCAGAGTTTTGCCGTTCAGGTACCAGCCCAGCGAGCCGGTCGAAAATTCTTTGACCTCGGCCATCATTGGAATGTCGTTGATGATGACTTTGACCGGTTGCGCGCCTTCGCGGAATTCCGCACGCGTTACGGGACTTTTGACTGCCATTGATTGGGTTCTCCTTGATTGGGGTTATTGAGATGGTTTGAGCAAAAGCATCAATTGTCTATTTGTGCCTTTTGCAATCTGCCGCTGTAATCAACGTATATCGCTTTCCATTCGGAAAAAATATCCAGCGAAGTTGCCATTGCGCCTTCGCGGTGGCCGTTACCAGTGGATTTGGTCCCGCCGAACGGCAGGTGGACTTCGGCTCCGATTGTAGCGGAGTTGACGTAAAAGATGCCTGTGTACATTCGCTCCATCGCCGTGAAAGCCTGATTCACGTCTTGCGTGTAAATCGAAGCGGACAAACCATACTTCACGCCGTTGCCGATTTCGATGGCATCGTCCAGATCACGGCAGGGAATGATGCTGACCACTGGGCCGAAGATTTCTTCCTGAGCGATTCGCATGTCTGGCGCGACATCCGTGAAGATCGTCGGTTCGATGAAAAAACCGTGCTTGAGTTCGCCTTTTGTCAGGCGGTTGCCGCCCAGATGCAGCGTCGCCCCGTCTTCTTGTTTGCCAATCGAGATATAGCCCAGAATTTTGTCTACGGCAGCCTGATTGATGACCGGGCCGACTTCGACGTTTTTCTTCAAGCCGTTGCCGACGCGCAAAGCCTTTGCCTTTTCGGTCAGTTTTTCGACAAATTTCTTGTAAACCTTTTTGTGAACCACAATCCGCGAGGAAGCTGTGCAGCGTTGGCCTGAAGTTCCGAAAGCTCCCCAGACTGCGCCTTCGGCAGCCAGGTCAAGATCGGCGTCGTCCATAATCATGATTACGTTCTTGCCGCCCATTTCCAGTGAGCAAATCTTTCCGTGCTGGGCAGCGCTGGTTGCCACAATGCGTCCGGTTTCGGTCGAACCTGTGAACGACACCAGCCGAATGTCGCGGTGAGTCGTCAGTGGCGCTCCGGCTGCTTCGCCGGTTCCCATAACTATATTGATGACGCCCGGAGGAATGCCAGCTTCTTCGGCGGCTTTAACCAGATTGACGGTTGACAGGGGAGTGTCTTCGGCGGGTTTTATGACCAGCGTGTTGCCGCAAATCAGCGCGGGCATCATCTTCCACGAAGGAATTGCCATAGGAAAATTCCACGGCGTAATCAATGAACAAAGACCGACCGGCTGGCGAACGCACATCGCCATTTTGTTTTGCAGCTCGGATGGCGTGGTGTAACCGTGCAGGCGTCGGCCTTCGCCTGCTGTGTAAAAAGTCATGTCAATCGCTTCCTGAACATCGCCGCCGGTTTCTTTCAGGACTTTGCCCATTTCGCGAGTCATATCAACGGAAAGCTGTTCTTTGCGATCCATCAAAATGCGGCCAAGCTCGAAAAGCATTTCGGCGCGTTTGGGCGCTGGCGTTGCTTTCCATTTGGGAAAGGCCTCGCGCGCGGCTGTGACTGCCGCTTCGACATCTTCGTCTGTCGAGGCAGGGAAAAGGCCGACCAGTTCACGAGTGTCCGCCGGGTTCCAGTTTTCAAGTAATTCGCCTCCGGCGGGTTTTACCCAACGGCCGGCGATATAGTTTTTGTAGACTTGTGCTTTGATGATGTTTTTTGTTTTAGCCATGGATGATTTCAAATTTTAGGTTCCGTGTTCGGACTGAGTTATTTCGAGCCGTCAGGCGCGGCGTGGCAGAGCAGACAGCTAACGCGAGCATCGCGCCATTTGCCCGGATGTTTGTGTTGCCGCTCCATTTCTTCGAACTTTGCGGGCAGATGGCATTTCAAACAGTCTTCGCGCGCCAGGACGTTCACGTGTTCGGGCCTGTTTGGCATAGCCTTGGCTCTGTTACGAGTTGAAAGGAAGTACAGGCCGCCGACGACTGCGATGACGATTAAGGCAAAAATCAGGTCGCGTGATTTCATGTGGTTCCACCAGTGCAGGAAAATGTGATTGCTTTGTTCAAGGCAGCGACTGTAACAAACCGTTTGATCGAGTGTCCAGAGTTACTACTGAATAAATTAAGCGATAGTTGGACTTACCAGTTCTCTATTGTTGTTGCCGTAACGCTCGCGTGAACCAGCGGTTTCTTGTTGAGTTGCTCACTTGCTCACGCGCACTGTACAGCTCCGATCCAAGCTGGAAAATGATGGAACTATCACGCTGACCGCCGTCCATTGCCAGCGAGAAGAGGGAAGTATTGAAGCTGAATGATTGACAGACGGTTGGCCGTAGATTTGAAAACGACGATTCGATGATGAAAGCAATCAAGACGACCGCAACCCCAAGCGATGAAGAACTGCTTCGGCAAATGATAGCCGGAGATGCGGACGCTTTTGAGCAGCTTTACGACCGGCGACAGGCAGGGATTTTTCAATTTGCTTTGAGAATGAGCGGTTCTCCCGCCATGGCCGAAGACGTGGTGCAGGACGTGTTCATTGAATTTATGCGGGATGCTCACCTGTTCGATTCATCCAAAGGAAAAGTCGCCGGTTATTTGTTTGGTATGGCTCGCCATCGCGTTTTACGAAAGCTGGAACGCGAGCGTAGGTTTGTTTCGATGGTGGACAATGGCGACCATGTAGAAGATTTGCTGTCAGGGTTTGAAGATCGTTTGGCTGTCGAAGGCGATCCATTTGATGAATTCGAGCGCACTGAAACAGTTGAAACCGTTCGTCACGCGATTCTGAGTTTGCCGGAGCATTACCGCGAAGTCGTCGTGCTATGCAGCTTGAACGAGATGAGCTACGAACAGGCCGCCGATGTCGTTGGCTGTCCGGTTGGAACAATCCGTTCGCGGCTGAATCGCGCCAGGACTATGCTGATTGATAAGTTGCAGTTGCTGAAAGTGACAAGCGTTGCGTCGGTTCATCTGACGCACGCCGGGAGTGAAGCCAGGAGTGAAATATGAACTGTCAGGAATTTGAACAAATTGTTGCCGAACTGGCTGCCGACAAATTGATGTCGGCCAGAGCCAGAGTCGCCGCGCTGGCTCATGCCGCCGCCTGTGAATCTTGCGGCGACAGGTTGGCGGCGGAACAGGCCCTGAATCATGGATTGAGTGAATTCGCCAAAAGCACCAGAAATCAGCAGGCTTCGGTTCGATTGAGGCAATCGTTGAGAGCAGAGTTTGAAGCTCAGGCTCGGTTCGTAAAGCATGCGGCTGAATCGGCGGAGCAGAAAGCGATCCAAGCGCCTGAGCGCAAACCGTTTTTCAATTGGCAGTGGAGTTGGGGGCTGGCAGCGGCAGCAGCGGCAATTGTTATTGTGATTGCCGTTTCAATCTGGCGCGGGCAGCAAACCTCTAAAGATGAATTGAGTGTGGCTGGTCGGCAGCGGCAATTGTTATTGTTTTTGCCGTTTCAATCTGGCGCGGGCAGCAAACCTCTAAAGATGAATTGAGTGTGGCTGGCCCATCGCCTACACCGACGGCAACGCCGGTTGCGCCGATGACTTTGCCTGAAACCGTCGCGCCGCAAAACAACCTGGCTGCAAATGTGGAAGATAGAAAAGCGACTGGCAATACCGTGAAAAGTAAAAAACTGCCTCAGCGTCGTCAGCAACCGGTTCAAAATTACGAAAACAATCTGGCGTCGAATTACATCCCGCTCAGTTATGCGGCGGGTTCGGCTACCCCGGGAGAAAGTCTGGTTGTACGGGTTGACGTGCCTAGAGCTACGCTGATTGCGATGGGGTTGCCGCTCAGCGCGGAACGCGGAAATGGAATGGTCAAGGCGGATTTGAGAGTGGGCATTGATGGAGTTCCGCTGGCCATTCGATTGGTTCAGTAAAGAGCGGGGAGTTCAAAGATTTCGCTTGAACATCACAGCAGGCTGAAGCCTGCCCCCCATGCTTTCTTTTTGAGGGAAAAATATGAACAGAAAAGTTTTATGGCTGATGAGTGTAGTTGTTTCGTTGCTGCTGGCGGCTTCCGCCAACGCGCAACCGGGCAGGCGGGGAGGGCCGCCGCCTGGAGTTGGTGGGCCGCCGGACGGAGGTCAGAATCCTGGGCGTCCACCTTTCGGGTCTCCTGGAGGAGGACCAGGCGGGCCACAGTTCGATATGTTGTTGTCAGAGATTCGATTCGGCGGCAATGTCGTCAAAGGCGCTCCGTATTCGGCTTCGATTGTCACTGAAAACATACAGGTTTTGGCTGACGGCACTCGCATCAGCAACAAGAATGAAGGGAAGTTTTACCGTGACAGCGAAGGTCGTACCCGGCTGGAAAGAACTCTGACTATTGCTGGGCCGTTTGTCATTAGCGGTGAGCCTCCGAAAATGGCTTTTATTTACGATCCGGTTGCCGACGTGAATTACATGTTGGAAGAAAGAAATCACACCGCTCGTAAGTTGTTTGCGCCGACTGGAGCGCGACCACCTGGGCCGCCTCGACCGGTGTCTGATCAGGAAAAGACAGAATCACTGGGCAAACAAACAATCGAAGGTGTCGAAGCCGAGGGAGTCCGCACCACTTTCACAATTCCGGTTGGGCAGATTGGGAATGATCGTCCGATAGAAGTTGTTTCAGAACGATGGGAAGCGACCGAGTTGAAGGTAGTGGTTTTAAGCAAACACAAAGACCCGCGTTTTGGCGAAACTATTTACCGCCTGACAAACATCAATCGCGGCGAACAGCCAAAGTCGTTGTTCGAACTTCCAGCCGATTACAAGGTCGTCGAAGGCGGGCCTCCAAATGGCGGTGGTTCGCCAATGAGAGGCGGTCGCAGGCCGGGCGGTTTTTGACCTTATGGCGATTTATTTCAGTCCGCAGTGTGAGTTTGCATTTACGCCGAATGTTGAAGTGCGACAATCAATCGAATTTTCCAAATTCAGTTTGATTGGTTTGGTGGTTCAATGTTCGGCGATTTTTCTTTTGCGAAAAGCCGCTTGCTAACGCGCTCGGTAATAACCTGGCTGAGCAGTGCAAAAAAACTTCCATAATTGGTGGAACTAAAATTCGGCTTCAAAGCCATCGCTGGTGAAGACAAATTCAACGGGAACATGAAATGCTGACGATCTGCATTCGCGTTCCCAAAATTTCCAATCCTATTTCCAATGACGACTGAAGGAGAGATTCAATGAACAAATCTAAAATGAGTTTGAAAGCAATTTTTATGGCTACGATGATGCTGTGTTTGTCGGTTGCGGCTCTGGCTCAACAGCGCCCGCAGTTTGATCCGCTGATGAGATTGAAGCAAGCGTTGCAATCTGCCAATGCCCCGGCCTTGAGCACGGCGCAGGAAGACCAATTGAAGACCTTGATTCAGCAAGCTCGCGACGCCCATCCCGGCGCGCCCGATCCGGCCCTGGAAGCCGCGCACGACGCTTTGGAAGCGGCAATCTTTGCTGGAAACCAGGCAGCGGCTGATGCACAAGCCGCGATTATTGCTAACTTGAGTTCCGCAATGATGAGCAACCGGTTGAAAGGCCACTCCACGTTTACAATCCAGGCGATTGCCGTGCTTAGGAGTAACCAGTCGCAGTTGGATGCTTTGGTGCAGAAGATCGGTTCTTCGGGAGTGGTTGAGTTGATGGGTTCGCTGGTTGGCGGCGGTCGTCCAGGATTTGGTGGCCCCGGCGGCCCAGGAGGTCCTGGTGGCCCCGGCGGCCCAGGCGGTGGAAGGCCAGGCGCACCGACCAGACCGTAAGTTGTTAAGTTCGGAATGGATGTAATGTCCGTGACCGGTGGTTGTCGCAAATTCACAGGAATGGAATTCGACAATCACCGGTCACGGACATTTTTGTTTTCAGGGCTTAGCGAACCTTGCCCATCTGTTTGCGAATGAATGGCGTCAGCGCCAGCAGCAGCACGGCTGCGGCAATTGGCCACGCCCCAGCTTTTGTGAACAGACCAACCAGCGCTTGTTGCTCGTTCTTGAACTCGCTGGCGAAAAAGCTGGCAAAGAAATTACCGAACGAAATAGAGAGAAACCATATTCCCATCATCAATCCGGTCAATCTGGCCGGAGCGAGTTTGGTGGTGGTGCTCAGGCCGACTGGGCTCAAACAAAGCTCGCCGATGGTTTGCGACAAGTAGACTCCAACCAGCCACCAAGGCCCGACTTTGCTGCCGTTGACCAGTAACAGAGAAGCGATCACCAACAGCACAGCGCCGAATCCGACAAACAGAAGCCCTGTTGAAAACTTGACCGGACTGGATGGTTGGCGGTCGCCCATCTTCAACCACAGCCACGAAAAAACCGGAGCTAGCAAAATCAAGAAAATCGAATTGACGGATTGATACCAACTGGTTGGGAATTCGTGGCCGAAGATTGTCCGGTTGGTGAATCGGTCGGCAAACAGAGTGAAGCTGCTGCCAGCTTGTTCAAACGTCGCCCAAAAAATGACTGAAAAGACAAACAGCACGACAATCACTGCAACAGGTTTTTTCTCTTCAGTTTTCAGGTAAGACGCGAACAACCAGATAAGGAAAAGCACCAAACTGCCAACCATGATCCAGAATTTGTTTTCGGTGATCCACTCAGGGCCGAAGAACAACACTCCAACCGCAGCGCTTATAACTGCCATCAAGACAATGCCAGTCATTGCCTTGCGTTTGGTTTCGTCACTGGTCTGTTTGGGCGGATGGCCGACGTGGGCCAGTCGTTCTCTGCCCAGGTAGTACTGAACGACACCGAGCGTCATGCCGATACCGGCCACGCCGAATCCCAAAT
Source organism: Blastocatellia bacterium (assembly GCA_044221525.1). GTDB lineage: Bacteria > Acidobacteriota > Blastocatellia > RBC074 > RBC074 > RBC074. The sequence continues at coordinate 1,201 of JBGAPB010000179.1, read as the reverse complement.
GCCAATTGATCTTCTCTCCCAGGTAGCCGCAGATTAGCGGAGCGATAAACGCGCCGAGGTTGATGCCCATGTAAAAGATCGAAAAGCCAGAATCGCGGCGCTGGTCATCCTTGCTGTAAAGCTCGCCCACGACGGCGCTGACATTCGGCTTCAACAGCCCAGTGCCAAGCACGATCAAAATCAAGCCAAGAAAGAAGCTGATCGTTGTCGGCAACGCCATCGAAAAATGTCCGAGCGCAATGAGAATGCCTCCGTAAAAAACCGCGTTGCGCGTGCCAAGCACGTTATCTGCGATCCAACCTCCGGGAACCGACATCAGGTAAACCGAGCCGGTGTAAGCGCCGTAAATTGTCGCCGCAACTTTTTCGTCGTATCCCATTGCTTTTGTCAGATACAACGTCAGCAGCGCGCGCATGCCGTAATAACTGAACCGTTCCCACATTTCGGTATAGAACAGTGTCGTCAGTCCGCGCGGATGCCCGCCGATTCCGGTATTGTCTTTGGTTGAATCGAAGGCAGAATTTGACTCCGAGTTGGAAGCCTGTGTCGCCATATTCGTTTTTCTCCGAGTTGAAAAAGGTGAGTTGAAATTACGGCGCGAAGCCTAGCACAGTGCTTTGCAAAGGCAAGCTGTCGGGCGGTAAAGAAATGGAAACCACAAAAAGCACAAAAAACACAAAAAGCTTTTCATCGCTGTTTTATGCTTTCTGTGCTTTTTGTGGTTGAGTTTCTCGGCTGGTAACGATCAACGTGCAAAAACAAAGAAGCCTTGCCCGGCAGTGATTGCCACGTATTGTTTGCCGCGAATCGCGTAGCTGATCGGGTTGGTGACAATCTGATAACCCGCCATAAAGTTCCACAGCACTTTGCCTGTTCGCGCGTCCAGCGCATAAAAATAACCTTCGCTGCTGCCGCCGAAAACCAAACCGCCAGCCGTGGCCATCAATCCGGCCATTGCCGGAGCGTGCAGCCGAAACTCCCAACGTTGTTTTCCGGTCAGCGCGTCCAGAGCTTTGACCACGCCATAAGGTTCAACGCCCGGCAGGTCACGTCCGCCGCCTCCTTCAAACAAATCGCCTGGGTGATAAGCGGCTTCGGCTTTGAAAAAGTATTGCGGATGATTTTCTCGCGCCAGCACATAAAACAACTTCGTTTGCGGGCTGTAAGTCGGCGAATACCAGTTGGTCGCTCCACCAAGTCC
>JBGAPB010000178.1:0-13948 GCA_044221525.1 Blastocatellia bacterium | reverse complement strand
TCGGGGTTATAGCAGATCGTCCAATGAATTAAAACACCGGCTCGCTCAGCGCAGCCAGGACTGCTGCCGATGCTTTTTCAACGTCGGCATGCAGCGAATTCCCATGAGCGTCCATGGTCACGATTGCCGGGAAGTCGGTCACACTCAGATGCCACATGGCTTCGGGGATGCCGAATTCCAACAGGTTCACGTCCAGGACTTCGTTGATGGATTTGGCGTAATACTGAGCCGCCCCGCCTATGGCGTTCAGGTAAACAGCGCCGTGTTCTTTCATCGCGGCCAGAGTCTTCGCGCCCATTCCGCCTTTGCCCATTACCGCGCGAATGCCATAGCGTTTGATGATTTCGCCCTGATACGGTTCTTCGCGGATGCTGGTGGTCGGGCCAGCGGCTTTGATTTTGTACTTGTCTCCATCTTTCAAAACCACCGGGCCGCAGTGGTAAAGCACCGATCCAGTCAGATCAACAGGCGGCTCGTTTTTCATCAGGTGAGCGTGTACGGCGTCGCGGCCTGTGTACATATCGCCGTTGACCAATACGACATCGCCGACTTTCAGCTCGCGAATTTGCTCTTCGGTAATCGGAGCGCGCAGGATTTTTTCTTTTCCGGTCGTGATAAAGCTTCCAGAATTGGCCCCTTGCGCCATTTTGATGTCAGGTTGTGTTTCGTCCCGGTAAAGCCAGCGTTTGATTTCGCCAGTCGTGGCGTCAAGCACAACTCCAAGCCGGCGAAATGCCCAGCAGTCATAAGCCACGGAAACAAAGAAGCTGGCTGGCAACCGATTAAGCACACCGATTTTGCAACCGATCAAGGTCACTCCGCCGCCGAATCCCATCGTTCCAATGCCGAGCGTATTTGAAGTCTGCACGATGTAATCTTCCAGCTTGGCCAATTCTGGGATTTCGTTGGTGTCATCCAGCAAACGGAAGAGTTGTTCTTTGGCTTTGACATAACCCTGAGCGCGGTCGCCGCCAATGCAAACTCCAATGGCCCCGGCGCTGCACCCTTGCCCCTGAGCCTGCCAGACGGCGTGGAGCAAACATTTGCGAACGCCGTCCAGGTCGCGTCCGGCTTTGCCCAGATGCGGAATTTCCATTGGCAGCGAGTACTGAATGTTTTTGTTTTCGCAACCGCCGCCTTTCAAAATCAGCTTCACTTCGATTTCATCGCTTTCCCATTGCTCGAAGTGCATGGTTGGCGTACCAGGCCCAAGATTGTCGCTGGCATTTTCGCCCGTCAGTGAATTGACGGAGTTCGTTCGCAGCTTGCCGCGTTTGGTGGCTTCGGCGACGGCTTCGCGGATTTGCTGTTTCATCACGATCTGGTTCGCGCCGACAGGAGTTTTGACCTCAAACGTAGGCCAGCCAGTGTCCTGGCAAATCGGGCCTTCGTTGTCGGTGGCCATGTCAATGTTGGTGGCAATGACGTTCAGAGCTTGGAGCGAGCGCCCGCCTTGCTCTTCGCCCATTGCGCGAGCCATCGCACGGCGAACGTCCGGCGGCAAATTGGTCGAAGTCTGCGTGATTAGTTGCAGCATGCTTTTACGAAATGCGTCCATGATATTTCCCTCTGGGTTGAATGAATTTAGAAATGCAGCGGTAATTTAGCACAACGTTTCAGGTGTCGGCGAAAGCTTTCAGGTGTCGGCTCTACGCATCGCGTCCCGCGTGCAGTCTCAGCCGCGAAGGACTTCCTGCCGGAATGAGTGCGTCATTGGCCAAGCCTGCACGCGAGACGCGCGCGTACCCAGCGGCACAACGCTTGCTGAATCTTTGCTGACTGAATCCTGTGTGACAGAATCCGCGACCAATGAAATCAACCATTGTCCTTAAACTAAAAAACTCTCCCTGGAAATCGAGGCTTGTCATCGCCCTGGCGCTGGTAGTGATGACTTCAGTTGCCGTGCTGCCTTTTTTTGTCATTGGCGAAGATCAAAAGATCGGTTGTTGCGGAGGCGCAATGCCGGTCACACACGATTCGTGGATGCATTACAACCAGATGAACGCCTTCTGGCGAAGCCTTTCCGCTGGCATCGTTTATCCGCGTTGGGACGAAAACACTCACGGTTACGGAGCGCCAACGACCAGTTTTTATCCGCCCGGAGTTTACTACCTGACTTCGGCTGTCTACTTCGTGGCGCGCGACTGGTGGAAAGCCTGGGCTGGATTTTATTGGTTGACGATGCTGGCTTCGGCGGCGGCGATTTGGATTTACGCTCGACAATCGCTTTCACGCGGAGCTTCTTTGATGGCGGCGGCGGTTTATGTTTTCGCGCCGTACCACTTGCTGAATCAATACCAGCGCGGAGCGATTTCAGAATTCACCAGCTTTGTTTGGATTCCGTTGTGCCTGTTATTTTCCGAGAGGTTGATTCACAGCAGAGGCGGGGAGAACTCAGAGGCAGCGCAGAGTCGGGTTACAAGTTTTGCGGGATTGGCCGCCAGCTTCGGAGCTTTTCTGTGGACGCATCCGCCTACGGCTTATCAATTTTTGCTGGTATTCGGTTTGTGTTTGGCGGTTTTGGCGATCAGGGCAGGGAAGTGGCGCGAGTTGGGGGTTATTGCCGTTGCGCTCGTATTCGGCTCGATGCTGGCGGCGGCTTATTTTTATCCGGCGATTGTCGAACAGCGGTTGGTTAATGGCGACGACGTTCAGCGTGTTTGGCCGTATCACGCCAGTTATGTTTTCGATTACTCGCAGACAACTTATGACCGAATCAGCAATCCTTTTTTTGTTAGGCTAGATCGAATCTGGGCATTCAATCTGGCTGCGATTTTGGTTTGCTCAATTACTGTTCTCAGCTTCAAGCCTCGGCGTGTTCGCGTCTGGCTGTGGATTGTTGCCGGATTGCTGGCCAGCTTTTTGATGACGAAGTATTCGGCTCCGATTGGCCGATTGATTCCAAAGATCGAAATTGGAGTCTATTCGTGGCGAATGCTGACTCTGACCAGTTTTGCGATGGCGATGCTGATCGGGAAGATGTTGGATGTCGGATGTCGGATGTCGGATTGGAGGCGAGTTGCCGCGCAGCTGATGCTGATTGGTGTTTTGGCGATGAGTGGTTATTACGTCGCCTGGCCCATGTGGCGCGCGCAATCGTTTGAGCCGAATTTGCAGCATTACAATTACGCCACTTTGCCAGCGGGCAGCTCACGCGAAAATCCGCCTATGCCGCCGGTGCAGCTTGGCTATGGAAAAGGCTCAATTTCTGTCGAACACTGGACGCCTGAATTTCGCCAGCTTCGAGTCAGTCTTAGCGAAAACGATCAACTTCAATTTCGGACTCGCAACTTTGCCGGGTGGACGGCGAAGGTTGACGGACGAATTGCGCCAATCGTCGAAGGCGCAGTCAAAAACATTCTTGTGAATCTGCCAGCGGGCGAGCACCGCGTCACGCTGGAATTTCGCTCAACGCCAATTCGCCGATTTAGCAATTGGACTGCTCATCCTTTCATTCGCAGTTTTACTATCAATCATCATCTTAAAACGGAGGAATCTATGAGCCAGGTCATCTCTCGCCCCACCCAAACAGAAACTCGAACATCGTATTCGTTCACGCTGATTGACGGCGTCATCATCGCTGGTTTGCTGCTGGGGGAGCAGTTTGCTTCGCATGGCGTACTTGCGCATCTGGTTCAGCACGCCGATCTGCGTGGCCTGGTTGGGCGCGATTGATTTTTACGTCAAACAGCGGTTCGACGTAAAGATTCCGATTGTGATGCTGGCGCTGGTTTACGCTTCGGTGGCGCTGGACGGGACTTGGCAATTTGTTCAATTGGTACAGCACGAAATACCAGTACATCCAGTACGACGAAATCACGCACACGGTGATCTCCGGCCTGACCGCCCCGGTGATTGTCTGGCTGCTCAACGAAGGCTTGAAGCGATTCGGTTACAGTATTAAGCCGCTTTGGGTGGTGACTTTTTTGCAATTACGTGACGATGTTTACGATTTCTGGTTTTTACGAAGTCATCGAATACTGGGACGACAAATACATGTGGCCTCAACCCGGCATATGAATTCACGGAGCTTACGACACGCCGAATGATTTGCAGTGTGATTTAATTGGAATGATCGTCGGAGGAATCGCCGCGTATTTCATTTTGGGGCGGAGCGCGAAGCGGTTACGGTAGGTGGGCGCGCTCAGCCGTCTTTTCGGTTCAACCAGAACAGTCTGGAACGAAGTCACTGACGGCTCAGGTGCGAAGCCTTTGGTTTTGTCACCACCCCTTTCACACCAGTTCACCGCGACTTTGGCGTTGTTGCGGGCGGAACTGAATTTACGCAGCTCTGGCGGTTTCTGCTCGACGGCGCGCGGCGGGACTTCGCGACGTTGTGGATTTCCTGCAACACGACGTGCGAGCCCGGGTAATCCGCCATGCGAAACCAAAGGTCGTAAGATTTGGCTACGCGCATTGACAGGTTGTCGTTGTCGCCGGTGTACACCCCTGCAACCGTCGGTTAACGGATAACGGCGCACTCCGCTGATTTTTTCTTCTTTAGGGTTTCTTGCCCGGCTGAGTTTTCGACTTGGCCTGTTTGGGCGGCGAGGCGGAGCGGCCTGTTCCAGCAACGGCTTTCAGCTCCTCGGCGCGAATTATCGGCGTCAATCGGTTTCAGCCAGGGCTTCCAGTTCGGCAATCTCTTTTTGGACTTCCGGCAACCGTGCTGATGGCGGCAAAGCCATTTTTTGCCTTGCGCGCCAGCTTGAAGTAATGCTCGGCGGCGTCCTGGGCGTTGGCTTTGTCGGCGGCGGGAATAGTAATTGTTGCCTGAGTTTGTCGCAAAAATGGCGACGGCAAATCCGGTTGCGGTTTTTGTTGCCTGATGCAGATTGGCCAGCAGTAATTCGCCCCAGCGTTGATGTTTTTCTCCGGCAGGCAAACCTGCCAGTTCGCGTTGAGGTATGGTCGCCAGCGTTCGCCGTTTTTTGAGCTTCGCGCTGGAGTTGGGAACCAGCTTTTGCTTTGCGGCCTGAAATCGTCGGGCAGGTCGTCCAGCAAACTGAAATAAGCGTCGGCGGCTTCGTTGACTGTGGAAAAGGAAGTTTGCGGCAATGCGAACAAATGACGAAGCTCAATCGGTGAAAGAGTCAGGCTGAATTCATCGAGGCCAATTTCCTGTCTTATTTCTTCAATCGCCGGCGTCGAGTAAATCGCCGGGACGGGATTCGATTCGTACAGATCAGCCAGCAGGTTTTGCAGCGCCGATTCCGGGTCCGAAAGTTTTGCTCGAAAGGCGAATTCGCGCGCGTAAACCGGCGTAAAACCGATGAAGTTTTTCTGCGCGGCAGTGGCAATTTCTCCGTCGGCGCCGGCGATCAAGTCGTAAAGCTGTGCGGCTGAGCATTGAAACGGGTCGAGTTTGTCAGCGGGCGGCGGCGGGTACGCAAATTTTTCTCCCACGAATTGCGTGTCAGTAGCGCGCGCGTGAGTAAGGACTTTGACTTGTTGGCCTAAGCCCTCCTTCACAGTCGGGCTACCGACACCTTCGCGCAGACGAGCGATTATCCGTCCGGTTTCGACCAGCAGCAAGTTTGCGCCGCGTCCGGTCAGCGAAACGATGAGCTTGCGATGTTTGATCTGGTCGTTTTCATCTTCGGCCTCAAAGTCGAAACTCACCACCCTGTCGTAACCTAGCTTGTCTAATCCAATCAGCCTGGCGCTGCCTAGGAATTTTTTCATCAGCGAGACAAAACCAGTGTCAGTGCGCGGTTCGTCGCTGATCTGTTTTGGCTGGCGCAAAGTCAAATACAATGCCAGTCGCGCTGGATCAGTTGAAATCACCAGCCAACGTCCATCGCGCAGCCGGAAATCCAGAGCCACATCAGTTGTGTTGAGCTGAACGATTTTGCCCAGCCTGTGACCGGTGAGCAGTAACTCAAGCTCGTTGGCGATGGCTTGGAGCAGGAAAATGTCCATGTGATTGTTGGCGGAGTTTGGTGAAGATCAGTTCGATTTCACTCTTTCCAGCAACGATGTGCCGGAGACTAGGTCTGGAAAGCTCCGATGCCGCGGATTCGATTGAATAACCAGAAAGTTTAGCGGCGGGCAGAAAGACGCGGCGGTTGCGGCAAAAGCCCTTAGCAGTTTTTGCACGAACGTGACTGGCTTTTCTCTGTTGGCAGAATTGACCAGCCTCAATCTGAGAAACGCCATTCCGGTTGTTCGGTTGGCGATTGTCAGAGTCAGCAATTGGTAACAAAAAATCAGAGTGGCCAGCAACACAAGTAAGACCAGTACCGATTCGTAACCAATTGACGTGTTAAGCACGGCATAAGATCCAAAAACAGGAAGGTATGCCATTGCTATGATTTCGAAATCGCAGGCTCCAGCCAATGTGCGTCCCCACAGGGTTGCTGCAACAGGTTTTGATGATGTTGTTACGCCGGGAGTAAGGTTGCTGACCGATGGAGCCAGCCCTATGACGGTTGTTTCAACATGGTTTCGTGGCGGTTGCACCAGCGAACCTGATGGCGTTCTTTGCAACGGTTGCACCAGCGAACCTGATGGGGTTCTTTGCGGCGCGGGCTGCTGCACAGGCTGTTTGATTTCGCCGGTCGTCCTGATTTTCGGAACAGCGGGCAATGAACCTGATCCTGGTTTTGGTGCAGCAGGTAATCGGCCTGATCCTCGTTTGAGTTCGATTCGGGCTTCAGCTTCCGGTGGTAATGTTTGCCGAGGCTCAGGTTTTGGAGCCGGAGGCAAAACGTGTTCTGGTTGAGTTGCAGGTTGAGTAGCTGGTTTTCGCGCCAGCAAAGGATTGGTCGAACTTTGTGTTGTGCGCGGCAATGGTCGCGAATCCGGTTTAGGCTCGACACGTTGAAATGGATTGGTGTCGCGTCTGGCTTCAGTAACTTGTGGAGTTTCTGGAGTTGGTTCTTGTACTGCCGGTTTCGATTCGGCTTTTTCTACCGGTATTTGAGCTGGCGGTATGTGCTGCGACCAGCGAATTCGTTTGAGCGCCGATTCGACAATCGGGTTCGGATCAAGCTCTGCTTCATCCGGTTGATTGTCGGCTTCGGGAGTCGGCGTTGCCCGTCGTTCAAGCACTTCCTTGACCTTGTCTTTCAACTGAGAGCGCCAGGGCGGAAATTGCACTACGTTTGGGTCATCTGAAGATGCAGCAGAAGTCTGAGCAGGTGAAGAATTTGGAATTGCGACTTGATTCGTTAGCGCTTTCGATTCAAAGGGAACTGCCGGGTGTCGCTGTGAGCCGGATGAAATGGGTTCAATCGGTGATCGTTTGATTTCAGGTTTAGGTGCAACACCAGGCGAAGCCAGCGGCGAAATGCTGCGAACAGCAGACGATTGTGCCGCGGCTGAGTGTTCGCCATTACGGCGAGCGCGCCACTGGCTAACACGGCCTTGCGCGTTGTTGTGGTTGCATTGCCGACAAACGATGGAGGCCCCGGCAAGTTCAGTACTGCAGTTTTCGCACTTCATCTTTTGGACTTTTGAACTCCGATTTGTGAACCGAACCAACCTGCAAATTGCAGATTTTGCTGTAGCTGATTGCGCCTAAATACTTGATTGCCTTGCGCGAAGGCGGCGCGATAGTAGCAAATGACTGTAAGTACGGCAAGAAATTGAGCGCGCTATATTTGCGGGACTGACATTCATCCGACCGTCACTTATAATCCAGCCGCTTTCCATCTCTATCAAAACGGGTAAACCGGATAAATAACTCAATGATTGAAGACAAACTGAAACTGCTGAAGGAAAAGAACTCGGCGGCTGAGGCTGGCGGCGGAGCGGATCGTGTTGCTCGCCAGCACGCCGACGGCAAGATGACCGCGCGCGAGCGTGTTGAATTTCTGCTGGACGATGGTTCGTTCGAAGAGTTCGACAAACTGGTTACGCACCGCTGCCAGGATTTCGGAATGGAATCCCAACTGATTCCAGGCGACGGCTTCGTCACCGGGCATGGCTTGATTGACGGGCGCGAAGTTTTCGTCTTCGCCCAGGACTTCACTGTCTTTGGCGGTTCGCTGTCTGAAACCAACGCTCAGAAAGTCTGCAAGATTATGGACATGGCGATGAAAGTCGGCGTGCCTGTGATTGGCCTGAACGATTCTGGCGGCGCGCGAATTCAGGAAGGCGTCGTCAGTCTGGGCGGTTACGCAGACATTTTTTTGCGAAACACTTTGGCTTCGGGCGTAGTGCCCCAGATTTCTGCGATTATGGGACCGTGCGCTGGCGGAGCGGTTTATTCACCTGCGATTACTGATTTCATCGTCATGGTCAAAGACACCAGCTACATGTTCATCACCGGGCCGGATGTCATCAAAACCGTTACTCACGAAGACGTGACGAAAGAAGAACTCGGCGGCGCGATGACGCACAACTCGACCAGCGGCGTGGCGCACTTCGCGGCTGAAAACGAAGAAGATTGTTTGCGCCTGATCCGCGAATTGCTGTCGTTTATCCCATCGAACAACATGGACGATCCGCCTCGCATAGCCTGCGACGATCCGGTTGATCGCGCCGACGAATCGCTGAACACTGTGGTTCCGCCCGAATCGAACAAGCCTTACGACATTCGCCAGATCATCACCAAAGTCGTGGACAACGCTTATTTCTTCGAGATTCAGGAGCATTTCGCTCGCAACATTGTGATTGGCTTTGGGCGGCTGAACGGCCAGCCTGTGGGTATCGTAGCCAATCAGCCGAACTTTTTGGCCGGAGTTTTGGACATTGACGCTTCGGCGAAAGCGGCGCGGTTCGTTCGCTTCTGCGACTGTTTCAACATTCCGATCATCACCTTTGAAGACGTGCCAGGTTTTCTGCCAGGAGTCAGCCAGGAATACGGCGGCATCATTCGTCACGGAGCCAAACTGCTTTACGCTTATGCCGAAGCGACTGTGCCGAAAATTACCGTCGTCACTCGCAAGGCTTACGGCGGAGCTTATTGCGTGATGGGATCGAAACATTGCCGGACTGACATCAACTTCGCTTATCCCACTGCGGAAATTGCCGTTATGGGAGCCGAAGGCGCAGTTGGAATTCTTTATCGCCGCGAACTTTCCAGCGCAGCGGATTTGCCAGCCGCTCGAAAAGAAAAGATCGAAGAGTATCAGGACAAATTCGCTTCACCTTATGTCGCGGCAGAACGTGGCTTTGTGGATGAAGTTATCGAACCGAAGCACACACGCCGAAAACTGATCCGCGCCTTGAAGCTGCTGGAAAACAAACGCGACACAAACCCTCCGCGCAAGCACGGAAACATCCCGCTATGAAGTCAGAACGGCAAAAGTCAAAAGCGCGAAAAAGGCCGCGCTTTTGACTTTTCAATTTTCTGTTTATGATCCCGCCGATGTTTAACCAAATCAGACTTAAAATAATTTTCCCTGTTGTCTGCCTGATTGCTTGTTTGGCGGCGAGAGCTTCGGCGGCAGATGCGATTATTGTCATGCCGTTCGAGAATCGCTCGCAATCGGCTCAGCACAACTGGATTCGCGAAAGCTTCGCCATTTTGTTGGCCGAAATTCTGGACGTTCCAGGAGAGACGGTTGTTAGTGCCGGCGAACGCATACGGGCTTTTGAGCAAGTAAGGCTGAATCCCGCCGACCTGCTGACGCGCGCGGCCATGATTCGCGTGGCTGAAGCCGCCAATGCGAACTTGGTCATAATTGGCGAATACGACATTGGCGGCGACAAGCAAAATGTTTCGATAGCCATTTCGGCCAGACTGATTGAAACTCAAGCCGGGCGGTTGATCGGCAACAAGGTTTTCAACTTCAGCGGCCCGCTAGCCGATTTGCAGCAAATGCAGGGGCAACTGGCTTGGCACGTGTTGTACGAACGCAATCCTTCACTGAGCTACACCAAAGAACAGCTTGTTCGCAGGGCGACAAAAGTCCCGCCGCGCGCTTATGAAAGTTATGTCAAAGGCGTGCAGACGCTCGACCTCAGATTGCGCGAAGTTTTTTTGAAACGCGCAATTCAGGAACACGACAGCTCAGGGGCTGCAGGTCATTACGCTGAGGCGATTTATGAACTCGGCTTGTTGGATTATGGACAGACTGAGTTTGAAGAATCCGTTAAGCTGCTGAAACAACTGACTAAAGGAGATCCGCACTACGAGGAAGGCTTGTTTTATCTTGGACTGGCTGCATTCAAGGCAGGGCAGTTCGACGAGGCGGCGATGGCTCTGGAAACTTTGGCCGGAATCACGCCCATGACCGAAGTGCTGAACAACGCAGGAGCCGCACTGGCAGCCAAAGGTGACAACGCCAGGGCGTTAAATTATTTGCAACGCGCGATTGCAGCCAGCCCAAATGACGTGGCTTACCGATTCAATTATGGCTATGCAGCCTGGCGAAATCAGAACTTTGAAGATGCCGCCCAGCAACTTCGCGCCGTGGTTTCTGCCAATCAGCGCGATGGCGAAGCCTGGTTCGTTTTATCAAAATCGCTGGCTTCGGCTGAAAAAGCTGACGATGCGGCCAAAGCCGACAACGAAGCTAAACGCTATCTCAGTTCTTATGCTCGATGGTCGGTTGCGCCGGACAAAATCCCTATTCTGGCCAGAATGAAGGAAGAGATGAATCTGCCTGCGATGACGAAATTTGCACGGCAGCAGGCGGCGCAGCCCGCACAACCAACGTCTCAGCAGATGGCGCAACAACAAATGCTGGATCAGATTCGGCAGTTGATAGCTTCGGGCAAAGATGCCGAAGCCATGACCGAGCTGCAGCAACTAATGGCTGCGGATACGGCCAACGCCGACGGCTATTTTCTACGCGGAATCGTTTATACGCATCGCAACGAGACTGAAAACGCATTGCGCTCTTTTCAAGCCGCTGTTTCGTGGAACCCGAAACTGGTCGAAGCGCACATAATGCTTGGCAGGATTTACTTGACTCGTGGCGACCGCGCCAGAGCCCTGGCGCACTGCAAGCAAGCTTTGGAAATTGAGCCTCAAAACCGCGAAGCCGTGTCCCTGAAACAGCAGATCGAAATAGGAAAGTGAAACCTGAATGATTATTGGAGACTAAAAACGATGAAGAGCTTTTTTTTCAAATCAGCCTTTGCCCTTAGCCTGATTTTTTTGTTGGCAGTTTCAGCATTCTCCCAAACGCCTGATTCTCCAGAGGCTGTGGCCAAGGCCTACTTTGCCGGAATGCAGGCCAGCAATTGGGACAAATGTGCCAGCTTGCTTCATACGGAAGCGCTTGGTTCGATGAAGCGCACATTTGCAGCCATAATCAAAGCTGACGAATCTGGCGGTGCGGCTAAAACCATCTTCGGATTGAAGAGCAACGAAGAATTTACCCAACTCAGCGAAGCTTCGGTTTTTGAGCGCCTGATGAATTTCATTACCGGCGCCGTTCCTGAAATGAAATCTGCGCTCGCATCCTCGACAACCACCATCTTGGGCAAAGTGAACGAAGGAACCGACTTGGTTCATGTCGTATACAGGTCTCAAATCAAAATGGCGGGAGCGGAAGCTACCGAGGTTGAGCTGATAAGCTTCAAAAAACAGGGAACGAGCTGGCGCGCACTGCTGACTGCTGACATGGAAGAAATGGTCAACAAATTCGCCGAAGGAATGTCTGGCAAAAAATAACAACTGATAGATGTCCAATCACCACGAAGAAGAACAACTAGGGAAAATTTACGACGCAAAAGTAGCCAGGCGATTGATCCGGTATTTGACCCCGTACCGTAGATTGGTTGCCTTCGCATTGCTGCTGACAATTGGGCTGAATTTAGTCAGACAGATTGGGCCGTTGCTGACCAAATGGGCGATTGATGATTATGTTGCTCCGGCTGCGAGTGGGGCAATGAAAGCTGACAGCGCTTTTGACGGCATTTTGTTGCTGGCCATCTCCTACATTGTTTCGTTGGCTGTCACTCTGGGCCTGGGATATTTTCAGGATGTGCTGCTGAACACAATTGGCCAGCGCGTGATGTACGATTTGCGCGAACAGATTTTCAGTAAACTGCAATCAATCGAAGTTTCGTTTTACGACAACAACCCTGTCGGAAGGCTTGTTACCCGGTTGACGACTGACGTTGATTCGTTGAACGAATTGTTCACCGCCGGTTTGGTTGAAGTGCTCGGCGATTTTGTTTTGATAGCAGCGGCGCTAGGGATGATGTTTTACTTCGACTGGCGTCTGGCCATTGTTTCGTTGATGGTTGTGCCACTGTTGTGGGCTGCGACAATGTGGTTCAGGCGGGGCGCGCGCGAAGGGTTTAGACAAGTTCGAACCAAGATCGCCCGTTTGAACGCCTTCACGCAAGAACATATTTCCGGCGCTCAAGTCGTACAGCTTTTCAATCGAGAGCAAAAAGCTTTAGAACAATTTTCTGAGATCAACACGGCTCATAAGCAGGCCAATCTGGAGACGATTTTTTATTACGCGGTTTTTTACCCTCTGGTGAATTTGATTTCGGCGATTGGAATAGCAGCAATTGTCTGGTATGGCGGCGGGCAGGTGATTCAAAACACGATTACTGTCGGCACTCTGGTGGCGTTTTTACAATACACCCAGCGGTTGTGGCAGCCGATTCAGGACATTAGCGACAAATACAATGTCTTTCAGGCTGCGGTCGTTGCCAGCGAACGTGTTTTCAAGTTGATGGACACACCTGACAACATAGAGTCGCCGATCCGGGCGCGCAAGCCTGTTTCTGGTGAACAAAGTGACGGGCGGATAGAGTTTCGCAATGTCTGGTTTGCTTACAAAAATGAAGATTGGGTCTTGAAAGACGTTTCGTTTACTGTCGAACCTGGCGAATCCATAGCATTGGTTGGACACACAGGCTCAGGGAAGACAACTATTACAAATCTACTGATGAGATTTTATGATATTCAGCGGGGTGAAATTCTTCTAGATGGGCTGGATATTCGGCAGTGGGATTTGCAGAAGCTACGAAGGAACTTTGCAGTAGTTTTGCAAGATGTGTTTTTGTTCTCAGGCGATATTGCCAGCAATATCAGGCTTGGCAACGAAGCTATCAGCGAAGAGAGAGTCGAATGGGCCGCGCAAGAAGTCCGGGCGGCTAGTTTCATCGAAAACCTACCGGAGCGTTTTAGGACCAAAGTTCGTGAGCGGGGAGCGGGATTTTCAGTTGGCCAAAAGCAATTGATCTCTTTTGCGCGAGCCTTAGCCTTCAACCCACGTATTTTGGTGCTTGATGAAGCGACCTCAAGCATTGACACAGAAACAGAACAACTGATTCAGCGGGCGATTGAGAGAGTTACGACGGCTCGGACCTCAATCGTCATTGCCCACAGACTCTCGACAATCCAGCGGGTAAGCAAAATTATTGTCTTGCACAAGGGGGAGATTCGTGAAATGGGTGATCACCAAGCCTTACTTGCTAAGCACGGAATATATTTCAAGTTATATCGGCTGCAGTACAAAGACCAATCTGCAGAATTGGATCAAATTATGGTTGGCTGACTTTTACAGAAGGATCAATGGCAGTTTTGGTAAAGCTTTTTCACCAGAATTACAACTAACTGGAACTGTTTTTGGCCTGTAGCAATTTTCGCTTGATCGAACGAGGAAGTTATGAGTAGAATGCGCCTGACTTTTGGCTCCTTGTCGTTGACCGCACCGATTTTTTTGAGATGTTATCAACAACTCGTTCGGTCTTTTATGGCATCAACGATTCGACCCCCTAATAAAAAATTACCTACTGTTGATGAGCTTGTCGGGGGAGAAGTTTATATGGCCTAGAGGGAAAGAGATTTTTACCCTTAGCTGTTAGGCTTGTCCTTGAATCGGTATAGGATTGGTAAAAGCGGTGTCCTTGAGGGAGCTGTCCACAAAGCAACTTTTACTTCACTGATCCGCATTAATTGCTACAACTGATTCATCTTCGTTTCTTACTTCCCCTTGAGTTTAATTCTACGCAACCCAAGCGTTTCAACCCATAACCATACATGACAGGAGAAAATTATGATTAAAGAGTTTATCAAGGATGAGCA
>JBGAPB010000001.1:0-88890 GCA_044221525.1 Blastocatellia bacterium | reverse complement strand
CAATTGTTTTGCCACTCTTTACAGACCGGGCTGTGACGGGTATTGATTGCGACTTGGATTTAAGCGAAGCATTGTTGAAACTATGCGCCGAGGTAAAAAATGGTCACTGAATTAAAAGAACTGTTTGCCAAATACGATGTTCCAGCGCCGCGATACACCAGCTATCCGACTGTGCCATTCTGGACAGAATCGCCGACCACAGAACAGTGGCTGGGATCGCTGAACAATGCGCTGCAAGACGAAAACGCAACCTGGTCAATTTACATGCACCTGCCGTTTTGCGAGACGCTTTGCACCTTCTGCGCCTGCAACACCGTCACCACGCGCGACCACGGGCGTGAAGAAGGGTATGTGGATTTGCTGTTGCGCGAATGGGCGTTGTACCGTCAGTTGGTTCCGCAATTCGCCTCCCGCCCCTTGCAGCAACTGCACCTTGGCGGAGGTTCGCCGACCTTTTTCTCGCCTGAAAACCTGAAACGCATTTTGACGCCGCTGCTGACCGAAACCCGTATGGACAAAGAGCGCTTCGACGCATCAGTCGAAATTGATCCGCGACGCGCTTCGCGTGAACAGCTTAAAACGCTGTATGACCTCGGTTTCACGCGAATTTCGCTGGGCGTTCAGGATTTCAACGAAGAAGTTCAAAAGTTGGTCAATCGCCATCAGCCATTTGAGATTACTCAGAGTGTCAACGACCTAGCGCGGGAATTGGGTTACACCTCTATCAACTTCGATTTGATTTACGGCCTGCCGCGCCAGACGATGCAAAGCATCGAAACCACCGCCGAAAAAACCATTGAGCTGCGCCCGGATCGAATCGCGCTCTACAGCTTCGCGCTTGTTCCCTGGATCAAACCCACGCAACGCAGCTACAAGGATGAAGATTTGCCGAAAGCCGGTGAGAAGCGCGCGCTTTACGAACGCGCAAGGCAAATGCTGCTGGACGCCGGATACATTGAAATCGGCATGGATCATTTCGCCTTGCCGCACGACCCGCTAAATCTGGCGCAAGTCGAAGGCAAACTGCATCGAAACTTTATGGGTTATACCGAAGTCCGTACTCAGGTGCTGTTGGGATTTGGCGTCAGCGCCATCTCAGAAACGCCAACCTGCTTCTATCAAAACGAGAAAGTTGCAGGATTACGAGGACAGATTGTTGGCGAACGGCTGGGGCACGATAAAAGCGGCTACCCGGGCAAGGACGAAGATTCCAACAGCGGCGGAACAGATTTTGCAGTTCATGACGCAATTCGTGTCGAACTCAGTCGTCAGCAGCAGCAGACCGATGCTCAAAAGCCTCTACAGCCTTTGCTGGAAGACGGATTGTGAATCGCGTAACCAGAATTGCAGTTGAGATTTCGACGACCGTTCCTGCGCAACGCAACGATGTTTTTTGACGAGCGGTTAAAAGGCGTCAGCAGCCGCAAAGCCCAAATTCTTCCTGCCGCTTTAGAATCTGGTGAAGGAATGAAACGCGAAGTTACGATCATCGGCGCAGGCATTTCCGGCCTGACCACAGCTTATTTCCTGTTCAAATCCGGCGTCCCGGTTCGCATTTTGAAAGGCATCCGGGTGGCGGTTTGCCGGGCACGCGGCGAACGAGCACGCCCGGTAGAAAACGGCAGCCAACGGATTGATCAATTCGACTCGGCTTGGCTTATGCGCAGCACATAGGCGTGAGCCGGAACCGCTGCACCGCAAAGCCGCGCTCGATATTTTTGGCGCGGAGAGGTTCGACGCTGGCTGTTGAGTTTGGTGAAAGTTTGCGTTGGGCGCTGGGCTGGATACGCAATCTGGACATTGGCGACCGAACGCGGGCGAAAACCCTGGCTGTGTGGGGCATCCTGATTGCCGGGCAAATGCCGCCGTGCGCCATGCGCTGACTCCGGCAATGGGCGGAATTTACGCCAGCGACGCCGACGTATTGAGCGCCAGTTTGATTTTCAATCGCAAAGGATTGGGACTGGAACCGCCCGTCAAAAACGGTCACGAAAGCGATAAAACCTTCTGTGCGAGGCACAGTTTCGCCAAAAGGCGGGATGCAGGAATTGCTGGACGGTCTGTCCGATTACTTGCGCTGCAGCAAGGCGTTCGCATCGAACTCAATCAGGCGGCACAAATCGAACGCGACGCTCCGACAGTGATTCGCACTGGCAACTCAGGCTGCCGAGTTATTAGTCGAACACTCGCCTGAAGTCAGCAATCTGCTTCGTCAGGTGGAGTTGTTGCCCATTGTGACGGCTACCTGCTTTTACGAACACAGCGAACGCCAACCGCAAGGATTCGGCTGCTTGTTTCCTCGTAACAGTGAGTTTCGGGCTTTGGGGGTTTTGTTCAACGACTGCCTGTTTGCCGGGCGCAGCGCGTTGCGGTCAGAAACCTGGATTTTGGGAGGCGCGCCAGATCGTGAAGCAGTCAACCTGTCTGATGCCGAATTGAAACAGTCTTGCGTCGCAACCACGCGTTGCTGGTTGGTGCGGAAGAACAGTTGCTGAGCTTCCATGTCACGCGCTGGCAAAAAGCTTTGCCGCATTACACCTTGTCGCTGGAACGCACGCTGACGACCTTGCCGCCGCTGCCGAATCATCTGGCTCTGGTCGGCAATTACCTCGGCCAGATTGGTTTGGCCAAGATCATCGAACGCGCGCACACCGTTGCGGCTCAGATGAAAGAGCGTGTTTGAAGTTAAAAAGCCAGGCTGTTCAGATTGAACAGCCTGGCTTTTTAACTTCAAACACAGTGGCGTTTTAATTTACTTCCGCCGCCGATTCTGAATCTCATCCCGGCAGAAAAATTCAGTTTGTACGCCGGATAACCCAGCACTTCTTCGTATTCCTGATTGAGCAGGTTTTCGATCCGAGCAAACATCGCCACGCGTGACGTGAAACGATACTGCCCTGCCACATCCACTCGCTGGTAAGCTTCATTGAAAATCGGCTGACCGTTTGCCAGGAATCGTTCAAACGTCGCCGGATCAATGTCACGGCGGCGACCGACGAAAAATCCGTCCAAATTCGCCTCCCACTTATCACCGATCCAGGACACATTCATCGTGCCGGAATGGCGAGGGCGACGCAGCAACGGAAAACCGACTTCGGGGTTTGCCACCAGTTTGCCGGAACCGAAATCAATGACATCGGCTGCGGCTTCCAGCTTTGTTTTCAGCAAAGTGTAAGTTCCGCCGATGAACAGTCGCCGTTTATGCGGACTCATTGAAACCGCGATTTCCATCCCGCGTGAGATCGTACGGTCGTTGTTGACATAGTTTGTCAGCCGCCCGTCGGCGGTTTTGATCGGGCCGCCAAACGTAGCCGCATCGCCGACAAAAGCAATTTGATCGCGGAAACGATTTTCGAAGTAAGTGACTTCTACACGGTAGCGGTCTTTCCAGAAAAACTGTTCGGCTCCGATGTCGTAACCTTTCGCGCGTTCTGGTTTCAGCGCAGCATTGCCAAGAAAGAACGGAGAGGGGCTGAACGCTTCAACCAACGATGGAGCTTTGATGCCCTGCCCATAATTCGCTTTCAGTCGCGTCAAACCAACAACTGATTGCAGATCGCCGGTCGGCAGCAGATAAATCGCCGCGATTTTAGGCATTACTTCAGTGCCGAAACCGACCTTGCCGCTGTAACTGGCCGAACCCAGCGTCGCCAAAATTGCAGACAAACTGGCTGGAACATCAGCTCGATTGTTTTCGACGCGAACTCCGGCAGTTATCAGCAATTGCGGCGAAAAAGCGAATTGATCCTGAAGAAAAGCTCCGAAGTTGGTGCGGCTGGAAGGCACACGATTTTTGCCGTCAAAGCCATTGTCAAAAACCGCGCGTTCCTGTTCGTAATCCGCGCCCGCCGAAACCAGATGGTTGCCGGGCAAAATCAATTCGGTTTGGTAACGCAACCCTCGCCGTTGCTGGTGATTGTTGAACGCCGAACGGAAATCATTGAACGCGAATGCCGTGTCCGGCGGAGTATTCGGCTTCGACAAATCCTGAGCCGCCGGGTCGAAGCTGCTGTAATTGCTTTCGGCAAAAACGAAAGTCAGGCTCTGATGCCAGCGCGCAGTCGTCTGAGTGTCGGCTCTTGCCGAAGTCACGATGCGGCGGCGGCGAGCACGTTCGTCGGGTCGGGAAAGAGTTTGGCAGTCGCTCCCGGAACACCTGTGCCTGAATTTTCGCTGCGCGCGGTGAAGCGAAACTGCGTACGCGAAGTCAGCCGATAACCGATATTGGCCGACACGATACGGTTTTGATAATCGTCGTTGCGGTCGCGCCCGTTCGTTCGCAAATGCGTATAACTGTATGAATAATCGAATGGCCCGGTTGCTCCCGAAAATCTGGCGAACTGGCGATTGAAACCAAAGCTGCCGCCTTCTGCCGCTATTTCAAACTCCGGCGTAACGGTTGCGCCACGATGAGTGATGAATTGCAGAACTCCGGCCATCGCGTCGGAACCATAAACGGCGCTTTGAGTTCCGCGAATCAATTCGACTCGCGCGGCGTTGTCGGCGGTGAAGTCTGCAAGGTCGAATGAGCCTCCCGCATCGTTGATCGGCACGCCGTCAATCAAAACTTTGGTGTAATCGGATTCCCCGCCGCGAATGAACAGCGAAGTTACTCCGCCGCGTCGTGATGTCTGGGCCACGGTCACTCCCGGCGAAGAACGCAACGCATCGAAGATCGCAACTTTTTGCGAACGCGCCAGATCGGTCGCCGAGATGACATACGCGCTGGCTGGAGTTTCGCCCGAACGTGATTCAGTTCTTGTCGCCGAAACAATCACTGAATCTTCTATCGCCGCCGCAACCAGCGGAATGGCAATTTGGAACTGCCGTCCGGCAATGACTTTGACCGGCTGAGCGCCTCCTTGCTGGGTCACTCCATCCGCCTCAACCGAAAGCAGATAATCGCCCGGCAGCAGAATAATCGAAACTGAAATCGCCGACTTCATTGCTGGTGGTTTCGCGCAAAGCGACTTTGCCGCCGAAAAACAAAACAACGCGAGCGCCACGAATTGCCGCTCCGCGCGAATCAACGACTTTGCCAGCCAGCGCGCCGCGCGAGCTTTGCCCCAAAGCGCCAATGGCCAATAAACCGATCAAAACGATGATTGCAGATAATTTGAACTTCATTTGAATCCTTAATTTGAATTTGCTTTTCTGCCAGTAACCCGGGCGCAAACAGATACTTTCGGTCGTGCGTACTCTACCTCTCAGACTGTCCACGAAACTCATGGGTTGCCACTGACCGGGTGCGAGTCCACCACCAACGATGTCTCGAATAATTTCTCCAGCCATTCGCTGGTCATTACTTTGTCGGTGCGCGCACCGCAAGCCAGCAGTTTGCCGTCTTTCAGCAAAGCCACTCGGTCGGCGAAATCCGCTGCCAGGTTGATTTCATGCGTGACGACCAACGCACCCAAACTGTCGTTGCCGCGTCAGGTCGCGCACCAGATTGAGCAGCGAAACCTGATGCGCAATGTCCGCGTTTGCCGTCGGTTCGTCCAGGAGCAACAGCTTGGCCTGCTGAGCCAAAGCGCGTGCCAGCACCACTCGCTGGCGTTCGCCGCTGGAAAGTTCGTTGAAATGACGGCTGGCAAATTGCGCGGCGTCGGTTTCAACCAAAGCCTGCATCGCCAATTCCACATCTTCCGCCGAATCAAATCCAAAGGCACTTGCCATTTAGTGAATGCCCGAATCGCCCGGTCAACACATACTCCAAAGCTGTCAGCGGAAACCGAAGCTCGAAGACTGAGCTACGACGGCGATGCGATGCGCCAACTCTCTGCGAGAAAATTCGCCGACTGGTTTGCCGTCAAACAGAACTTCGCCTGCCGACGGTTGCAGCGCGCCGTGGGCAACCGCGATCAAAGTTGATTTGCCAGTGCCGTTGGCTCCCAGCAAAGCAACGACCTCCGGCACGTACTTCCAAACTCACACCGCTCAAAACCGGGCGATGGCGATAGCCGAAATGAACGTCTCGAATTGTCAGCGTGTTTTCAGTCCACGAAGTCACACGGCAAGTTCGTAGGATTACGAGGGAGAGGCGAAATCGCTCCCGACTCCCTCTGTCTCTCTTTCTCTCTGTCTGCTTCGTGTTTTCTTCTGTGGCTTCGTGGGAGAAAAAACGGACGTTCTTCTCAACAGCAGATAAATAAACACAGGCGCGCCGACCAAAGCCGTAATCGCTCCCGTCGGCAATTCGCGCGGAGCAATTGCCGTTCGCGCCGCAGTGTCGGCCAACAACACCAACAGCGAACCGGCCAATGCGCTGGCTGGAATGACCAGACGGTTGTCGGCTCCGACGGCCAGGCGAACCAGATGCGGCACGACCAAGCCGACGTAACCGATCGCTCCGCCCGCCGCCACCGCCGCTCCTGTCACCAGCGAAGCCGTGACGTGAACCACCCAACGCACTCGCCAAGTTTCGACTCCCAGGGCGAAAGCGTCGCGTTCGCCGACCATCATCAAATTCAAAGCGCGCGATTGTCAACAAAGCAATCGAACAAACTGCGACCGACACAATAACGAAAACCAGACCTTCGTAACTGCCGCTGGAAAGATCGCCCAGCAGCCACAGCGTGATTTGCCGCAGCTTGACGTTCGTCGCCACCGAAGTCATCAAGGCGATCATTGACGCCAGAAAAGTCGAAAGCACGACTCCGCTCAAAGCCATTCGCGCCGGATCGTCATCGCGTTTGCCCAATTGGTAAACAATCAACGTTGCCAACATCGCTCCGACAAAGCTGAACAACGGTTGAGCAAACGCCAGATTTGCCGCCAGCATAATCGCCAGAATCGAACCAACCGCCGCCCCGCCAGAAACTCCCAGCACGTAAGGATCGGCCAACGGATTCCTGAGCAAAGCCTGAAACGCCGCACCAGCCATCGCCAACGAAGCGCCGACTCCGATGGCCAAACCGATTCGCGGCAATCGCAAACTGAAAACGATCACGTCCTGTTCCAGCGACAAACCGGAAGCTGCGCCGGTTAATTTGGCCACAATCGCGGTAAAAATTTGCCCTGCTCCGACGTGCTCGCTGCCAACCGTCAGAGCAAGCAACGCGCAAACGATCAAAGTTGCTCCAAGCGCCGCCAGCACAATCGCCGCTCTGCGCCCGGTCAAATAACTGCCTGGGAACGCAGGCGTCTCGCCTGCCAACGCGAGCGCGATTACCGCCAATCACCACTTGTCTGTCACACTCTTCTTCATTTCTTCACGTGCAAACCTTCCGCCAACTGTTTCAAACCATCAGCGATCCGCGGCCACGGACGATCCACCCAATCAGGATTGACGCAGACAATTCGGTTCGTTTTGATCGCCGGAGTCGCCGCAAAATTTCGGCGCAAATCAGTTTCTTTAACCAGTTCGGTTCCGTGACTGGCCGGAGCTATGATTATCTCCGGCGCGCGGGCAATCGCTGTTTCGCGCGACAATTGAGGGTAATCGGTCGATTCGTTACCAGGTGATGGATTCGGCTCCCGCCAAACGAATTAAATCGTTGATGAAGGTGTTTCGCCCGGCGGTAATCAGCGGAGCAGTTTGCAGTACGTACAACACGCGCGGTTTCGGCAATCCGCTGACCCGGTTTTCTACTTCGGCAATTCGCGTTTGCATTTGCCGTGATGATCTTCGGCTTCGACCGAAGTGCCAGTCGCTTCGCCAAATTTGCGAATCGAAGCGATCACTTCGCGCACACCGCGGGGGTTGGTGACGCGTACACAGGGATGTTCAATTCGCCCAATTGCCGCGCCAGTTTTTCCAACTGGCTGGCCGTGCTGATGATGACCAGATCGGGTTTGAGCGCGATCAACCGTTCGGCGTTCGGATTCAATGTGTCGCCGACCTGTGTTTTGGCTTTTGCGGATTCTGGAAAGTCGCAATAATGCCGTCACACCGACGATCCTGTCGCCGAGTCCGAGAGCGAACAGCGTTTCAGTCACGCTCGGAGCCAGCGAGATAATGCGCTGGGGCGGAAAGGCGATTTTGATTTCGCGTCCAAGTTCATCTGTGACTGACTGCGCGTTTTCACCCCATCGGCGACAGGCTTTGACCACGTAGCCAGCCAGAGCAATCAGCACAGGCACAGCCAACCAGATCAACCTCGGAGTGTTAAAGCTATTTGCAGATGCGTGCGACTTTTGATTTGGTGGGACAGGTTCAGTCATACTGTCCCACCTCGAAAGTAACACTCGATTGAAAGCGACTGAAAGTCGTGTTCAGTTGTCGCAATGATTTACGCATTTGCCGCTGTAACTGGCCGAACCCAGCGTCGCCAAAATTGCAGACAAACTGGCTGGAACATCGGCCCGATTGTTTTCGACGCGAACTCCGGCAGTTATCAGCAATTGCGGCGAAAAAGCGAATTGATCCTGAAGAAAAGCTCCGAAGTTGGTGCGGCTGGAAGGCACACGATTTTTGCCCTCAAAGCCATTGTCAAAAACCGCGCGCTCCTGTTCGTAATCCGCCCCTGCCGAAACCAGATGGTTGCCGGGCAAAATCAATTCGGTTTGGTAACGCAACCCTCGCCGTTGCTGGTGATTGTTGAACGCCGAACGGAAATCATTGAACGCGAATGCCGTGTCCGGCGGAGTGTTCGGCTTCGACAAATCCTGAGCTGCCGGGTCGAAGCTGCTGTAATTGCTTTCGGCAAAAGCGAAAGTCAGGCTTTGGTGCCAGCGCGTGGTCGTCTGAGTGTCGGCCCGTGCCGAAGTCACGATGCGACGACGACGAGCACGTTCGTCAGGATCAGGAAACAACTTTGCCGTCGCTCCTGGAACGCCAGTGCCCGAATTTTCGCTGCGCCCGGTAAAGCGAAACTGTGTGCGCGAAGTCAGCCGATAACCGATATTGGCCGACACGATTCTGTTTTGATAATCGTCGTTGCGGTCGCGCCCGTTCGTTCGCAAATGCGTAAAACTGTATGAATAATCGAACGGCCCGGTTGCTCCCGAAAATCTGGCGAACTGGCGATTGAAACCAAAGCTGCCGCCTTCTGCCGCGATTTCAAATTCCGGCGTTACGGTTGCGCCACGATGAGTGATGAATTGCAGAACTCCGGCCATGGCGTCCGATCCGTAAACAGCGCTTTGAGTTCCCCGAATCAGTTCGACTCGCGCGGCGTTGTCGGCGGTGAAGTCGGCAAAGTCGAATGAGCCTCCCGCATCATTGATCGGCACGCCGTCAATCAAAACTTTGGTGTAATCGGATTCCCCGCCGCGAATGAACAGTGAAGTCACTCCGCCGCGGCGCGACGTTTGAGCCACTGTCACTCCCGGCGAAGAGCGCAAGGCATCGAAGATCGCAACTTTTTGCGAACGCGCCAGATCCGTCGCCGAAATTACATACGCGCTGGCGGGAGTTTCACCGGAGCGCGATTCTGTTCTCGTCGCCGAAACAATCACCGAATCTTCAATCGCCGCCGCAACCAGCGGAATGGCTATTTGGAATTGACGCCCGGCGATGATTTTGACCGGCTGAGCGCCTCCCTGCTGAGTCACGCCATCCGCTTCGACCGAAA
This sequence comes from Blastocatellia bacterium, assembly GCA_044221525.1. Taxonomy (GTDB): domain Bacteria; phylum Acidobacteriota; class Blastocatellia; order RBC074; family RBC074; genus RBC074. Next base: position 79,375 of record JBGAPB010000001.1, on the reverse strand, counting down.
GCAAATAATCGCCCGGCAACAGATAATCGAAGCTGAAATCGCCGACTTCGTTGCTGGTGGTTTCGCGCAAAGCGACTTTGCCGCCGAAAAACAACACGATGCGAGCGCCACGAATTGCGGCTCCACGTGAATCAACGACTTTGCCGGCCAGCGCGCCGCGCGAACTTTGCCCGAAAGCGCCAATGGCCAATAAACCGATCAAAACGATGCTTGCAGATAATTTGAACTTCATTTGAATCCTTAATTTGAATTTGCTTTTGTGCCAGTAACCCGGGCGCAGACGAATACTTTCGGTCGTGCTACTGACCTCTCAGACTGTCCACGAAACCCGTGGGTTGCCACTAACCGGGTGCGAGTCCACCAACAACGATGTCTCGAATAATTTCTCCAGCCATTCGCTGGTCATTACTTTTGTCGGAGCGCCGCAAGCCAGCAATTTTCCGTCTTTTAACAAAGCCACTCGATCAGCGAATTCCGCCGCCAGATTTATTTCGTGCGTCACCACCAGCGCGCCAATCCCACGTTGCCGAGTCAGGTTTCGCACCAGATTGAGCAGCGAAACCTGATGCGCAATGTCTGCGTTTGCCGTCGGTTCGTCCAATAGCAACAGCTTGGCCTGCTGAGCCAAAGCGCGTGCCAGCACCACTCGTTGACGTTCGCCACTGGAAAGTTCGTTGAAATGACGGCTGGCGAATTGCGCCGCGTCGGTTTCCCGCAAAGCCTGCATTGCCAATTCCACATCTTCCGGCGAATCGAACCCGACGGCGTTTGAGTAGGCGAATCGTCCGGTCAACACATATTCCAAAGCCGTCAGAGGAAATCGAACTTCGGTTGCCTGAGCAACGACAGCAATACGATGCGCCAACTCTCGGCGTGAAAATTCCTTGATCGGTTTGCCGTCAAACAAAACTTCGCCGGAAGAGGGTTCCAGCGCGCCGTGCGCGACCGCGATCAAAGTTGACTTGCCAGTGCCGTTCGGCCCAAGCAAAGCGACGACTTCTCCGGCACGGACTTCCAATGACACTCCGCTCAAAACTGCTCTGTGGTGATAGCCAAAATGAACGCCACTCAATGCCAGTACGCCGCCATCTTTCTTTTCCACGAAGTCACACGAAGGATTACGAAGGAAAGCAAAATCTTTTGTTTCTTCCTTCGTGTCCTCTTCGTGTGACTTCGTGGGAAAAATCTGTTTCCTGCCTCTCAAAAGCAGATAAATGAACACAGGCGCGCCGACCAAAGCCGTAATCGCTCCCGTCGGCAATTCGCGTGGAGCGATCACCGTTCGCGCCGCCGTGTCAGCCAGCAGCACCAACAGCGAACCTGCGAGCGCGCTGGCCGGAATCACCAAGCGGTTGTCGGCTCCGACAGCCAGGCGAACCAGATGCGGCACGACCAAACCGACGTAACCAATCGCTCCGCCCGCGGCAACGGCCGCTCCTGTCACCAACGAAGCCATGATGTGAACGACCCAGCGCACTCGCGAAGTTTCAACTCCCAGGGCGAAAGCGTCGCGTTCGCCAATCATCATCAAATTCAAAGCGCGCGATTGCGTCATCAGTCCAATCAGACAAGCGAAGGCCGACACGATGACGAAAACCAAACCTTCGTAACTGCCACTGGAAAGATCGCCCAGCAGCCATAGCGTGATTTGCCGCAACTTGACGTTGCTGGCCACCGAAGTCAGCAACGCAATCATTGATGCGAGAAAAGTCGAAAGCACGACTCCGGCCAGAACCATTCGAGCCGGATCGTCATCGCGTCTGCCCAATTGGTAAACTATCAAGGTCGCAGCCATCGCTCCGACAAAGCTGAACAACGGTTGAGCAAACGCCAGATTTGCCGCCAACATAATCGCCAGAATCGAGCCAACCGCCGCTCCGCCTGAAACCCCCAGCACGTAAGGATCAGCCAGCGGATTCCGTAACAATGCCTGAAACGCGGCTCCGGCCATGGCCAGCGCCGCGCCGACTCCGACGGCCAAACCTATGCGCGGCAATCGCAAGCCGAAAACAATCACGTCCTGTTCCAACGACAAACCGGAAACCGAACCGGTCAACTTCGCTACAATCGCTGTAAAAATTTGCCCTGCTCCGACGTGCTCGCTGCCAACGGTCAGAGCAAGCAAGGAACAAACGATCAAGGCTGCGCCAAGCGCCACCAAGGCAATCGCCGCTCTGCGCCGGGTCAAATAACTGCCTGGGTACGCGGGCATCTCACCTGCGGGCGCAAGCGCTGCGAGGGTGCCGCCAACCAACAATCTTTCCGTGACATTCTTCTTCATTTCTTCAGGTGCAACCCATTCGCCAACTGCTCCAACCCATCAACGATGCGCGGCCCCGGGCGATCAACCCAATCAGGATTGACACGGACAATTCGGTTCGTTTTTACCGCGGGCGTCACGGCGAAATCCCGCAACAAATCTTCTTCCTTGACCAGCTCGGTTCCGTGACTGGCGGGAGCCACAATCACTTCAGGCGCGCGCGCAATCGCGGTTTCACGCGACAGTTGAGGGTAATCCGCCGCTTCATTGGCAGTTATGGATTCGGCTCCGGCCAAACGAATCAAATCGTTGATGAATGTATTTCGCCCAGCGGTAATCAGCGGAGCCGTTTGCAGCACATACAGTACTTTGGGTTTCGGCAATCCGCTGACCCGGTTTTCGACTTCTGCAATTCGAGCTTCCATACGCCGTGTTAGTTCTTCGGCCTGGGCGGTTGCGTCTGTCGCCTCGCCCAATTTGCGAATCGAAGCGATCACTTCGCGCACACCGCGGGGGTTGGTGACATAAACAGCTATGTTCAATTCACCCAACTGCCGCGACAATTTTTCTAACTGGCTGGCTGTGGTAATGATGACCAGGTCAGGTTTCAGAGCGATCAGTTGTTCAGCGTTCGGATTCAGCGTGTCGCCGATTTTTGGTTTCGTTTTGGCCGATTCGGGAAAGTCGCAATAACTGGTAACGGCAACGACTCGGTCAGCCAACCCAAGCGCGAACAAGGTTTCAGTCACGCTCGGAGCCAAAGAGATAATGCGCTGTGGCGGAAAAGCGATTTTGACCTCGCGCCCGAGCTCATCCGTGAAGCTGCGCGTTTTCATCACATCGGCGACAGGCTTTGGCTGCGAACAGCCAGCCAGGGCCAACACAATTAGCATGACAGCCAGCCATTGAAACATTGTTGATTTGTTTTGCTTTGAGAAATCGGACATTTCGAAAAATAACTGCTCAGGAACAGGGCGATAGACTGAAGCCTTAACCCAAAAAACAAAAAAGCCTCGGACGCAACGGCTAAAAAAGCGTGCGTTCGAGGCTTGGGAATTCCCGAAAACCAAAAGGAGACTTACAACAAGAAAACCAGTCGTCAGGAAAACCGTGGCTTCGCACTCTTTCAGCCGAAGAGTCATCGAAAAAATCCTTCAGGCAGGTCTCCTGGCTTGGCCTGGCAGCGACGGCAGCCTTCTCACGCAAAAGCGCAATGGCAATTTAGCAACATCGCCGAAATTATCGGCCTCACAGTGGCGGTGACCACGCGGGATTTGCACCCGCTTCCCTATTCTCTTGATTGCGGTTCGGCAACCAAGCACCTGAAAGTAATGAAAAGAACTTGTTCAACTCAACAGCCTCACCCTACCACGCATTTCAAAGAATGGTCAACGTGGTATAAAGCGCCGATGAAAAAAAGACTTGAGCAATATGCAACGCTCGTTGTAAAAACTAATGTCACTGGCGTTCCAGAAACCAAAGTCGGGCAGAATCTGAAACCAGCAATCTCCCGTCTTCGTAAGTTCAGGCAAATTCCGGTGATTGGTCAACCCCACATAATCATTCGCAGTCAATCTGCTAAGGCCCCTGTCAAAAATCTATCGTCTTATTGGATCGAAAAAGGAAAATCACGTGAATAACAAACATATTCTGTTGGAGAAAATTGCTTCGCGCTCAGCGCGGGTAGGTGTCATTGGTCTTGGATACGTCGGGTTGCCATTGGTGGTTGAATTCGGCAATGGCGGTTTTGTCTCAACCGGGTTTGAGGTGGACGCACGGAAGGCCGACACCATCAACCGAGGCGAATCTTACATCCCTGACGTTCCCACCTCGCATGTCGCCGAGTTGGTCGCCGCCAAAAAACTGAGCGCGACAACCAATTTTGATCTGTTGAAAGAACAGGACATCATCATCATCTGCGTCCCCACGCCGCTGAGAAAAACCAAAGACCCTGATGTTTCCTATATTTTAGCCGCGTCTGAAAAAATTCGGGCAGCAATGCGTCCGGGGCAATTAATCATTCTGGAATCTACTACTTACCCTGGTACGACCGACGAAGTGCTGAAGCCGATTTTCGATGAAACCGGATTAAAGCTCGACGAAGATTACTTTTTGGCTTTTTCGCCTGAACGAGTTGATCCCGGCAACGAAAAATACAACACCAAAAACATCACCAAAGTCGTCGGTGGCGTCACGGCCATCAGCGCGGAAGTCGCGGCTGCGGCTTATGCGACGATTGTTGACCACGTTCACCCTGTCAGTTCGGCTCGCGTAGCTGAAACCTGCAAACTGCTGGAAAACACTTTCCGCGCCGTGAACATCGGCCTGGTCAACGAACTGGCCCAGCTTTGTCACACGCTGAACATTGACACCTGGGAGGTGATTGCGGCAGCGGCGACAAAACCATTCGGCTTTATGGCGTTTTATCCCGGCCCCGGCATCGGAGGTCATTGCATACCGCTCGATCCACATTACCTGTCATGGAAAGCCCGAATGCATGGTTTTGAAGCCCGGTTCATATCGCTCGCCGAAGAAGTCAATTCGCGCATGCCGGAACACGTTGTAGGGTTGATTGCCAAAGGCTTGAACGGGCATCGCAAAGCCGTTAACGGGTCGAAAGTACTGATTATGGGAGTGGCGTACAAACGGGACATTGACGACATGCGCGAAAGCCCTGCGCTGGCAATCATCGAACAGTTGCAGACACTCGGCGCCGAAGTTTGCTTCCACGACCCTTATGTGGAGGAAGTCCATTTGGAAGGCACAGACGTGCGGATCAAAGGTGTTGAACTTAGTCAGGCTTTAGTAGCCGAATCCGATTGCGTGGTAATTGTTACTGACCATCGCAAAATTGATTACGGCTGGGTGGTAGAAAACTCCAGTCTGGTGGTTGACACACGCAACACAACCCGTGAGTTACGCGACGAAAGATTTGACGGCAAGATCATTCGTTTGTAATCGTAGGCCAAGTTCCAAACTGAAAATGGGCGAATGCGTCATTCAACGCATCGCCCATTTTGCTTTACGACGAAAATCGTTTCAGCCTTTTTGTTTGCGGGCGTAATACCCCTGCCGAGTGCGAACCTCTAGCAGCGGTTTAGAAACCCTAACTTCAACCGCGCGCCATTTGCCGTCGTAACGTTCGTTGGTGGATTCGTAAGTCATTGTGTATTGCTGGCGCAATTCTTCGACCGTGCTGGCAAAAGCTTCGCGTAACTTACCGCCGCCTGCCGTTTTGAAAAACCTGCCGCCGGTTTTGGCAGCCATGTCTTTCAACACATCAGCGCCCATTTCTTTCGGCCCAGACCCGTAAACCGTCGAATTGGTCAAATCAACCGCGTAAATCGAAGCCTGGGCATCCAGAGTTTTTCTCAGCGCCTGATCCAGCGAAGCTTTGCTTTTTGTATCGGCTCCGTCTGAAACGACCATGATCGCCCGGCGGCGTTCCGGTCGCTGAGCCAATGCGTCCGCTGCTTTCACTATGGCATCGTAAAGCGGAGTTTCGCCTTCGACTTTCATGTCCCAAACCGAATCGGGCACGTCATGAATGTCCGTGAAATCCTGATGTGTCTTAACCTTGAATCCGCCGAAGCTATAAATGGCAAAAGTGTCACCTTCGCGCAATTCTTCAACAAACTTGGCACAGGCCGCACGCGCCAAAGTCAGCTTGTTTTCCATGCTCAAACTGGTGTCCAGCAGTATGGCGACTGAAAAAGGCCGCTCGGCGGAAATGAAATCAATGATTTGTTGAGGCTTTTTGTCTTCGAAAATGCTGAAGTCGGTTTCCTTCAGGCCGTTGATGTAACGGTCATTGCCATCGGTGACAGTCACATTCAGCACCACCAACTTGGTTTCAAACTTTATAGTGTCTTCGGTTTTTTGCGGGTCTTGTTTAGGCGGAGTGTCTTGTTGGCGGGCGCTGACCCGGTTCAGCGCAAAGCCAAAAACCAGCAGCAATAAGATAGCTAAAGCATAGCGCATAACTGATGTCCTCAGAAAAGTGCGAAGAATTTAGTTCGTTGTGCCTATTTCAGAAAGGTGCGGAGAATCCTTACCAGTTGAATGATGTCTGTGGCCCTTTCGACGACGGGAATCGAGATCACCTGGCGCGAAGTCTTGGCCAGTTGTTCGTTCAACTGAGTTCCGGTTTCGTTCAACTGTTTCAGAGCGTCTTCCAGAGTACTAGGCGGAGATTCCAATTCCTCATCCTTCGATCCGCCGAAATCCGATCGAATTTGCTTGGCCGATTTTTCAATTCCATGCCGATCAGGATGAAGGCCCGTTTGGCGACCATCTTCGCCGGATGCTGGTTTCGCTGACTCAAGACCCTGCGCTTTGTGAAGTCGTTCAAAACGTTTTGCAAGGTCGCCCGTCGGCCAACACCGACAGTTTTTATGAGCGCAGCGCAGGTTTGATGGCCGGAGATTCCGTTCGGATTTAAGGCGCGTTGCCAGCTTTACGCGACGTATCTGGAAAAGCATTTGTTGTAACCATATCATTTTCCATTTTCCAGTCGTCATTTTGATTCGTCATTGGCTGCCGAATGCAACCGGCAGCTCCAAAGACGAAAAATTACAACTGACAAAATGCCAAATCACAAATGGCAAATGAATTAGTCACAACCATCAAACATGCAACAAATTCGCGCAGCTTTTACATCGTCGGCGGCACGTTGCGGCGCGATGCTGAATGTTATGTCGAACGCCGCGCCGACGCTCAGTTGTACCAAGCACTGAAGCGCGGCGAATTTTGTTATGTGCTGACTTCGCGACAGATGGGCAAATCGAGTTTGATGGTTCGCACTGCTGCGACTTTACGCGACGAAGGCATCGGCGTGGCCGTTCTTGATCTTAACGGCCATCGGCCAGAACGTCAATGCCGAACAATGGTATGGCGGATTGCTCGGCCAGTTTGGGCAGCAATTCGACCTGGAAGACGAGTTGCTGGATTTTTGGGCTGAGCAAATGCAATTTGGCCCATTGCAGCGATTGATGATGGCCATTCGACCGAATCGTGCTGCCACGATATTTCGGTTCCGTAGTCGTTTTTGTTGATGAGATTGACGCCGTACGCGGAGTCCCGTTTTTCAACCGACGAGTTCTTTGCCGCCATTCGCGAGTTGTATAACTTCCGCACAGAAGACCCTACACTGGAACAATTGACGTTTGCCTGCTCGGCGTGGCCTCACCAGCGGATTTGATCCGCGACACGATTGACCCCCTTCAACATTGGCCAGCGAATCGAACTGACCGATTTCAATGAAACCGAAGCTCTGCCGTTGGCCGCCGGTTTACAACGCGAAGAGCCTTGGCTTCCGAACTTTTGAAACGAATTTTGCACTGGACGGGCGGCCATCCTTATTTGACTCAGCGAATGTGCAAAGCAGTCGCCGAAGACCCACATTCCAGCAAAGCCGCCGACGTTGATCGAATTTGCGAAGAACTGTTTTTCACTCGCCGAGCCAGCGAACAAGACGACAACCGCTGTTTGTGCGCGAACGAATGTTGCGCAGCGAGGTTGATCTGGCCAGCTGCTGACGCTTTACAGACAGGTGCGCTGACAGCAAGCGAGTGACCGATGAAGAAACCAAATCCGCTGGTCACAGTAATCAGATTGTCTGGCGTCACCCGTGTGGAAAAAGGGTGCATTCAAACTTCGCAATCGAATTTACGAACGGTTTTGACCGTGAATGGGCCAGCAAAACCTGCCAGATGCCGACCTGCAGCGGCAACGCGCCGCGTACCGACGAGGCGTCATTCGCACGTCAACGTTGTCCGCCGTTCTAATGGTCATCATCGGCGCTTCGCTGTTTGTCGCCCTGAAAAAGAGCCGCGAAGCCAGCCGGCAAATGGAAACCAATCGCAAATTGCTGTACGCAGCGCAGATGAACCTGGCTCAACAGAACTGGGAATACTTCAATGTCGAACGTGTGTTGGAGACCTTGCGATTGCACATGCCACAACCGGGACAAGAAGATTTGCGCGGATTCGAGTGGTATTACCTATGGCAAACTTTGCCACAACGAACGGAAATCGCTGAGCTTTGATGGTTCGATCTATCGCGCCGGTGTACTCCCCAAACGGAAAATTGCTGGCAATTTCCGGACAGGAGCCAGGGCTTTCGGTTATTGGATGCCGCAACGGATCGCGAGCTAATGTCAGTCGCCAATGACTCCAATGATCAAAAAGATTTCTCATTTTCAGCCGATGGATCGTTGGTGGCCTTTATCAGCGACAAACAAACAGTGAGGCTGATGGAAACCGCGACCAGACGCGAATTGCATTCGTTCACCGCTCGTGGGAAGCTGTTATTCGCGGTGTCGCTTTCACCCGATGCGAAATTCATCGCGGCATTCAGCGGTGACGGAGCCGCCAAACTCTGGTCCGTTCGGGCAAAGAAACGGTTTCGCTTCCCCCGATTTCCAGAACCCGGTGCGCAGTTCCTGGTGTGCAATTTTCGCGGGATGGCAAATGGCTTGTCGTCTGCGCCGAAGGCTGTAAAGTCTGGAACACGCAAACCAAACAAGTTCACCTGAACTTACGAGCAGGCAAATCGTCGGGCAAACCTTCATTTTCCCCTGACAGCAAATCGCTGGTCGTCCCCGGCGTGCCAATCACTGTGTTTAACGTTGCCACAGGCAAAGAAATCGCGTTGCTCAGCAACCACCTGGATTTCGTCTTTGGCACCGCTTATTCCTCTGACGGTAAATTACTGGCGACGGCCAGCCGTGACCAATCGGTCAAAATCTGGGATACCCAGTTGTGGCACGAACTGGCAACGATCAAAGGTCATAGCAATTCCGTACTGTTCGTCGCGTTTTCGCCCGACAATCAAACCTTGATAACCGCCGGCGTAGATAAAGCAGTTAAGTTCTGGCCGATTTCGCGACTGCTGAAACAAACCTTTGACGCGCGCCAGCACCTTTGTTCAATATATGTACTACCTGCCGACATCTGGAATAATTTTGACTCCTATCGCGTTTCCCCTTGATGGAAATCGGTTGGTGTCGTCTGTGACCACGTCCGCTGCTGATGGCTCGCGGAGTGTCGGGGTCAAAAGTTTCAGTGTGGGATTTGAGTTCTGAAACTGAGTTGTTGAGTTTGGAAGCCGGAAACATAACATTTCGCGCGGTAGCCTTTTCTGTGGATGGACAATCCATTTTGACAGGCGATTCTGCTGGAGTAGTAAAATCCTGGTCGATGAATGGACAATTGGTGCGAGTCTTTGCCGGTCATTCAGGCGAAATCGTCAAACTGGCCCTTTCACCCGATGGCAAATTGCTGGCAACGGCCAGCGCCGACCAAACCGTAAAATATGGGATTTAATACCGGTCAGGAACTGCAAACCTTGCACGGTTTTCATCCGCAGTGCTTAGTTTGACATTCAATGCAGACAACAACCGGCTGGCGACTTTCAACGCCAGATCGCACTGTCGCAGTGTGGGATTGCTCTGCCAGACACTGTGGAAAACCGAAGCTCTCCCGGAAACAAACGATTCGTATCCGGTAATGTTGTTTTCTCCAATGGACGAAAATTGCTGGTTGCCGGAACTCCAGATGTCCAAATTCTGGATGCCGCGACAGGAAACCTGACCGGCACGTTATCCGGTCATTCCAGACAGGTTGTCGCGTTAAGCTTTTCGCCAGACAGCAAACGTCTGGTGACCGCCGGCAATGATCGCACCGTCAGAATCTGGGACTGGATCAACAAACAGGAAGTTGCCGCTCTGCGAACCGAAATCAATCCGGCAGCCATCAATTTTTCCCGCGATGGTTCAAAGCTGACGCTGATTACCTCTCGACACGTGGTCAAAACCTGGGAAGCCGCCGACCCTGGCCGAAGTCGCCAAGCGCGGCTGGCAATAACGACTCAGCACTGATTTGCCCGCCTGAAACTCAGCCGCTATAGTTCAATCTCCGTCAACGACCAAACTTCAACTACTTCAAATTCTGGCAATTTTATGAACGACAAACTCATCATCGCTGGACGTGAATTCAATTCGCGCCTGATTATTGGCACTGGAAAATATCGAACCAACGAACAAATGGTTGACGCTTTCAAGCGCAGCGGCGCGGAAATGATTACCGTCGCCGTTCGTCGAGTGAACATCACAGACCGCACGCAACCTTCGCTGCTGGATTTCATTGACCTCAAACGCTTCGCCATTTTGCCGAACACGGCGGGCTGTTACACAACCGAAGAAGCCGTGCGAACCGCTCGTCTGGCGCGCGAAGTCGGTTTGTCCGACTGGGTAAAAATCGAAGTCATCGGCGACCAGAAAACTCTCTTCCCCGACAACGAAGCCACGCTGGAAGCGACGAAAATTCTGGTCAAGGAAGGCTTCACCGTGCTGCCGTATTTCACCGATGATTTGATTATGGCCAAGAAACTGATTGACGCCGGAGCCGCCGCAGTCATGCTGGCCGCGCCAATCGGCTCAGGGCTGGGAATTCAGAATCCGAACAACCTCCGCATCATGCGCGAAGAAATCACCGCAGTTCCGATCATCGTTGACGCCGGAGTCGGCACGGCTTCGGACGCCTGCCTGGCAATGGAACTCGGCGTAGACGGTTTGCTGATGAACACCGCAATCGCCGAAGCCGAAGACCCCGGCTCAATGGCCGACGCCATGAAGCTGGCAGTGCAATCCGGGCGATTGGCTTATCTGTCAGGCAGAATGCCCAAACGACTTTACGCCAGCGCCAGCAGCCCGATTAGCGGTGTTGTTCGTTAGATCAAAGTTGAAGCGGCTTCTGTCGAGATGGCAATCAGCGGTTAAATCGCGTTTTGCGCCCACGACCTGCCAACACCTCAAAGTCCTCAAAAAAGAACCGCGCTGCTGTAAGCACTAACAGCAGCGCGGTTCGTTAGATACGACTCTCCCTGACTCAGTTCTTCTTCCTTTTCCACCAACGCCGACAATACTTTGTCCGACCGGCGCCCCTGTTTCATTCAACGAAGCCCCCGGAGTCACCGTCAATAAATAACCGCTGCTTCCGGCAAAGGCTCCGACGGCAATGATGTATTCGCCAGCCTTCAACGTCCCGGATAACTGCTCGATGATGGTTTGATTACGCACCGAAGAAGCGACCACCACAAAGTTGCCATCCGCGTTTCTCTGAAGGATGAACAGGTCAAGGTCTCCCGTGGGCAGAAAGCCCAGCGTAATCGTCAACGCTGTGTCCTTGTCCAAGTTCAGCAGGAAAAGGTCGTGCAGTTTTTCCGCTGTGCCGTTATCAAACTGGATCACCAAGTCAGCCGGATCGCTGAATCTGGCCGTGCCGTCAACAATGATCGGGATGCTCAGTTCGGTTGCGGTTTCCGGGCTGTCGTTCGGCTCGTCTTCGTTGATGTGACGCAGGCTGCCGACCGTGACGTTGAAATTCACTGGACTGCTTTCATCGCTGAGCAATCCGTTTTCCAGGTCAAAGTTAACGACGGTTATTTGCGCCTGTCCGGCAGCCAATCCGGTGGGCACAACCGAAGTCAGTTGAGCGCCTCCCTGCGCGCCGGTAGGCAAAGTGAAATTAACGTATTTGCCGTTTTGGTAATACAGCAGCAACGAAATCAGCGGTTCGTCATTGCCCAGGTCGGCTCGCAGCACGTCCAGGAAGTTCAAGCCGAAGTTCGTGCCTTGCGCGCGAATCGTGTTGCCGTCGCGCCCGCTGGCTTGTCCCGTTGCTGAGTTGACGACCGAGGCCAAAGTCGGTTTTGGCGGTACGCTTGCGTCTTCGGTCAGGGTGAATTCCAAAGCGTTTGAACGATTGCTTCTGGCTCCGTCACTGCCGATTCGGCTGGCAATGATCGAAGCTCGACCTTTAACCAGATCGCGCGACGGAACCGCGACCACCAGTTGAGTTGCGCTGGCCTGAACGACTCGCGCCAGACTTTCGACGCCTTCCTGCCGAAAGACCACTATGTTTTGCAAAAGCGTGGTGCTGAAATTACTGCCGGTGATGGTCACACGGTCGCGAGGTTTGCCTTGTCCGGGCGAAACACTGCCCAGAACCGGCGTGGGCACGTCAGAGGCATTGACCGTAAAGTTCAGCGGCCCGCTGATGTCCGACAACACTCCGGTCAAAGTGTTAATCACCGCCCCGTGAATGGTGACTGCACCTGCGCCGACGGGCGGTACTTCCAGACGAACGGAAACTTTGCCAGTGGCATCGGTCAGGATTTCGTTGTCCTCAGGGTTGAAAATCCAGATCAGGTTGTTTCCGCGAAGCAATCCGAAAATGTTGTTGTCAGGGACAGAACTTAAACCGGTTCCGCTGATCGTAATTTTGGCTCCCGGTGCAGCCGATGTCGGATTAACTGCGGCCAGCACAGGCGCGGGCAGCGAAACCGTGACGACGGCAAATGTTTCCAGCGCGTTTCCGGCAACTGTGGCTTTGGCCTGTATGATGGCCACGCCGGGGCCTGTTCTGGTGACGTTGAACGAAGCCGTGTTTTGTCCGGCTGGAATCGTGACGCTGGCCGGAACCGTCGCCACGTTGGTGTTTTGGCTGGTAAGTGAAACAACCAGACCTCCGGTCGCCGCCGGTTGAGTCAACGTCACGTCAACTTTTTTCGGCGGGTCGGCGGAGTCGAAATCAATCACGAAAGGCGAAAGCACCAGACCGGTAACGTTAGTGTTGCCCAGCGCGATGGTGCCGACATTGGTTACTCCGCCAACGACAGCCGTAGTCAACGAAGATTTTCCGCGCGGAGCCGAAGCCCATTGTCGCGGCAAAACGGCCTCGGCCTGAATCTGAGCATTGCCGGCGGTTGCCACATCAATGACAGCAAAACCTCCGTTTGAATCCGTCGTGCCGGCTCGACCATTGACCGTGACTTGCGCTCCTGCAACCGGCAAGCTGAATTCGTTAATGACACGACCAACAACAGTTGTTACTCCGCGTGGCGTGGCGGCAAACCACAAACTGGCCAGATCAACTACGCGACCGTCTGAAACGACTTGCGAACGATCAACCGAAACTGTCGCCGTGCCACGTTTGATAAAAACTCCCGCCTGAAAATCGTAACGGTACAAATCCACTTTCGCTCCTGGCGGCAGATTGGCCGAATCGGGATTCGGTAAGGTCAAACTCGCCCCCGGCGAAAACTGCGCGCCCAGCGGAGTAATCTGCGCGATGACAGACGAATAAACTCCAACCGGCAAGGACAGCCCCGGCAGCCGCGACCGATTCACAACAGTCAGTTGAACGGATCCCCTGGTTTTGCCGTCTGGAAATTTCATCGTTGTCCCAATCGGAACTTCCAGCGAAACGCCCTGGTCGGAAATGACTGTGTTTTTGTTTGCTCCTTGTTGTTTGGCGGTCGGTTGCCGGTTGTCAGTGGTCGGCGATTCGGCTTCGTTCGTCGCCCGCCGCTTTTGATTCAACGCGGCCATTAACTGGTCACCGACAACCGACAACCGATCACCGGCCACCGACGCCCCATCACCATCAAAGCTGCCAACAGTGCCTGAACCGCCATTGGTTTGCTGCAAACTGACGGGTTGGACGATCTGATTGTCGCGGTCGGCAAGGACAGTTTTCTTCAGCGTGATGCGCGGGAATGGCGGCGAAACGTTCGTCGTCGCTCCGTCAACTTCAACCTGAGCCGGGCCGGGCGGAACATCCGCCACGACAAAAGCTCCCTGCAAATTGGTTCGCACGCTGATGTTCGTTCCGACGACGCGAACTGCCACCCCTTCCAACGGCACAGGCTCTGAAGTTGTCGAACCGGTTGATTGCACAATTCCGCTCAGCGAAGTTTTGACTCTAAACGAAGCCGCGCTGCGGGTTTCACCCAACTGGTTTTGAATCAACACTCGCCCGGATTCGGCTCCGAAAGGAACGATCACCGTCAACTGATTCGTCGTCGCCGCAATGACGCGAGCCTGAGCCGACCCGAAACGAACGACATTGTCGGCTGCGTTGGTCGAAAATCCATTGCCGTTGATGCTGATGGTTTGTCCGGCAATTGCGGCTTCGGTGATGCTGAAACTTGTGATGGCCAGCGTGGCGCTGGGCGTCCCGGCCAGATTGACCGCGACTGAATTTGACGAAACTCCAGCGGCAACAATTGACACGTCCACCAGACCGCGTCCTTTCAAACTGAGCGGAATCTGCAAGTTGACTTGATCCAGCCCCGTAAAGCCCGGAGCGGCGACCGGCTCGACCGGAACTTCAATGCCGCCAATGATCGCCCTGACGGAACCTGCGGCGGCGTTTCGGAGTCCAGTAGCGTACAAAATCAAAAACGCCGGTTGAGTGGATGTGCCTACGTCAATTGGCGAGGCTATCAATCGTCCCGGTGTGACTGGATCAGGTTCAAACGGCGGATTCGGATCGAAGACAAACTGGTTATTGGCATTAACGCGGCCAGTGACTGCAGCTGGAACGCCTACTCCGTTGGAATTGGCGGTGAAGATGGCAGGCGCGCTGGCTGCAACTTTGATTTGGCCGCGCGAAACAATCTGGTCTCCATTGATCGCGTTGGCAGTTACCACCACCTCCGCATCACCGGGCGGGACATTGGACGGAACCAGATAATTGACTTGCCCCGGCGAAGCGAAAAACAACTGAGCCGCAATGCCTCCGACCGTTACCGTCGTTCCGCCAAGCGTTGTCGGCAAAGGCTGGGTCGTTGCGACTTGAAGGCCTGATGCCAGTTCGGTTCCGAATGCCGCGGCAATTGAATTCTGTCCAAGCGGCGCCGGGGAAGGAACATAGCTGGCCGCCGAAACACTGGTTACTGAGACGCTGTTTTGAACCGTCGCGGCGGCTCGCATTGCTGGCAGCAAGTTGCCAAAACGCAGCGCGCCAAGCAGCAACAGCGCCAAGCTGGCTAAAATAATTGCCGAACGGCTGGAGCGAACAGTCAAATGCTTAAAGAAACGGTTACGATTTGAAAAGAATTGGGCCGGAAAGGATTCGGAACGACGGATGGATGCCATAAATTTCTCCCAGTGAATAAAATCTGTTTATGTGGGGGGTCACAATCGGCTCGGCTGTACGCGAAGGCGAAAACCAAAGTTGCATTGAAATCTGAAAAGACAGCTTGAGAAAGATGCTTCGTGAATTGACTGACGAATTATAGGCATCGGGCACAAGTTGAGTAAATCGCCGCGCAATGTTTGATAAAAATATATAGGCTAAAGAACATCTAGCTTGAAACTGCGTGAAGGCTACGTAAAATACGGCTGCGATTCGGCGGCCCCGCCGAATTGACCGACGAGTTTTCCATTGAGTGATAAACGATGCTTGATCTGTATGCCGTTCTGGGAATCACCCGCACGGCTAAAAACACTGAAATCAAATCCGCTTACCGCCGATTGGCGCGCCAGTATCATCCTGACGTGAACTCCGATCCATCGGCGGCAAACCGTTTTGCTCAGATCAACGACGCTTATCACGTATTGATTGACCCGGAACGACGCCTTTCTTATGACCGCACCGGGCGAACTCAGACAACTTCCGCCCGCCAGGCCAACGCTCAGGAAAACAGAGCCGCTCGTCAGGCTTATTACCAGGAACGCGCAAATCAGGTTGTCAATGAGTGGCTGGAACGCGAACGTGAAGAAGTCCGCGCCCGTGGCAAAGCCGTTTACACGACAGTCACGCTTTTCGTTTCGACGTTTTTTGTGGCAATGAATCCTTCCATCTTCGACCCCAGACACTTGGCTTGGAAAATCACCATTATCGTTTTGTTTGCCGTCGGCGTCTGGCACCTGTTCAAAAGCCTGAAAGAGCATTTCGACCATTACACTTACACTCCTGAACGAATCTCAATTTCCCGCCGCCGCAAAAAAGACGACAAACGATTCAAACGCAGCGTCGCCTGGACTTTTGTAGTTTGCGGATATTTGCTTTCCTTGCTTGCCGGTATGTTGATCGGTGTGCTGACGGATTCGCCGACTCAGCCAAACGATGGCTGGACAATGCAGGATTCACTGTTCGTCGCCATGGTTTACCCGCCCATCGCCGTGTTGATCGTTGACACAATGTATCGAATCAACCTGCATTTTGAAGACCTGTGAACATAAACTTCCGGTTGTTCATTTCGCTGCTCGCCTTTTTCAGCTTCACTGCTTACGGGCAATCGTCGCAACCAACGCCAATCAATTGCCAGATCAGCCGTCTTTCACAACCCAATCATTCGTTGGAGATTTCCTGTTCGGTTGAAATATCGGGCAAAGACAAAACGGCAATCAGCTTTGTTGACCGGTTTGCCGGAGTTGATCGGCTGAGCGAGCGCGTTCATTCGCTGAAAATCGCCACGGCCAGCGGGGAAGCTCTGCCTGTGGAAATTCGCGGCAACGGGTTGTACCTGATTTCAGCTAAACCTGGCCCGGTGAAAATCAGTTACGAGATGAGACTGGCGCGTGCGCTTGATCCGTCTCAATTCGCGCTGACCTCAACCATTGGCACTGACTCCGCTGTTTTAATGATGGCTGACCTGTTGCCGCGAGTTTGTTCAAGCGAGCAAGGTTGCGAATCAAACAACCCAACTCGATTGAAAATTTCCACCCCGAAAGATTGGCAACTGGCGACGACTGAACTTGAACGCGATGGCGGTTTTGACTTTGCCGACAGCGCGCACGCGGTTTTCTTTCTTGCCAGGTTCAGAGAACAAACAACCCAGATCGGCCAGACGAACCTGCGAGTCGCCATTGCCGGTGAGTGGAATTTTTCCGACCAGGATATTTTTCCGCTGGCCGCCGACATCGCACGGCAACAGGCGGCTATGATCGGCAGTCGTGAGCAAGGCGATTTTCTGGTGACGATTATGCCATTCCCTCAACCGCTGACGGGGTTGCGATCAAGCGCCGTGACCATTGGCCGAACCGTCGTGCTGATGCTGAACACGAACAACAACTCAGACCAAACGCTGAAACATTTCCGCCGCCATCTGGCGCACGAGATGTTTCACTTTTACCTGCCGAACGCATTTCGCATCAGGGAAAACTTCGACTGGTTTTGGGAAGGCTTTACGCGATATGTGGCGTTGATGACCTTGGCTGAATTGCGACTGATTGATTTGAACGAATACCTGGACGCGGTCAACAGTGAATACGACGCTTACATGTTCAACCCAATGCGCGCTCAGGTTTCGTTGATTGAGGCTTCGCCGGATAAATTCGCCAGCGCCGCAAGTTATGACCTGGTTTATCGCAAAGGCATGCTGGTCGCAGCGCTGTACGATCTGGAACTGCGCTGGCAAAGCCGCTCGAAACTGAATTTGGCAGATGTGATGAGAGCTTTGTATGCCAACTCTGACCGCGAAATTGGCAATCGTGAAGTGTTGGTAGAACTCGGCAAGCAAGGCGATTTCGCTCGTTTGATTCGGGAAGACATAGAAGGCACGCGGGAAATTGATCTGGCTGAAAGGGTGAAAAATTACGGGCTGCGGATTGAATTGAATGGCCGCGCACGATTGGCGGCAGCAGGCAAGCTCAGCGATCGCCAGCAAGAAACACTTTCAAGTTTGCTTATTGCCAGGCCGCGATAAAGCAAAAGCTAGCAAAGAAGATGCGGGCAGAAAGAACTATAAATTCTTTCTGCCCACATCTATTTGCTGTTGACCCGATTTATTTTGTGTTGGACGCGCTGGTCATCTGGAACCGCAGTTCGCCGAATCTGGTTCGCGTGGCGAAATAAAGCGGCAGACGTTTTGCATCATTCGAAACCCAAACCTGAGCCATCAAAATTGGCGTCGGCGCTGGCGTCACAATGTCCAGTTGCAGAGCTTCGCGCGTTCCCATCGGCCCGCCAATGCTTTCCTGTTTAATGACGTTCACGTTTACAAACTGCATTCGGTGATTGGCATCCAGAAATGGAAAGCTGTGAGTCTTGCCGGGTTTCAAATCAGCAGCGCGGATGACGTAAAACAGCGTAAGCAGGTCAAGCGTGCCGGGTTGAAGTTGAACGCTGGTTCCGCTGGATAAAGTTACGGACTTTTTCGACCAGTCATAAGTCGCCGAAGTAAGTTTGGTGCGACGGCCTTCGCGCAATCGCACATCGGTTTTCACAGGCAACAACGAATCAACCATGACAAAGCTATTTGCTTGATCGTTGACACTGATCAAAGACCTGGCCGCGCCCAATGTCGAAGCTTCGCCGTAAAATTCAAAGACGCGGTTTGCGCCCAGCATTCCCTGCTGTCGGACTTCAAAACTGACCTTACCGACTGCGGAAAACTGCCCCCACGACACTTCGTAATTCAACCTTTCTCCAACGCTGAATGGCAGATTGGGCGAAGGTTCAGCGCCTTTGTTTGATTTGGAACCCGGCGTATCAACAACCACTATGCTGTTTTTATTGCCATTGTTACCCGAAGGTGCGCCAGACGAATTCCCGCCGCTCGGCGATCTGTTGTTGCCGGATTCATCAATCCACTCTTTTACTTTGGCCAGCGAAGTCGCGTCGCGAACGGCAATCGAAGCATTGGTCAGGTCAGCGCGCAGTTCGCCAAACGACAGTGTTGCTTTTACCGCCAAAGGCAATCGTTGGGCGTCATCTGAAAACCAGACGTAGCCGCGATACTTTTTATATTTTTTATTCTGCGGATAAAGTTTGACCTGAATGGCCGTGTAATTCCCTGTCTGAGTAACCAGTTGTTCACGACCTTTACTGACTGCTTCAAATTCAACCAACTCTTTGTCCAAAAGCACCGTGAATTTTCGTTTGCCGTTTTCCGGCACTCCCTGCAAACGCATCGCATAAATCAGCGAAGTCAGGTCGAATGTTCCAGGTGAAATTCCAACCGAACTGTCGTCGGAAAAAGTCGCCTGTTGTTTGGCTTGATCAAAAACTATGGTGTCTTCGGTTGATGTTTTTCCCTGCCGAATAGATTGCACCAATCGGTAAGGAATTGCGGTTCGGGGATTAACATAAGCGGTGTATTGATGGTCAATGTCGCCAAACAACGAGCGAACCTGCCCGACAGACTCGGCCTTGGTTCTGATCTGGTAACCATCCTGACCGAAGAAGTTGCCTTGTTCGACAACTTCCATCTCAATTCGTCCTGCGACAGCAAACTCTGAAAACGTAACGTTGTAGGTCAACCGTTCGCCAACTCTGAGCGTTGAACCATCGTATTCGGGCAAGCCATTGGCAGCTGTCGCGGCACCAGTTGTGCCCGATGAAGAAGTTGAAGAAGTTGAAGAAGTCGAAGAAGTTTTGGATTCGGAGGGTTTTGGAGGCGGAGTCAGACCACCTTGCTGTTGGTAAGCATAAAGCGTCCAGCCATAACTAATCGCGGCGACGGCAGTTAAACCAAATACTATTTTGCGAGCTAACCTATAAAACGACATTAAAATTATTCCGCCTTACTGCTGAAAATCTTTGGGCGAGGGTTTATCGGATGCCTGTTCAATTTCTTCCAGAATTTTTTGAGCAGCCATCGCTGGGTCATCTGCGGCAGTTATGGGGCGTCCAACGACTAAAAAATTTGCTCCGGCTGAAATTGCTTCGCCGGGAGTCATGACACGGCTTTGGTCATTCAGCGCCGCGCCTGCGGGTCTAACGCCCGGCGTCAAAATCACGAAGCCGGGATTATCCACTGCTTTTCTGATTGGCACAATCTCCTGAGGCGAAGCAACGACTCCGTCAATGCCGGATTTTTCACACAACCCAGCCAATGCGACAACCTGATCTTCCAGCGTTCGTTCAATGCCGATTTCAATCAACGATTCCTGAGTGTGGCTGGTCAACACTGTCACGCCCAGAATCAGCGGGCGAGCGATTCGCTCGCGTTCGACGGTTTCGTTCACGGCTTCGGCGACAGAACTCATCATCTTCGATCCGCCCATCGCGTGAACGTTGAAGATACTGACTCCCAAACGGGCTGCTTCGATCCCAGCCTTCGCCACTGTGTTCGGAATGTCGTGGAATTTCAGATCGAGAAAAACCTGTTCACCCATACCTATGATCCGGCGAACAATGTCTGGCCCGGTGGCAGTGAAAAGCTGCTTGCCGACCTTGAACATCCCAACTTTGCCGCGCAAACGCTCGACCAACGACAAAGCCTGTTCAGCCGTATCAACGTCTAAAGCTACAACTATAGGATTGCGGATTACGGATTGCGGGTTGCGGATTTGCAAACTAAAGGTTCTCCTATTCACTCAAGGTAAGTTCATGGTCAACAGAGTCGCAGGGTCAAGATATTCACCTTGCCAACGAACCGCGACGTGCAAATGTTCGGAAGTCACCCTGCCGGTTGCGCCGCTCAAACCAATGACTTGCCCTTTGGCAACCCGGCTGCCTTCTTTGGTTTTGAACTCGGACAGGTGCAAATACAAAGTCAGCAAACCGTGCCCGTGATCAATCACAACCAGGCCGCCTTCGTAAAACATCTGGCGCGCCAGAATCACTTCGCCGGAGTTCATAGCTTTGACTGGAGTTCCAAGCGCGGCGCGATAATCCAAACCTTGATGCGTGCTGCGGTGTTTGCCGTTGAAAATCCTTCGCACGCCAAATAATCCAGTGACGATGTTATCAACCGGAGCATCGAAACCGCCTTTCCACAGGCGACTGCTGCCAAACCGACGAAAGACCTGGCGCTTTAGCTCGCGCTCTTGCCTGATCCGAACTTGAGTTTCGGCGTCAGGCTTCAAAAACTTGTCGTCCACAGTCAGAGTGCTGCTTGGGTAAGTTCCCAGACCAACCGTGACATTTTGAATGGAGATTGAGCGCGCGCCGTTGGCCGAAACATATTCCAGTCGAAGCGGATGCGCTCCGGCAGAAGCACCAAGCTCAGCCCCCGCAAAGCCACACCAGACTTTGCCTGCTTGATCGAATTCAAATAACACCCTATGCCCCAGCCACGTTCCACTGAGCGATTTCAGCGGCTGACCAGGCCAGATACGAAACAGAATTGGCGAACCATTGATGGGTTGCGCCGGTTCCAAGCTCAACGAAAGTTTGACGGGTTGTGCAGCAATCACAACGACGTTCGAGTTTCCGCCAAGCGGCAACCAGGTCAGAAAACATAACAGAGAAAAGGCCAGGAGTTTCATTGCGCCTCCCAACGCTGCGTCGTCTCAATCCACTACCACTGAGCCGACCAGATCGTTGATGCTCTTCAAATTGTTTCGCTGACAGTATTCGGCCAAACCATCCACGATCTTCATCGAAGCCGACGGATCGTAAAAGTTTGCAGTGCCAACTTGAACCGCCGAAGCTCCGGCGATGATGAATTCCAGAGCGTCTTCTGTCGTTGCGATTCCGCCAATTCCAACCAAAGGGATTTTAACAGCCCGCGAAGCTTGAAACACACAACGCACCGCAATTGGTTTAATCGCCGGGCCGGACAGCCCGCCGGTTTTGTTCGCCAGACGTGGCCGTCGAGTGTTGATGTCAATCGCCATCCCAACGGCAGTGTTTATAAGCGACAAAGCATCGGCTCCGGCGGATTCAACTGCGACGGCAACAGCGGCCACGTCAGTGACGTTCGGCGACATTTTGACAATCACAGGGCGGCTGGCAGCGCCTTTAACTGCGGCAGTAACAGCGGCAGCCTGCCGAGGGTCGTTGGCAAAACTTTCTCCGCCGGCTTTGACGTTCGGACAGGAAATGTTCAGTTCGTAAGCATGAATGCCTTCGCCGTCTTCCAGGATTTTGATGGCTTCGATGTATTCGTCAATCGTGTAACCAAAAACGTTAGGCACAATTCTCGTGTCATAACTTCGCAATTGCGGCAGCTTGTCTTCAACAAAAGCGCGCGCGCCTATGTTCTGCAAACCGATGGCGTTCAACATTCCGCCGTGAGTTTCGACAATTCGCCACGGAGCATTGCCGCGCATAGGCTTTGCCGACAAACCTTTTGTGCAAATGCCGCCCAGCCGATTTAGGTCAATCAGTTCGGCCATGTCCAGACCGTAACCGCAGGTTCCGCTGGCAGTCCAAACAGGGTTGTTGAAACGCACTCCGGCGATTTCTACCATCAATTGCGGGTTATCGTTAGGAACGGATGCCATCTTCTGTGAAGCTCAGTAAAAGTTGCTTGTCGTTCATGAAAGTCAGCCGATTTACGGCATCACCCACCGCCAGCCATTCGCAACATTCGATTTCATCCGATGGCTGGAATTGCTGATCGCCGACCGGTTCCATATGCCAGTACAGCACAACTTTCAGGCGTTTTTTGACAGGGTATTTTCTGAAACCGGCGAAGTCTGTGATCACCGTGTCATAGCCGGTTTCTTCTTTGACTTCGCGTTGAGCAGCGGCTTCCCAATTCTCGCCTTCGTCAACGTGACCTTTGGGAAGTTTCCAGGCATTGTCTTCACGGCTTTTTACCAGCAAAACTTGCTGCCTGGCTTCGCGCCAGAGAATGCCTCCGGCGCAGTAAACAATGTCTCGATTGGTCATAATTTTTCTTTCGGCGCTTATGGTCCGGGCTGGAACTGGCTATACGTCTGGCCGTTAATCTTACCGGGCTGGCGTTGAGGGCGGTTGTTATTTTTTGACGAACTTCAGCGAAGCTGAATTGATGCAATAACGCAAACCGGTCGGCTTAGGTCCATCGTCGAAGATATGTCCCAGATGGGAATCGCAACGGCTGCACAGGACTTCGACTCGTTGCATGCCAAAACTGTTATCTTCGTGAGTGGCAACATTGGCCTTCTCAATCGGTTGCCAGTAACTTGGCCAACCTGTTCCTGATTCAAATTTGTGTTTTGAACTGAACAGCTCCTGCCCGCAGGCAACGCAAACGTATACGCCGTCTTCGTGGTTGTCCCAATACTCTCCGGTGAAAGCTCGCTCGGTTCCTTTTTGACGCGCAACGTAAAACTGTATCGGCGTCAACTCCTTCTTCCATTCTTCTTCGGTCTTCACTACTTTCTCCCTGGCCTTTTTCTCCGGCTTGCCCTGCTCGGTTTTCTGTTTTTCTTGTTTGGCAGGTTTAGGCGATTGCGCTGAATAGGCGGCTACAAAAGCCAAACACATTCCCAATGCAATAACGACTTTCAGCATAAATGACTCCTTGTCAGGCTTTTTTGCTGTCTGCTTTCTTGTCTTCCGGTTTCGCTTCTTCGGGCTTATCTTCCTCCCAATTGCTGAGGACAATTTTGCCGTTTTCGATAATCAGGGACAGCGTAACAATTTTGCTTTCGGATTTGGCGACCTGTTCGTCGGTGAAAGCGTAAACGAAGCTTTGTTTGAATACATTCGGATCGGAGCGGTCAACATCAGGCGTGCCGTCGGTTTGTACCAGCTTGAGGTCTTTGAATTTACCGAACAGAACATCGCGCAGAGTTTTATTTTCAGTCGTCAATTTCTGGCGAGCGGCGGTTGAAATCATCGCTTCAGCCTCCGTCCATTTGCCTTCGCGGACAAAGCCGTTGAACTCTGTATAAACTTTGGCAACCTGCTTCAAATCCTGAAGCGATACCGGTGGCGGTGGCGGCAAAGGAGCCGGGCGGGAGTTAGCCCAACGATAAACGCCCCAGGT
Source organism: Blastocatellia bacterium (assembly GCA_044221525.1). GTDB lineage: Bacteria > Acidobacteriota > Blastocatellia > RBC074 > RBC074 > RBC074. Next base: position 55,674 of record JBGAPB010000001.1, on the reverse strand, counting down.
TCCGACCAAAAACGCTATCGTCACTCCCCACAAAACCACCAGCAGATATTTGTTCCCGGTGTTTTTTCCAACCTCTTCTGCACGAGCGTTGGCTTCCGTATCTTGAAAAATTGTCCTCATTGTTTTCCCCTGAAAATACCACTTAGATTTTGACCCAAAGTAGCTGACCTCAGCTAAAAGTGTCAAATAATAGCTTCAGTTAGACCGCCTCGGACAGCAGTGGCTGAACGGACGGCGGCTGAACAGCTTGCAGTCGAATCACCGGTTTGCATGCGCCGAAATCGGCAGTTAAGCTTCGCCCTCATTCTCACCACTTTGAATCAACAGAAGTCCGATCTTATGAGTACTAAAACAACCCTTGGCATTTTTGGTTTGGGAACTGTCGGCACAGGCGTAGTCGCTCTGTTGCGTGACAACCCGCAATTCGAGATTCGCTCCATTTCGGTGCGTGACCGCGGCAAAACAAGAGACTTCGATTTTTCGCAGTTCGAGATCAATGAAGACCCGTTCAAGCTGGCAGACGATCCAGGCATTGAAATCCTGGTCGAAGTCGCGGGCGGAATTGATCCGGCTTACGAAGTCGTCAAACGCGCCATCACCACCGGCAAACACATCGTCACCGCCAACAAGGAACTGATAGCCAAACACGGCCCGGAGCTGTTCGCCCTGGCCAATCAGCACAACGTGACGATCTTTTTTGAAGCCGCAGTCGGCGGAGGCATCCCACTGATTTCGACCTTGCAGCGCGGATTGCAGGCCAACAAAGTTTCGCGAGTCGCCGGAATAGTCAACGGCACAACCAATTACATCCTGACCAAAATGGAGCGCGAGCAGAAATCTTTTGCCGACGCGCTGGCTGAAGCTCAGGCCGCAGGCTTTGCCGAAGCCGACCCCGGCGACGACATAGAAGGCCGCGATGTGGTTTACAAAATCACAATTCTATCTTCGCTGGCGTTTCAGGCTCCCATAGAAGTGGATAAAGTCTATCGGCAAGGCATCACCGAAATCACCGATTTGGACATCAAGCTGGCGCGCGAGTTCGGTTACCGCATCAAGATGATCGGACTGGCTCAGCGCGGAGAAAATGACGCGCTGGATGTTCGCGTTCATCCGATGCTGGTCCCCCGTGGCCATCCGCTGGCCGGAGTTGACGGTGTCAACAACGCCATCTTTATAAGTGGCAGCGCCGTAGGCGAAATCATGCTGATGGGGCCAGGAGCCGGGCGTTACCCAACCGCCAGCGCCGTCGTGGGCGATGTCATCAACATCGCCAGCGCAGTCAAACTGCCAGACTTTGCGCGGTACTTTCAACTGCCAATCAGTTCCGAAGTCAGTCAGGTCATGCCGATTGAAGAATCCGAAAACGGCTATTACATACGGCTGGAAACCCACGATTCGCCCGGAGTCATCGGCCACTTAGGTCTGGCATTCGGCAATCACGGAGTCAGTTTGCACAGCTTCACGCAGCGTGGCGTGACCGAAGACGGCACGGCAACCATCGTTTTGCTGACTCATCGAGTGAAGGAAAAACAGCTTCAAGCCGCGCTGAAAGAAATCACCGCGCATCCAACAACTAAACAAATCGGCGTTTTGTTACGAGTACTAAGCTAAGGAGAAATTCGTAATGGCTTTGAATGCAATTTATCTTGGAATCAAAGGAGCCGTCATTGCGCTCAATCGCGCAACCGGCGAAGAACTCTGGCGAACGACGTTGAAAGGCGGCGATTTCGTCAACGTTGTGTTGGACGGCAATCAGCTTTACGCCACGACCAAAGGCGAAATCTTCTGCCTGGACACCAGGACAGGCGAACCGCTCTGGCACAACAATTTGAAGGGGTTGGGATTGGGATTAATCTCCATCGCCACTCCAACTGGAAGCCAGGTTTTGACGGCTCAGGAAAAACGCATGCGCGATGCCGCTGCTGCAACTGCCGCAACTGCCGCAACCTAGACCACTAATGCCAACTGTCCCACACCTTGTCATCATCGGAGCCGGGTTCGGCGGACTGACGGCGGCGCAAGCTCTGAAACGCGCGCCGGTTCGCATCACTGTTATTGACCGCACGAACCATCACCTATTCCAGCCGTTGCTTTATCAGGTAGCGATGGCCGGTTTGTCGCCAGCCGACATTGCCGAACCGATTCGATCAATTCTTCGCAGCCAGAAAAACGTCACGGTGCTGCTGGCCGAAGCCACCGGAGTTGATTTCGCCAATCACGAAGTCGTTTTGGGAGAACAGCGACTGAGTTACGATTATCTGTTGCTGGCGACCGGCGGGCGCACCAGCTATTTCGGCCACGACGAATGGGAACAGTTTGCTCCAGGTCTAAAGGATTTGGACGATGCGGTGGAAATTCGCCGCCGAGTCCTGATGGCTTTTGAAGCCGCCGAAAAAGAAACCGATCCGCAGCGCCGCCGCGAGTTGTTGACTTTTGTCGTAGTCGGCGGAGGCCCGACTGGAGTCGAACTGGCAGGTTCGATTGCCGAACTGGCTCGTTACGTTTTGGCGAGAGATTTTCGAACTATCCACCCCGAATCCGCAGAGATTTTATTGCTCGAAGGTGGCGAAAAAATCCTGGCCAGTTTCACGCCCGACCTTTCAGACAGCGCGCTGAGGCAATTGACTGCGCTTGGAGTCAAAGTCCGCACTGGCGCTCAAGTTACAAACATTGACGAGACCGGCGTTTATCTGCCCAAAGGCCTGGATGCGGAAAAGATCAACGCGGCTACGGTAATTTGGGGGGCTGGCGTTCGAGCAACAGCGTTGACTCAATCGCTGGGAGTTGAAACCGACCGAGCCGGTCGCATTGTCGTCACCAAAGATTTGAGCATTCCCGGCCACAGCAACGTTTTCGCCATCGGCGATATGACTTTGTTCATTCAGGATGAAAAGCCACTGCCCGGCGTCAGCCCGGTTGCTATGCAAATGGGCGAATGCGTCGCTCGCAATATAAACAAAGATTTGGCCGGTCAGCCGCGCGAAGATTTTCATTACACGGACAAAGGAACGATGGCCACCATTGGCCGCAAGGCCGCTATCGCTCACGTAGGCAAGCTGAAACTATCAGGATTTCCAGCCTGGCTGTTTTGGCTGGGTTTGCACATTTTTTTCTTGATTGGATTCCGCAACCGATTCGCGGTGCTGTTCAATTGGGCTTGGTCGTACTTTACTTACCAACGCGGCGCTCGACTGATCACAGGCCGCCGGTTGAATTTGCGCCCTCGCAAGAAAATTTCCGAACCCGCCAACCCACGCGAAGGCGATTACAAGGTCGTTTAAGCAGCCAAAAAAATTTCCGCACGAAGTTTAAGCAAGAAAACACAAAGAAGAAAAACTTTGGACAACAGGATAAAGAGTTCGATTGAGTCGTTAAATCCAATCCTGTTCAATCTTGTAAATCCTGTTTCTCCTCCTGCCTTTCTCCGTGCCTTCTTTGTGTGCCTTCGCGATAGAAACTGCTTCTCTCTCAAAACTCAAATATCTCTTTCAACTTGTCTACGCGTTTGCCCAACGCTGCGCGAATTTCGGCTTTCAACGCTCCCCAGGTTGTCGGATGTTCCGGCTGGCCTTCAAAGTAAAAAGGACAAGTCCCCGGCAGAATCTCGCGCTTCACTTCGTCCAGATCAGTCGGATCAAATGGGAAGGTGACACAGGCAGTCGGCGCATGCTTTTCCGATGTGTAGATGGAACAAGCCGATGAGTCCTCGCTTTCATAATAAAACGAGCACTGGTAAACGATTTTGCAGCAGGCTCCGCAACGATTGCACTCGCCGCGCAAGTAGGGTTTCCAGCGATACAGAACCTTGTCCGGCAGAATATGCGAAAACAACCAGCGCCGTGTCGCGCCATAAGAATGACTGGTATAAAAGAAGCCGATGATTTTGCGATAGCCAACGTAGGCTTTCTTTTGAAAAATCTGGCGGTCGGTCAAAACTGGGATATTGAGTTCAGCTTGTTGCCCGTCTTGTTTCTTGACCCCTTCGATCTGAACCAGACGGACGGGCGTTGCCCCTGTCGGCTTCGATTGATTCATTAAATTGTCTCCTGATAATTTGGAATAACGCTCACGAGCAGGGCGCAGTCTAACGGCCAAACCACGGTGATGCAATTTCCCAAAATACAGAGCAAGTCAACAAACCTGACTGTGCTGCCGAATGAATTCTCTCAACCACAATCGAATCTCATCTCTGACTCGACGAAACACTGCCAACGCAGTTTCAGCATCGGCCATGCCGGGCGCCGGAGGGTCTTCAAAGCTGTGATGAATGCGCTCGGACTTTCCGGGAAACACAGGGCAAACTTCGTTGGCGTGGTCGCAAACTGTAATGACGAAATCAAAGCTCTGCCCCATGAATTCGTCTACGTTTTTTGACCGGTGGCCTGAAATATCAATCCCGATTTCCGCCATTGCCTGAATCGCTTCTGGCCGAACGAAACTGGCGCGAGTGCCGGCGCTGAAAACTTCAAAAGCCTCTTCTCCGTCGTGTCTCATAATGCCCTCAGCCATCTGACTGCGCGCCGAATTGCCTGTGCAAAGAATCAAAACCCTCTTTTTTTCACTCATCAGTTCCCTCTTTTTACTTTGCTTGCTGACTGGAAAGATTTCCTTGTTCTCGCCCTGTTCGCGAATTCTGTTCCGGTTGAAAGACAGTGGCGAGCGCACTCTGTAATGCCTCGACTTCTTCGCAACATGATTCGTCTTTTTGCATGGTTTGTTTCTCAACTGGCAGCAACCAATTGAATAACCAAACCGCAGCCATTGCGCCTAAAAGCTGGGCAACTACAAACCCCGGCACATCAGCCATCCTGATTCCCGCAAAGGTGTCGCTTGCCGCACGCGCCAGAGTCACAGCTGGGTTGGCAAACGAAGTCGAAGACGTAAACCAATACGCCGCTGTGATGTAGGCGGCAACAGCAAATGGCACGACAGTGTTCTTACTTCTGGAAACTCCCAAAATCACTGCCAGTAATCCGAACGTTGCAACGAATTCACTGAACATCTGCGCTCCGCCCGCGCGAACTTTATGCGAAGCGAAAAAAATTGGCATACCAAACATCAACTGAGCAGTGGCGCCCCCGGCAAAAGCTCCGATTATTTGTGCAGCGATGTAACCAGGCACTTCATTCCAAGCCAAACTTCCCTGCCTGGCATTGGCCAGCGTCACAGCCGGGTTGAAATGAGCGCCAGAAATTGTTCCAAAAGTCAGAATCAGCGCAACCAGAGCGGCCCCTGTTGCCAGCGTGTTGGCAAGCAACGCAATTGCCACATTTCCACCTGACAACCGATCGCCCATAATTCCCGAACCAATCACTGCTGCCAATAGCAAAGTGGTGCCAATGGTTTCGGCAATGATTCGTTTAGCAAGGCTCATTTTGCATCTCCATAAATTGAATTCAGGCTGACCGGCAGTTAAACCACCAGCCAGCCTGATTCCCTAGACAACCAAGGTTTTCAGAATACTAACCGAGCGCCAAGTTGCAGTTGGCGCGGCCCTCCAAACCTTGCCGTTGAAGGCGCAGTGAACGCTTCGCCCGGCAATGGGAACACGGTCGGCACGTTGACAGCCGGTAAATTATTTCCAGCATTTCCGTAAACGCTGATCCCATCCACGCCGAAGTTTTTGTTAGATGCTCGTGTCACATTGAAGAACTCTGCCGTGAAAGCCAGTCGCACGTTTTCACTCAGATTAAACGATTTCAGCAATCGCAAATCCAGGTTGAAAAACTTCGGCTGGCGGAGCGTGTTGCGCCCGACTACGCGCCCGTTGATGACTGCGCGGTCGTTGTCGGTGTTGTTGTCGCCTTGAATATCGTCGCCCACAACCGCTGTGTATGGAAAGCCGGAACGTGTGATCAGAATGCCGCTCAGCGTAAAGCCTGCGCCCAGATCAACCAGCCCGTTAAAATTGAAGTTGTGACGCACATCCTGTTTCGACGGCCCGGCTTCGGCTTTCAGGTCGAATGGATTCAGAACTGTTTCGCGCGAAAAGTTGCGTTCGTTGGAATCGTCATCCTGATTATCGGCGAATGTGTAATTGAAGCCGACTTGGTAACGCTTAGCAAAACGTCTTTGCAGATTCACTAACAAGGCATCGTAGTTTGAATGCGCCGACGATTCGTTGATCGAAAAAACTCCGATAGTTGGATTGGGACGCGCCGCCAGAAAGCGAGGATAACCTGTCGCTGCGTCAATCGTCGGGGCACCCAAATTCTTATCAATACGACGCTGCAAATTCCACGCGGAACTGTGAACGTAGCCAACCGACAAGCTGAAATCTTTGCCCAGACTCTGTTCGACCGTGGCCGAAGTTTGGAAAGTTCGCGGATTAACGAAGTCGGGCTGGAACCCGAAAACGCGCGACTGCACACGGTTGCCGATTCCCGTCGGCAAGGCTGGAACAGCGTTCAGAATGTTTGGATAAGTGACGATTGCGCCCGTTCCGCGGAACACGCAGTTTGCAGGAATGGCCGCCCCAAGCGCCGTGCGGCACGCGCCGCTGCGTTCGTCAAAGCTGTAATCCTTTGTCACCAGATCGTTGTTGGTAAACACTCGCAAGAACAGTACTGAAGGTGTGCGCGAATCATAAAGCCCAGCCGACAAACGGACGACGGTGCGACCGTTGTCACCCGGATCCCAGGCCAGCCCAAGACGTGGTTGCCACATCTCCAGATCGTTCGGGATGAATGTGGTTTCGCGTAGCGCCGGGTTCGGGCGCACTGGCTGCGGGTTCCATTGACCTTCCCAACGCAATCCGGCAGTCAGCGTCAGTGACCTTGAAAGCTTGATGCGATCCTGAGCAAAAAATGCCAATTCCTTTTGCGAGCCTTTGGCGACAATCAAATCAGGAAACAGCACAACAGTTTGAGTAAGACGACGCGGAATGCCGTTCAGGAAGTCGGCCAGACTGCTGAAACGCCACGTACCCAGGTAATCTGACTGACGTTGGGCGGTGAAATCGTTGAGGTTCAAGTCCGCCCCGAAGCGAAACCGATGCGCGCCCGCATTCAAGCTCAGGTTATCGGAAAGCTGGTAACGTTCGGTTTCCCAGCGACGAGGGCGACTGCTGGAATTTCCAAACCTACCGAAGTTATCAATGCGAATTTCCGGACCAATCACATTCGGCTCTTCCAGACGGTGATCCGTGGCGATCTGCGCTCGGAATTCGTTAACCATGCGCGCGTCAAAAACCGTCACCAACCCAAGCTTGACGCCGTTGCTGGAATTAGCCGCCTTGTAATTGGTTGAAGCAAAATTATCAGTCAGTGTGGTTCCGTCAGCCAGTGCGCCGAAATTTTCACCATGAAATCGCGCGTAAGTATATTGAATATTGAGTGTGTTTTGCTGGGAAAGAATGAAGTCGGTGCGCGCAAACACTGCTGTCGGATTGTTTGTGCTGGTATGCTCGCCTTGCAGATTTGCAATGTCTGCTGGAACCGTCAAGCCTGCGGCTGGTGCTGCAAAGCGAACGAAGTACGGAATGCGCAGAAAGTTCTGCTCAGCACCGATGAAAAAGAATGCGCGATCTTTTTTCAGCGCGCCACCGACAGATCCGCCAAACTGGTTCTGCTGATTGTTGCCCTTGTTGCCGAATGCATCATTCGAAGTCAGGTTCGGATTACGATTCAGGTAAAGAGCTTCACCGTGAAATTGGTTTGTGCCGGATTTGGTGACCGCATTGACGAAACCAGCGCCGGTTCGCCCAACTTCGGCAGACGCGCCAGAACGCACAACCTGGAATTCGCGGATGGCAGTTTGCGGAAAGAAAAACACCGCGTCATTGCCGCCGCGCTGATTACCCTGCAAAGCGTCGTTAAAATCTGCGCCGTCCAACGCGATGTTGGAATTGATTGAACGCTGTCCTGCAATGACCAAACCTTTACGGTCTGAATCCTGAACGATGCCCGGTGTCAGTTGAATAAAGTCCGTGAAGTTGCGTCCACGAATCGGCAATTCGGTGACAGAACGTTGCCCGATAGTCGTGCCGGTGGCGGATTCTTCGGAATCCAAAACAGTGGACTCTGAAGTCACAACCACTTCTTCAGCAATTGAAGCTACCTTTAACGATAGGTTGATGGTTTCTGTGTTGCCCACAGTCAGTCTCACATTTTCACGTTGGACATTTGCAAATCCTATTGCGGTTGCCTTCACGACATAAATACCAACAGGCATTACGCTGGCAATAAATTGGCCGCGATAATCTGTAGTCAAATGCCGGGTGTAACCGGTTTCTTGATTGCGAATCATGACCGTCACGCCTTTGATTGCTTGTGCGTTCTGGTCAGTGATCGTGCCCTCAATGGCGGCGCTTCCTGATTCGGATTGAGCGAAAACAGTAATTCCGGCAATCGCAACAAAGGCCATAGCCAAAGCTGTTCGGTTGATGATTTGAGCCATTCCGGCCAAACCCGATTTGAAGTTGATAAGAAAGCGAGCAACTCGCATGGGTCTTTACTCCTATTCGAAATTTGAATTGTTTTTGTGTGACGTAATACTTGGATATGTAAGTTTGAATTTACTAGGCAGGAGTTAAGTCGAAGTTAGAAGAGGTTTGAATCAGTGTTAATTTGCGCGACGCCAAACGATGAACAACCAAAACAGAAAAAAGGGATTCGATTTTGCCTGTCTTTTCAACAAGCAAAATCGAATCCCATCAAGCCACAGCACGTGGTACTAACCAAAGTAAAGCTAGAAATTCAGCCGCAACGCAAATTGAATCTGGCGATTTGTGCCAAGTCCAACCGTGCGCTCAACCGTGCGATTGAGAATGCCGAAGGTTCCAGCCGCCGCAGCCGTGAAGGCCTGCCCAGGCTGCAATTGATTCGTGCCCGTTCCAAGCACGTTCGGTAACGTCCCCGGAGGGTTGGCGAAGTTCGTCACGTTGAAGATGTTGAAGACTTCAGTGCGGAACTCGATGTTCATCGTTTCAGTGATGGCGAACTTCTTGGCCAGGATCACATCCTGCTGAAAGAAGTTTGGCCCGTGAATGGAATTGCGCTCCAGGTTGCCGAATGTGCCCGGCTTAGGAGCCGCAAAGGCCGCCGGATTCAGAACAGTTCGATCTGAATTCAGGAAAGGATTGACGCCCGGAATCAGGTCTGGACGGCGAACGTTGCGCGAAGCCCCACCGCGCGGCGTGTTGATGACTGCCGAGCGACCCGCCGCCGGAGTTTGATAGACCAATCCGGCTGCGTCCACATAAACCACGTCAGGCCGGACAATTTGCACAGGAACGGGCAATCCGCTGCGCGAATTCAGGATCGTGCCGACTTCCCAGCCACTTAACACGCTCTTGCTGACGCCTGTCAAATTCTTGCCGAATGGCAGCGCATAAATAGCGCTGACATTGAAAGTGTGCCGAACGTCAAAGTTGTTGTAGCCGTTGTCGTAATCGAAGTCGGCGGTATTGCGCGCATTGTTTGCCACCGTCGAGGCTTCGTTCGAGCCAGCGGTGTTGCCGTAACTTTTTCCGAAAGTGTATTGCGCGTTGAGTGTCACACCAGAATTGAAGCGACGCGCCAGTGTCGCCTGCAAAGCATTGTAGCTGTCGTGGCCTCCGCTGCGTTTGTAATCAACTTCAGCAAACGGATTCAGCACCGTCGGATTTGTGCCAGCCGCGCCCGGCGTCACAATCGAAAACTCACGAATAACAATGGCATTGCTGGCCGGATTGACGTTGGTCAGCACTGACGTAATGTTATTGGCCACGCTGCGCAGGAACAAATTGCGTCCCTGGCTGCCGACATAGGCCACAGTCAGGCCCAGCTTGAAAGGCAATTCCTGCTGAACCGAAACCGTGTAAGAAAAGATGCGTTCCGGGAAGGTGTAATTCTGAATGTCGTAAGCGCGCGGTTGGAATCCGCGGTTGTTAGGGTTGCTGGAAAAATTGGAAACCAGTGTCGCCTGATTGACTGGAAACGCATTGTTAACGTTGCTCAACGTCGTGCTGACGCGGTCGGATTCAATCGGCTGAATCTGGTCTTCCATCTGGCCAGGGCCATAGTTGATGCCAAAGCCCGCGCGAATCACGGTTTTGCCACCGCCAATCCAACCTGTGCTTTTCTCTTTTGGCGACCAGGCAAGTGACAAACGTGGCGCGAAATTATTTTTGTTTGCCTTCAATGGGATCACGTTCGAAGGCAGGATGGTTCCGCTGTAAATATCAAAAACGACTTGTCTATCTTGGTCTTCGCGCAACGGCGAAAAGTATTCGTAGCGCAAACCGTAATTAAAGGTCAGATTCGGGCGAATCTTCCATTCATCCTGCGCGTAGCCAATGTAAAACTCTTGCTTGGCAAACCGCTCGCCGGTCGCTCCGTTGTTGAACAGGCTGGCCGCGCTCAGGTCTCCCAGGTATTGAACGGTGGCAGCATTATTGGCCAGAAAATTTGTGATGTTTGAGAAGCTGTAGGTCGTGCCGCCCAAACGATCAGTGTAAGCGCGCACAAAACGAACTTCGCCGCCGAATTTGAGATTGTGATTGCCGCGCAACCACGCCAGGCTGTCAATCAACCCGATGGTGTAAGGCGTATACGGAGCGCCACGGCCATTGGTCGCGCTGTTGGCGCGCACCAATCCGCCCGGCACTGAAATACCCGACGATGCACCCTGTCCGGCAATGCCGCTATTGGCCACGCTGCCGCTCAGATTGATGGTCACACCCGACAGGTCAATGCCGCTGACCGTCGGCGCAACGCCCGAAACTCGCGTCAAAGCGCCGTTATAACCAAGCTTGAATTCATTGACCTTCTGGCCAAAGAGGCTCTGCCAGGCAAAGACGCCGTTTTGCGGAACCGATTTGATGACCGCACGGCTGCCCGAAACGTTCTGCGGTTGATCGTTGTTTCCTTGATCGCGGAAAAAGCGAACATAAAACGAATTACGGTCGCTGGCTTTGTAATCGAGTCGCAACGCGCCGGAATTCTCGTTGACCGGATTGCTGGCATTAAGCAGCGCAATATCGAAATCCGGGTTGGTCGAAGTGCCTGGGAAAGTGACGGCCTTGCTGCTCTTAAAACCCTGTTCGCAAATCGCTTTCACGGCGGCAACAGCGCGCGCGCAAGCGGCGGCGCTGGGCACGGCTTCAAAGAAATTGATGCCTGAACGCAGACGGTACCCTTCGTAGCTGCCAAAGAAAAAGAGCTTGTCTTTGACTATTGCTCCTCCCAACGAAGCTCCGAATTGATTCAACCGCAGCGGCGATTTCGTGCCACGGTCAAACCAGTTGCGCGAATCAAGCTTGTCGTTTCGCAGGTATTCAAAAACAGAACCGTGATATTGATTGCCACCCGATTTGGTGACTACGCTGACTTGGCCGCCCGTGCCGGTTCCGTATTCAGCCGGATAACTGTTTGAATCAACACGAAATTCCTGCACGTTTTCTAGCGAAGCCTGAAGACGGAAAGGCGAAGGAATCTCACCGTTCAGATTGCCGGGTGAAGCGTCAATGATAGCTGAACCTTCGACGCCATCGTAACGGATCGCATTTTGCTGGACAGCTCGCCCCGAAAACCGGATATCGCCGAATGTGCCAGAACCGCTGTTTAGCGCGCCAGGCGCTTGTAAATAAAGCTGCGACAATTGACGGCCATTCAAAGGCAAACCGCCGACTTCGCGCTGATTGACGTTCGCCCCCATTCGCGCTGAACTTGAATCCAGCGCAACATCTTCGCCGCCTACGATGTTGACCGTCTCAGACGCGCCAACCGGTTTCAACTCAACTTCCAGGTTAAGCTCCTGACCGACAACCAGTTCGATATTGGTGTAATCGGTCTTGGCGAAATTGGCTGACGCAACTGAAACAATATAACTGGATGGCTTCAGATTCGTGATTGCAAAGCCACCATCCTGGTTTGAAGTCGCTGTGCGAACTTCGCCAGTGCGCTCGTTTTTGACAGTGACATTTGCGCCCGGAATAACCGCGCCGGTTTGATCTTTGACAATACCGGATATTCGCGCCTGGTCGGTTTGGCCGAACGCAACAATCGTTAACGCAAAAAGGACGACTGATATGTTGAGAAAAAAGCCCGACAATTTGAATCTTTGTGAACTCATTTAATGTCTCTCCTGTTGACTCCGATCGGGCAAAAGCTTTTGGAGTTTTAGGCTGAATCAGCCCGCACGTTAAAAGTCTGCCCGTAATCGAAATGTTTTTGAGATCAAGTAATGTTTTGGAAACGATGATGTGGCACTCTGCTAGAACCAGGACAGGATTTAGTCGGCTTGCAGGCATTGTGGTAAACCCACACCATCATTTCCAAAACACTACCTTGAACCCGTTATCTACTTTTATGATTTGATTGCGGTAGGCGAGGACTCTATCAATAAGCAGTTAAGTCAAGGTAAGGTGACTGTTAAATCAAGCTCAAGATGAGATCAAATCAAGGTAAAGTCTGAGCCGGACGAGCGGATTGATCGGGCAATGCATAGGTTCGCGTTGTTGTGACCACACTCATTAACCGCCGCCATTCGCGTTCAGAAAGAGCTTCGCCTTTTTCAACGCAAAAGTCTGAGCAATAAACCTTTCTGTCTCTACCAATCATTCCGTTATCAGTTTCAATTCCATCAGTGCAGTATGCGCACTCATTTAATATCCGTCTTGACATAACTCCTCCCGGCAATTGCCAATCATTGCCTGGCAACTTTATCCGTGCATCAGCGACTGACCTCATTGGCAAGCCGCCATCGCATAATGCTGCTTATAACGGTCTGCCATCTTGGCAACTTCGACCAGCACCAGCACATCAGCCGTGCCAAACTCTGCGTCATAGGCCGGAGCACCGCAGATGACCGCACCGGTTCGCAAATAACCTTTCAGAATCGGCGAAAGCTTCTTAATTGCCAGACGCGCATCAATCTCTGGCTCGGCTTCTTCTCCAACAGCCATACGGCAACTGCCCAACGGATAAACGCTGTATTCTTTCGCCGCCAGGTGCTTAGCCCGCAGATACGAATAAACCTGTTGAACTTCGCTTGTGTCCGTAAGATGAAGACTGCCGCAACCAAACAGATGAGTAATTCTGCGCTCAACGGCATAACGAACAATCGCGCTCCACAGCAGGTTGATCGTCGCGAAAGAGCGATGCGATTCGGCAATGCACGAACGGCCAAGTTCCAGAAGTTCACCGCCTTTAGCTTTTACTGAGCTTTTCAGAATTTCCAGATCGAACTCATTCTCTGAATAGAAGCCGATGTTTTTGTCTGCGACTTTCTGTTGTAGCAACCGGTAAGTGCCGACAATTTCGCCAAGCTCCAAGTCCTTAACGATTAAGTGATCGCAATAGGCATCATAAGCGTCGGTGTCGTAGCCACGTTCGTAGGAAGAGCGCAACCCCTCTTGCAATTCAAGGTTGAAGACCTCGAAGCGCAGCTTCATTGCCGCATCAAGTTCAGTGATAGTTCTAGCCAGCCTTACTTCCAGCTTGCCTGTGCGAATCGAGTGAATTTGTTGGGTTTGAATTGTTGCGAGCATAAATTTGATATGAATCTGACAATTTGCTGAACAATCCGGCCAGCTTTAGAACCAACCCTTTGCTCCTTATTTTTCGGTTCCCCATCTAAAGGCCAGCACCTTCGCTGGCCGGATTGTTCGTACAAAATATAGTTGTCATATGTTCAGCCAAAGTTATCCCAGTGTTAGCTGTCAGTTAGATTTTGAATTCAAAGATTTTAGGCAAGTTTAACGACTCATTGAGGGAAAATTGAGGTGGTCACTGTACCCTGCTAAACAACTTAGCTGCCTAGTCCTGTGTCTCAAAAAGGCTACCGATTTTTCATCGGTAGCCTTCCTTTCTTTCCCCAAATGAATTTTTGGGCTTTTCATCCTGTCCACAGTCTGTACAATGCCAATTCACTTAAGTTGAATCTGACTTTCAATAACTTTAAGTATGTAAACAGTGGTTTCGATTTACTCTTTATGTCTACCATCACATTGCACAAAATCGAGAAATTGCCCAAGCCAAACGCCAAACCTCCGCGTTTGTTGCTGGTTGGAAATCCGAATGTCGGGAAATCAGTTATCTTTGGCTACCTGACAGGAAAGTACGTCACCGTTTCAAACTATCCAGGGACAACCGTCGAAATTTCACGCGGCAAGATGAAATATGGCGGCCAGGAATGGGAGGTAGTTGATACTCCCGGAGTCAATTCGCTGGCTCCCCAATCCGACGACGAGCGCGTGACGCGCGATATGTTGCTGGAATCGGAGCCGGATGTGATCGTTCAGGTTGCCGATGCTAAAAATTTGCGTCGGACTTTGTTGATAACTTCGCAACTGGCTGAAATGAAAATCCCCATGGTTCTGGTGCTGAATATGATGGACGAAGCCAGGCATCGCGGAATCGAAATTGATGCCAAAGCCATAGGCGAATTGTTCGACATACCTGTTGTTACAGCTGTCGCAATCGAAGGCGAAGGGCTTTATTCAATTTTCAAATCAATCGTTCACGCCAAAATACCCAACGATCCGCTCGAAGCCCAGCGAAACCGTCTTCTAGGCAACGAAGAATTCCTCCAAGCCTTGAAGCCGAAAACGGCAGGCAAACTGCCCCTGCAAATGACAGTTGAATGGCTGCAAACCCAGGATTCAGGTTTTCGCCGTGGTGTTGAATCCTGGTTGGGCCAAATTGCCGAAGGCGAAATTCCAAACGATGCCGGGACGCGAATGAAAATCAGAGGCTGCGCCGCCCGGCTGGAAGAAATGCGGAATGTTTTTCTGGAGCGATCGGTCAGCCAGTACAAAAAAGTTTTGCCGAGCGTCTTCCGCGAAACTAACAGCGTTGGCTTAAAGGTAGGCTTGGTTTGCCTTCTTGTCGGGTTGCTGTTGTTTGTTTACACGGAACTCGGTCGGTTGTTTGGATTGCCCACCCCTTATAGCTGGCTGCATTCGCTGATGGATCGCAGCGTCATCCCAGCGACATTGTCATTTTTTCAAAACATACATCTTGGCTGGTTTGGTTCGCTGCTTTTTGGAAAGCTGGCAGACGACGGCAGCACTTACGAAACAGGATTGCTTTATCCGGCAATTACTCAGTTTTTAGTTTTGATTGCGCCGATCATGTTTCCGCTGGCTTTTGTGTTACGCCGGTCTGAGCGCTTTGCCGAAAGGCTGGGGCATTGGACGCGCGATTGGCGAACTGGCGCTCCGATGATGGTTATCATCTTGCTGCTGATGTACGAATTCGTAGGCGTCATCGGAGCAGGCACGCTGGTTGATGCGCTGGAAAACAACGTCTTCAATGTGTTGCTCACTCCAAATTTGCAGGCCTTGATTCCGCAAGGAATTTTTTACGATTTTTTTGTCGGCAAATACGGTCTAATTTCCGTCGGGCTGACTTATGCGTTGGCGATTGTTTTGCCGATTGTCATGACCTTCTTTATCGCTTTCGGCCTGTTGGAAGACAGCGGCTATCTGCCCAGGCTGGCGATTCTGTCAGACAGACTTTTCCGGGTAATGGGTTTGAACGGCAAAGCAGTTTTGCCGATGGTGCTTGGTTTGGGTTGCGACACTATGGCGACTATGACTACGCGAATCTTGGAAACGAAGAAGGAGCGGTTGATTGCCACATTGTTGCTGGCGCTTGGAGTTCCCTGCTCTGCTCAACTCGGAGTAATTCTGGCCATCAGCGGCTCGCTCAGTCCGTGGGCGATGCTGACAGTTTTTGGAGTTGTGGCTTCTCAAATGTTTTTGATCGGTTATCTGTCGTCAAAACTTATCAAAGGCAAGCGAGGTGATTTCATCTTTGAAATCCCGCCGATCCGTGTGCCGGTTTTCAAAAACATCTGGACGAAAACTCGCCATCGAATGATCTGGTATCTGAAAGAGGCTTTGCCGCTGTTTCTGCTCGGCACACTGATTCTGTTCATACTTGACCGCGTGAAAGTGCCTACGCCGTGGGGAAATCTGAGCGGGCTGGACATGATTAACAACTCGCTGGCTCCGCTGGTAACCGGAGTACTTGAACTGCCCAGACAAACGGCTCAAGTTCTGGTTCTTGGCTTTCTGCGGCGAGATTACGGAGCCGCTGGCTTGTTTGATATGGTTGGACAAGGCCTGATGTCTCCGGTTCAAGTCGTTGTTTCGCTGATTGTGTTGACGCTGTTCATTCCTTGTGTCGCCAACTTTTTTATGATCATTCGCGAGCAGGGATTAAAGACGGCGATGTATATTCTGGCCTTTCTTACGCCATTTGCCATCATTGTCGGTGGAGTGGTCAATCTGGTTTTGCGGGTTTTGAAAATTACCTTTTAACTGTATTCAAAAACTACTGACTTATGCACAACTGGCTTTCTCAAGATATTGTCGAAGTTCTGGAGTCCGTTTGGACGAATGAAGAGCGCGGTTCGGCGGCTGTTGAAACAATCGCCGATGACGCCAAAACCGAAGTCACAGAAGAATTGCTGGCCGAATGCGAGCGCGAGGGTTATGTGATTCGAAACTCCAATGGAGACATCAGCCTGACTCCGCTGGGTCGCCAAACCGCCGGAGAAATTATCCGCCGCCACAGGCTGGCCGAGCGTTTGGTGGTTGACGTTCTGGGCATGACTTTAGAAGAAAGCGAAGCTGACGCCTGCGAGTTTGAACACTTTCTGGCGCGCGGGGTCACCAACGCCATCTGCACACTGCTTGGCCATCCGCGCTTCTGCCCACACAATCACCCAATTCCCGAAGGCGATTGCTGTCGTCAGATTGAAGATCACGTCAATTCGCTGGTGACTTCGATTGATCGTCTGGAAGTCGGCGAACAGGCCCAGGTCGCTTATGTCAGCGCAGCCAACTTTCCGCGCATCCGCAAACTTTCATCCTTTGGCATTTCGCCTGGAGTTCCGGTCAAAATCAAACAGAAATTTCCCAGCTTCGTTATTCAGTGCGATGAAACCCAGATCGCGTTGGAAGGCGAAATTGCCCGTGACATTTACGTCTGGCGGAAGAGTGACGCACAATAGCCAGCGAACTTTCGTCTTCGTGCTTTCGTTAGCGCGGATGTCAAAATACATTTACAGACAAAAAACCGGAGGAAATTTATGAGCGCGGAATTCATCGCCGCGATGAGCGACAGCAGCGGGTATTACAGCTTAGAGCATGATGTAACACGACATGTCTTTGGCGATGCGGAAAGTGTTCGCGTGAGATTGGCCGATGCCCTGGAACAGATGGGCTATCGCATTCTGAACGACAGCCCGATTCAGGCCCGGCGTAACGCGAAAAGTAGCGCAGCTTCCGGCTGCGCCCAGGACATTCTGCAATATCAAACTTCGTTGAACATCGGGGTGAAATCAGCCGGAACCAACCTTACACGGGTAACCTTTGATTACGAGATGAAGGGCGTTTACCTTGCGAAAGGCGATCGTCAGACTCTGACACGCGAAGCAGAAGCGATCCTGGCCTTGGCAATGGCGCGAACTGCAGCGGCGCATTGTCCAGCTTGCGGAGCGGATACAGCTGGCAGTTCTCGGTTCTGTCGCCAATGTGGTTCGCCGTTAATAATCGCAACCCGCCAGAGATAGAGGTGTTGCAATTGACTTCAAATGCCAACGCCAGTTCCAAAAATATAGGTGCGGGCTTTTTTCTAATACTGGCTACATTGATTTTGCCGCTGCTCTTTTTGCACACTGATGACCCGGTTCGTTATGCCAAGATTCTGAAAGTCGTTCTTATAATTTCGGGCTCGCTTGGTATCACTGGATTGTTAATGATCCTGTTCGGATATTGGCGGTTGCAAAAAAATAACAATCGAACACGATTCGTTGCCGCAACCGTCACGCCGAGGATTCAGCGAAAGCAATCGTGAAATCAACGCACCGGACACCAATGAATTAGCCGCCCGCTTCGATTCAGCATCCAATCACCGAAGCAACAACCGATCTGCTGCCTCACGAAGTCAAACGCGCTATCTGAACAATTTACAAGATACAAAATGACGAAAGGGGCGAGATCAACTCGCCCCTTTCGTTTTCCAGTTTCAAGGATTGGTTTAGTTTGCCGGTTTAGCAAACTTCGCGTCTTCGACCGGGACATTGTGTTTGATTTCCACCATCTTAATGGTCATGGAAAACATCGGTGTAACCTGTTTCATCGTGTGGGGGATATTGACTCCGTCCACCTGTTTGTAATCCGACATATAAGCTTCGATGGCCATCTTGCCTTGCGGCGAATCACGTTCGGTGTCAAGACGAACCAGCAAACCTGAAGCTACATCGAAGTAGAGTTTTTCCGGGCTACCTTCAGCCGGCACAGCTTCAATCACGTAAGCTTCTGCCGTCCCGACTTTCTCTTTGCCTTTGACGGTCATCTTTGAATAGTGGGATTTCAGATTGATCGTTTGGTAAAAATCCGTGCCCTGTTTTTTCGCGGCCAACTCTTCACCGGCCAATTCGCGCAAACCGGTTTGTGGGTTGCTGTCCCAGCCTGTTGTGCCGTCAAAAACATTATTAACTGTGCCGAAACCGCCAATTTCAATAATGCTGGCACTTTTATTCGGAGCTTTGGCAAAGCTCTGAAACCCGCCGGTCATTCCCATTGATTCGATCTCGAACGTGCCCTTGGCAGTGCGCGAAGTCACCTTCTGGATTGCTTCCTTGCCACCGCTGGCCTTGACGTATTTGTCCAGAATTTCGTCAACTGAAGGCATCGCAGCAGCCGTTGGTTTGGCATCGGCCTTCGGAGCGTCAGCCTTCTTTTCCTGTGCCGCAACTGACAAAGTTGCCATCAGCGCAAACACAATCATCAATGCAAATTTCTTCATAAACGTTCATCCTTTCTGATCGTGAGGCAAGCCCATCGGCCTGCTCTCACATTGTTGAATGCGAGCGTCATTTGACTGAGCGTTCGCGTTGGCGCGATTGGGCGAGTCGCTCAATCGCAGTTTCAAGCTGTGCGTCGCGTCCGGCCAACAGGCTGGCGCGATTCCATTTAACTTCGGCGTCGGGAATGACACCGCGTCCTTCGATCAAAATGCCTTTTGGTGTTTTGAAATCAGCGATGGCGACCAGAAAGAGCTGGTCGAAGTCGAAGACCAGCGGTGAGGTAAGCTCCGACACTGACCTTGAACGGTGACCAGCAAATCCATTTTGCATCCCGCTGGAAAAAACCTCGCTGGTCGAGGCGCTCAAGCCATCAATCAAAATCGCTACCGGCCCGGTGTAAGCATTCGTTTGTGGAAAAATTGCGAATTTCACTTCGCTTGTTCGCATCTTCATAGTGCCCAACAATCCGCCTTTGTCCGAAAGCCTGTTGGCAATGCCGGTGGCAATTCCCGCGACTCCGCCAGGATTGCCGCGCAAATCGAAGATGATTCCATCTGCGTCTTTTAGCTCAGCTAATGCCGAGCGGACTTTTTCGGAAATTGGTGTCGTAAAAATGTTGAAACGAACGTAACCGATGTTGCCAGCCAGTCTTTTGGATTCAAATTCAGTGTATTGAGGCGGGAAATTACCCAACCTTGGCGACAACTCTCCCTTCAACTTTGCGCGGGTCACAGTAACCGTGTGCGTTTGGTCTTTGCCATCCAGATAAACAATTTTGACTGTCGTGCCTGGTTCACCATTTATTTCGCGCATCACCCGTTCAGAGCTATCTGCAACTTTTTTCGCTTTGTCTTTGAACGTTTTGGCCAGCGGTGAAATCAGCGATTCAACCGTCTTATCGCCAACCCGGTTGACCACAAATCCAGGAAGCATGCCTGAGCTTTCAGCCGCTGAACCCGGCTCAATTCTGGTGATAACCGTTGCTCCGTCAATCATTCTGAGATCAGGCCCCGGCGCCGCCGGTTGGAGGTCGACATAATTGTCTGCGATGATTAAGGCTGGAAGTGAATGATATTGAAATGCGATTGGTGAAGTTCGCCAAGCATCTGTTGCAACAGGCGATAAAGCTCGGCGTCGGATTTAACCCCGGAGACCTGTGGTTGGTATTGCTGGCGGATTTTCTCCCAATCAACCCCTCCCAAAGTCGGGTCGAAATGTTTGTCCTGACCGTCTGCCAAACGATGTCAAAAGTCCGCCGCCAAATTTCCGATGAGCTTTCGTTTTTTCAGGAGCCGGAACAGCGCCGACAACCGCTGGCTGACGAGCTGGATTCTGTGCCCAAAAGTTCGCTGCCAGTATCAGGGCGAGCATCGCCGCAAGGGTAAGCTTTTTCATTTTGATTTCCATATCAGATGTCATTTTAACTGTTCGTTTTCGGAACCGCGCAAAGTGAATCCGCATTACGCCGCCGAGTCGAAACCGGTTCTGTAAAGTTGCCGCCAATCAAACTCGTTGATTTAGCTCGCAAACTGATTTAGCATCCCGCACGGTTTTCAACAGTAGTATTAACTTCAAATCGCCGAACAAACAGGCGTCACATTCGAATACGAATCGAGTCACCTCAGTTGGCATGATTAATGAATGCCCTCAATGCAATTTCCCCGTTCCGCGCGAAAGCAGCCGGTTCTGTAATCAATGCGGCGCTGATTTGCAAGCATTTGATTTAAGTAAACCGAATCTGCAACTTGAATCGCCCCCATCTTCACCGCCAAAAGATTCGCTTTCCAAGAATATGTTGGAAGCCACGGCGCTCAAAACTATGACAACTCCCCAGAAAGAAACCCAATCCATCGAGGCCACTCTACACATTTTGTCGCGCGAAGGCCTGGTAACTGAACGTGGTCTGGCTGGCGCTGAAACCAGAATCGGCAAAGGGCCTCAAAACGAAATCGTTTTGACAGACGCTTCTGTGTCATCAACTCATGCCATGATCAGTTTTGCCGATGACGCCTTCACCTTAAGCGATTTGGGAAGCCGCAACGGAACCTTTGTCAACGAAGTCCGTGTCACTGAATCGCGCAAATTGCAGCACGGCGATTTGATCAAGATGGGACATTGCGCGATCACTTTCCGGATTAAAGAAGCCGAAACCACACAATCAATCCCGCGCACTGTGTTACTGGACAACGCCCCGCCGCCGCCGCCGTTGGCGCCGCCAACACCGAAGACCCCTCCGATGACTGAAGCCTCGCTGGCTCAAGCGCTGGTTTCTGCCGGACTTGTAGCTCAAACAGAAATTAGTCGCCTGCAAGGTGTCGGCGCGCCAGGCAAAAAAAGCCGGAGACTGTTTCAGGCTTTGACCGAAGAAAAATTGGTCAGCGAAATCGGCTTGCGCGATTTGATTGGACGCACTTTCAATCTGGTTCCAATTGACATGAGAACAATGGAAGTTGACGCCGTGACGGCAGCCAAATTGCGCGTTGATTTTTTGCGAAGCCGTTCGGTTTGCCCTGTCATCGGTCAACAGCCAGACAAGTTAATGCTGGCCATTGCCGACCCAACTGACAAAGCGACAATTGACGAAGTCGAACGCGTCACAGGCAAAAAAGCCTCGCTAAGATTGGCTTTGCCCAGCGAAATTACCGCACAAATTGACAACCACTTCACACCGCGATTGATCGGCGTCATGCCAACGGGTGAAAAGATTGAAGCCCTTTTGAATCAGCCGGAAATCGAAATCGGCAAAGCTCCGCACAACAAGCTGGTGGTCAATGACCCAACGGTCAGCAGCACACACGCCATCGTCGTCGTACGAGACGGAGGTTACACCATCGTTGATCTGGGCAGCAGCAATGGCACGTTTATCAACGGTAACCGGCAAGGCGGAGACGCTTACACGCTGCAACATGGCGACAAAATTCAACTCGGTAATGTCATGCTGACTTTCCGTAATCCGGCTGAAACCACAGAAAACAAAACCGCTCGATTGTCGTTGGAAGCTTTGGAAGACGTTCGTCGCCGCGCCGCACTCAAAAGCGGCCCTGTCGCTTCCGCGCCGTCCACGAATCCAAGTTCCTGGTCTGTGCCCCCTTCAAAAGTTGTCACCGCAGCCGAAGATGATGAAGTAGAAAAATCCGAGAAGAAGAAAAAGAAGAAAGACAAAGACAAGGGCGGTTTTTTCAGCGCTAACGCCATGAGCCGCATCATCGCTCAGGTTTTGGGTGGAGTTGTGGGTATAGTGGGGTCAGTGATTGTAGCCAAATATGCGCTCATGCCCAGCAAAGAAGACAAAGTCATCAACGACATCAAAACCAGCGTCACAAAGGTCGTTAGCTCCGACTCCTGGTCGTCGTTGCCAGGCAAGGCAATTGAAGCTTCCGGTGTGGCTCACGTTCCAGGGAGCGATTTGGTTTTAATGGTTGACGATGGTCAGCCGGGAGCCGTTCTGGCAATGAAGTTGAACGCGGCAGGTGAGCCAGTCGGCGCTCCCAAAGCAATCCCGCTTGGTGTGACAATCAAGAACCCTGAAGCCATCACCAACGATGGCGCTCACTTTTA
Organism: Blastocatellia bacterium; assembly: GCA_044221525.1. Lineage (GTDB taxonomy): Bacteria > Acidobacteriota > Blastocatellia > RBC074 > RBC074 > RBC074. Next base: position 33,372 of record JBGAPB010000001.1, on the reverse strand, counting down.
CATTGTCGGCTCGCTGTCAGATGCAGCCTGGGGCGGTGACAACGCCATCGTGCGTTTTGCATTCGACCCGCAAACAGAGACGCTTCGCGGACAAGCCGAAGTCATCAACGACTTTCGCGGCTTGCTGCTAAGCAAAGTCCCTGAACTGAAAAGCCAGGGAGAAATTCCCAGCGCTCAGGGAGGTTTGAATGTCGAAGGCCTGGCCTGGGATAAATTGCGTGACCGACTGGTGGTCGGATTGCGCTCACTGGTTGGCGCCCAAGCTGTTTTGGTTCCACTGCGTTTGAAAGACCCGCGTGGGGTGTTCAACGCCGACAATCTGGTGGTCGAAAATCCGCGAGTCATCTTTTTGCAGCTTGGCGGTCAGGGAGTGCGCGACATAACTTATGACGCGCATCTGAAATCTTTCCTGATCATTTCCGGCGCGCCAGAAGGCGTTGAAAAAGCTGAGTTCAAATTATGGGAATGGGACGGCGAGGCACTTTCAACCAAAGTGCGCGAACAGGCGACGCTCAGTCCCAAATACAAACCCGAAGGGATAACCGCTGCCATCATCAATGGACGCCCGCTTCTGTTTTTGGTCGGCGATGCCAGCAGCTATCTAAAATTGGATTACTTGGATGTGAAGTAACTTTTGTAACTTCACGCTTCCCTGTTGTTGAGCGTCATATCTTAACTGCATAAAAGCGGGAAATTATTGGCTTAAGCCCCGTCGAAATCGCTACTACCCCGAAGAACTGAAAACCAACTCCAGGAGGTTGTTTCAATGAACTATCGGTACAATCGTTTATCTGCAATGTTCGCTTTTACTTTGACCATCTGTCTGGCAATCGCTGGCGCTTTTGTTTCGTCATCTTTCCCCGTCTCAAAGGTTAGCGCCAGCCCACAAAAAAAGAGCGGTAAAAAGAGCAAAAAAGCTAAGTCATCAAATGCGCCCACTACCGCCGGCACGCCCGCGATGTGGGAAGATAGAGGCAATATCGCTTCGCTGAATCTGGTTTATGGCATCGGCGGCCCTGATGAAATGCCTAAACCGCCTTTCCAGTTCGACAAGGAAGACATCACCGGGACCAATCCAAAGATCAAAATCATTGACGCCAACGGCATCAAATGGAACATCAAGTTTGACGAGGAAGTTCACGCTGAAGTCGCTTCCAGCCGCATTGCCTGGGCTTGCGGGTACATGGTGGAAGAGAGTTACTTCATCCCTTCCGGCAAAGTGAGCGGCGTAACCGGTCTTGGCCGCGCCAAAAAATTCGTCGGCTCGGACGGCTCATTTACCAATGGAATGTTTGAAAAACGCCCCGACGATATTGCACGTCGCGCCATCAACTGGGAATGGGACAACAATCCGTTTAAGGGAACAAAGGAATTGTCCGGTCTGGCTATTCTTAACACTTTGTTGAACAACTGGGACGCCAAGGCTACGAACAACAATGTGCTTGGAATGTTCGACGACAACGGCAAAGTCATTGACTGGTATCTGGTAGCAGACTGGGGCGGATCATTCGGCAAGATGGGCGGCTTCACCTCGCACTCCAAGTGGGATTTGGACGATTACAACAAACAAGCTTTTTTGGACGGAGTTTCGGGCGGACAAATCAAATTGCATTACAGCGGCAAAATGAGTAGTTCCCTGAAAACAATTCCTATCGAACACGCTCGCTGGTTCGCGGGCATTATTGGACAGTTGACCGACGCGCAGATTCGGGATGCTTTCAAAGCGGCTGGAGCGACATCCGCCGAAGTCGAAGGCTTTTCACGTCGAATACGCCAGAAAATCAACGAACTGAAATCCGCCGTAGGAAGGTAAAAGTTTAACGATGAAGGCTGAACGATGAGTGATGAATTTCGACCTCAGATTCATCGTTCAGCCTTCATCGTTTCAAGGAAATGCACCTCATCATTCAACCTCGCGACGGCATAGCGCCGTTGCTGGAAGGCATCAATCAGGCTAAAGACAGCGTAGAGATTGTCATTTACCGACTGGACCGGCTGGAGATAGAGCAGGCACTTGTCTTGGCCGCCGCGCGTGGTGTTCGCGTGCATGCGCTGATTACTTACACCAACAAAGAAGATTTGCGCGAAATCAAAAAGCTGGAAAAACGTCTGGTAGAACGCAAAGTCAAAGTCACCCGCACAGCCGAAGACCTGGTTCGTTACCACAGCAAAGTCATGATCGTTGATCGTCGCCAGTTGTTCTTGCTGACCTTCAACTTCTCTTTTCTGGACATTCACCACAGCCGAAGTTTCGGCATTATCACCGAAGACAAACAATTGGTTACCGAAGCCGTTCGTCTATTCAACGCCGACGTGGCCGGCAAGTCCCACAAAGTCGAAGCAGAGCATTTTGTCATCAGTCCGATCAACGCGCGCAAGAAACTTTCCGCATTCATCCTTGGTGCTGAAAAACAATTGCTGATTTACGACAGCAAGCTGAGTGACTCGCAAATGCTCAAACATCTGGAAGCACGAGCCAAAGCCGGCGTCGAAATCAAAGTCATAGGCTCCATGAGCAAACGAATCAAGGGCATTGAGATTCGCCCTATGCCTTTGATTCGTTTGCACACTCAGACAATCATCCGCGACGGCAAGCAGGTCTTTTTCGGCAGCCAGAGTTTGCGAAAAGTGGAACTCGATATGCGCCGCGAAGTCGGATTGATAACAGACGACAAGGAAGCAATCCAAAGTTTTTTTCTGATTTTCGTCATGGACTGGGGCCACCTGGTCAAGGATTTAACTGGTGGTATCTGACGAAGGAGGTTAAGCAATGAAAAACATCGTCTCCAAACTCGCTGCAACTGTCGCAGTAATGGTCATCGCGGCCAGTTTGTCAGCATTGAGCTTAGCGCAGGATTCATCTGCCAAAGCTCCTGTCATCTTTGCAGTGATAGGCGATTCCGGCAGCGGCGATGAAGCTCAAAAAACCGTCGCACGGCAAATGGTCATACAGCGACAAAAAACTCCTTTCGAGTTTGTCATCATGCTCGGCGACAACATTTACGAAAAAGGCGAGAAGGAAAAAATCGGCACTCATTTCGAACAGCCTTACCAGGAATTACTGGCCGCTGGAGTGAAGTTTTACGCCTCGTTGGGCAACCACGACATCATCAAAGGAACTGAGTTTCAAACCAACTACAAGAATTTCAACATGGGCGGACGGCGTTATTACAACTTCGGCAAAGCCGACAACCTGCTGGAATTTTTCGCTCTGGATTCGAACGTGATGGATGACAAGCAGTTGGGCTGGCTGGACGAATCGCTGAAAACGTCGAAAGCCAGGTGGAAAATCGCCTTCAGTCACCATTCGATTTATTCATCGGCCAAAATGCATCCACCTTACACCAAGTTGCGCGCGCAATTGGAACCGCTTTACGTCAAATACGGAGTCAGCGCAGTTTTCGCAGGCCATTCTCATTGTTACGAACGCACCAAGCCTCAAAAAGGCGTCCACTACTTCACTGAAGGCGCAAGCGGTGAAATAAAAAAGAGAACTCTGGATCGCAAATCTCCGCTGATGGCTTTCGGAGAAGATTCGGTTAATTCGTTTTTGATTGTTCAAGCGACTGAAGACGAAATGAAGATCGAAGCCATTGCCGCTGATGGCAAACTCATTGATTCTTACACGATCAAACGATGAAGCTCTTCACAGACGCAAAAAAAGCCGCCGACTTTACAAGCCAGCGGCTTTTTTATTTTCTTTGCTCTCCGTAAGTTACCACCTACGCCCGCCATACTGACGATAGCCTTCGTAGTATCCTTTGCGGAAACCTTCGCGATAAGAAGAGTTGCCATTGCGGTAGTGACTGGAATTGTTTGGATCAGCTCTGAGCCGTTTGCGCAGATCTTCCTGCCCTCTGTCCAGACCATCGCGGAAGCCTTTGTCATAATCACGGTTGTTGTAACCACGATTGTTGTCCCAGCGATCATCACGACGGTCGTCGCGGCGATCCCAGCGATCATCACGACGGTCGTCTCTGCGATCACGCCGGTCGTCGCGCCGATTATCACGGCGATTCTTTCCCCAGCCCCAACCCCAGCCCTGAGCCTGAACAGAAGCCTGGCTGGACAAACCGGCAGTAAATACCAATCCAAACGCGAGAGTTAAGGCAATAATAGTTTTCTTCAAATTCATGTTCATTCACCTGAGTCCATCAGAGTGCGACAGTGCAACTGATACCAGGTCTCCTTTCGTTTGAGTGAAATGCATCTGGCGCGCCATAGATTCGTGCTATTCAAAAAAAAGTTTTAACTGCTTTATCTTAAAGAATTTATGGCGGGTTATAGTGACCGACAGAATTGTCAACCAATCTTCTTTCAACCCATATCGTATGCCTGCAAAACAATATGGAATCTTTCGGTAAACTTCTTTTTGTAAAGAGTTAAATTACTCGTTCGTGCAATTTATCGGCTTCAATACTTCACCTCAAAGTTTCTGGGCCAATAGTGAGCTAAAAACGGCAACCGGCTTTACTCCAAGTCCGCCGCGCTGGGAAAGTTTTGAATCCCTTTTGCTGCGCGAATGGCACGGATGACGGCTTTCGACATGGCTTCGGCGGCCAAGGCTCCAATCAGCGTGACGTTGGCGGGCTTAGTTGAAGTCGTTTTGCCTGTGGCGACGGCGAAAATCGTGTCTCCGTCAAACATCGTGTGGGCCGGATTAATCGTCCGTGCCAAACCATCGTGAGCCATCCCAGCAACTTTCTGGGCTTGGGCTTTGTCGAGTTTGGCGTCAGTTGCGACCAAACCAATCGTCGTGTTTGTTCCGCCCAGCATTGGTGGCAAAGCTTCTCCGCGAAGAATTCCGGCCATCGTTCCAGCCAGCTTTTTGCCGTCCACGCTGCGCGCTCCGGCAATGAGTTTTCCGGTCGTCGGATCAATCACGTCTCCAACGGCGTTGACAGCGACGATGGCTCCAACCGTCAGACCAGCCAGCGTTATCGAAGCCGTGCCAATACCGCCTTTCATCGCTCGTTTACCGCCAAACATCTTTCCAACTGTCGCTCCCGCTCCAGCGCCAACATTACCTTCGGCAGGCGCGTTGGTCGTGGCGGCTTTGCAGGCTTTGTAACCGGCGTCGGCGTCGGGGCGAATTTTGGCGTCACCGACTCCCAGGTCGAACAGGATTGCAGCGGGAACGATGGGCACTTTCGCCACTCCAACGTCGTAACCGATGCCTCGCTCTTCCAGATAGCGAACCACGCCAGTAGCTGTATCCAGCCCAAAAGCGCTACCTCCACTCAGAACAATGGCGTGAACCTGCTGAACCAGATTTTTCGGATCAAGCAAATCAGTTTCGCGCGTTCCAGGCGCTGCACCTCGAACATCAACGCCGCCGGTTGCGCCTTCTTCGCATAGAATCACAGTGCAACCAGTCGGTCTCCGCTTGTCTGTGAAATGGCCGACTTTGATTCCGGCAACATCAGTGATCGAACCTTTCGGGTTTGGTTGAATAGAGTTTGTCATTGCGGATATTCCTTTATCGGCAAACAGCGCCATCGAAGCGGCAACGCTGCCTTGCAGAATTTCACGGCGAGTCGGTTTTGAATTTTTTGCCATTGCCCACCAAATCAAAAAGGCGGTTTCAGCTTATGCCGAACCGCCTTGATTGTTTTTGCTTTTGACCAGCTCACGGCTGACCTTAAGTGACCGTTCAGCCTCTGCCTTCCCAACCGCTTTGCTTATAAACTCCTTCAACGACAATAACCGGAACAGTCGGATCGTTGTCGGAGTAGGCAAACATCTCTCGGCGATAAGCTGAATTATCTTGAGCATTGCGCTCTTCAAAAGCGATTCCCTGTTCGTTGTGCCAGGCTTTCGCCTTCGCGCAATACGGGCAACCGGGTTTGGTGTAAATAACGACGTTGCTCATAAGCTGTTACCTCTTTTGCGCTTATCGGTTTTCAATAGGAACGTATTTCAAATTCATCCCGCCAAGATATTCCGAACGCGGACGGATCAATTTATTGTTGCTGAGTTGTTCCAGCACATGAGCAGTCCATCCACTGATGCGGCTGACAGCAAAGATCGGCGTATAAAGGTCAACCGGAATGCCCAGCATGTAGTAAGTCGAAGCTGAATAGAAATCTACGTTGGCGCGAATCTTTTTGCCTTTGCGATCCATTTCGGCGACGACTATGTCTTCAATGTGCTTGGACATATCGAACCATTTGGTGTCGCCCTGACGTTTGCCTGTGGCTTCGGACATACGACGCAAATGAGTCGCCCGTGGGTCTTCGGTTTGGTAAACAGCGTGGCCGATGCCCATGATCTTTTCGCCTTTGGCAAATTTGTCTGCAACGTACTGCTCAACTTTATCTGGCGAGCCGATTTCCAACAGCATCTTCATTACCTGTTCGTTAGCTCCGCCGTGCAACGGCCCCGACAAAGCTCCAATTGCCGAAGTCGTCGCGGCATAAATGTCAGCCAGAGTTCCGGCAGTGACTCGCGCGGCAAAGGTCGAGGCATTGAATTCATGATCAGCATGTAGAATCAAGGCAATATCCAAAGCCTTGGTTTCAACGTCTGAAGGTTCCTTACCATTCAACATGTAAAGGAAATTGCCGGCGTGCGACAATTCCGGTTTCGGGTCTAGCGGTTCTTTGCCATTGCGAATGCGATCAATCGCGGCAACGACCGTGGCCACTTGAGCGACCAAACGAACCGCCTGACGCTTGCGAGCTTCCGGCGAGTTGTTACCTTTATCCGGATCGAAGAAGGACAAAGCCGAAACAGCCGTCCGAAGTGAATCCATCGGTACGGCTGTTTTTGGAAATGATTTGATCAGAGAAATGATCTCTGTCGGAAGCGCGCGATTGGCCACGAGCTGTTTGTTTAGATCGTCCAACTCAGCTTTGTTCGGCAAACGTCCGTTCCAAAGTAGAAAGACCACTTCTTCAAAATTTGAGTTTTCGGCAAGCTGATGAATGTCGTAACCGCCGTATACCAATATTCCTTTTTCTCCGTCAATAAAACAGATGCTGCTCGGCGCGGCGACCACGTCGCGCAATCCAGCTCCTGCTGATGGTGCTGTACTCATGTTTTTATTCCTGATTATTTAGAGTTTGTGGCTTTGTAAGCCTTTGTTTTCCCAAGCAATACGCCGACAACTAAGCCGCAGGTTTCGGCGCTGGCGGGGGCAGGTCTTTGGCTTCGACTTGCGACTGAAAGCCGCAGCGAGCGTGCGAGCCATCACAGAAAGGTTTGTTCGCGCTCTGACCGCAACGACACAAACCTATGACCGACCTTCCACCAAGTCCGAATTGATTGCCGCCGGCGTCGAAAATCTCCACATCGCCTTCGACTCGTAACGAACCATTGTTGTTGACAGTAATTTTCGTTGCCATTGATGTCTCCCTCAAAAGAGGCCGGGGATTCAGGCTTTAGCCTGACTCCCCCGGAATAACTGCAAAATAACGCTGCTAGCTGAAGCCTGAGCTTCAATGCTCGACAGATCGAACTACTTGCCTTTCTTTGAAGCCTTGATCGGGTTCAGAGCGCGCGGCGCCCGTTCTTTGGCTAATTGATCGGCGTAGGATTTGCAGTCGTGATTATCTGACTTTTCCTTGACCCATCCGTCAACATCAATAGTGTGATGTAACGAGGCAAAGACCGGGAATTTGTGCTGACACTTCGGGCAAAAAATGTTGAAGCGTTTAACTGTTGCCATGATCGAATACTCCTGAATTGAAATTTGATTATTTCTTTGAACTTCAAAGCTGATTTGCCGACAAACGCTGACATTATGGGCGTCAGGGCGCGTCGAGCAAAGGTGTGAGTATACACAATGAACCGCATTTGGCCAGTCGGCGACGGAGTTTGTGGGAACTTTTGCCTCTGACTCAGCTTGGCCCGCCGGGTTCTATCCATCTCTGTTCGGCGTGCGAGCGCAAGACAGCATCAATCACTTCCTGGCAGCGCAATCCATCAGTAAAAGTGGCTGCATGAGCAATCTCTGTTCTGCCTTCACGCAAAGCCTGCACAGTTTCCCGTGCAAGATGATAAAACGAGCGCGCCCAAACGTTATCAGGTATAACTGATATTTCGCGCGCACGATCAGCCAGCGACATTTCTTCAAACGGATGGTTATAGCCGATAGCGCCAAGCAACACTTCTTCGCCATCCAGCACCAATGTGCCGTTGCTGCCAACGGCGGTGACCTGATTTTTTCCGCCACTGGCATACAAAGCTGACAACTGAACTACGGCGTGAGGAACGCGACCATCTTGCGAATTGAAGCGAACAAGAAACGAGCAGTAATCGTCTGTTTCGTTCTGTTTCATTTCGCCAGTCTTGGCGTCTTTGCGTTCGGGAATCATAGTAGCGACTGTACTGCACACAGATTCGATTTCACCGAACGTCCAGCGCAGAGCGTCAATGACATGCGATCCAAGCGCTCCGAGCAATCCGCCTCCAGCCGATTTTTGCGACCACCAATTCCACGGACGTTGAGCCGAGTGACGAAAGCCTGAAGCAATCGTCACATTGACGTGATGCAAGTCACCCAAAAATCCGCTATCAACCAGTTCCTTCATCCGCCGCCAGGTTGGGTTGAACCGTAATTCGTGATCTATGATCGAAAGCTGATTTGGTTTCGACAGAGCCAAATCCGCCATCTCGCGCGCTTCAGCGGAATTCATCGCCATTGGCTTTTCGCAAATGACGTGCTTGCCGGAGTTGAGCGCGGCAATGGAAATCGGATGGTGAAGGTATGGCGGAGCGGAGACAACGACCACTGAAACCTCTTCAAGCGCCAATAGCTGTTCATAACTTTCGCAAGCGTGGGCAATCTTAAATTCGGAAGAAACTTTGACGGCGTTCTCGTGCTGACCACTGCACACTGCCACCAACTCTGCCCCATCGCACAATTGAAAAGCCGGAGCTTGCGCGCTTCGCGCAAAGCCAGTGCCGATCAACCCAATTCCGATCTTTTCATGCTTCATTGAAATTCTTAACCTTGAATATCAGTGTTGAATATGTCGCTCACTAAAGACACGCCATTTTACACATCAACCGCCGAATGCAAAATAAGCAAAGTGGTTTCAACACTCTCTTGAATTCAGTCAATGTTGGTTCATGTTGGCCTATAGACAATTGCTCTAGCGACAAAAAAGCTACGTGCTATAATCCGCCTGCGTTTCGCCAATACCTTATGATTCAATCTACATCAACAAACCAAAATTGCGCGCTGTAATACAGTCTGCTTCTCTATACGATTTCGACAACGATGTTGAGAGAAGGAGTGAGCGGCGCACCGCTCTGACGGCTTTATGAACCGATCAAGGAGGATTATGACAAAGAAAGGTGGTTTGAAAGATGGTATGAGTGTTGGCTTGAATAAAGACGATGGTCTGCCACCAATCAGGTACTTCGCGCCGCAAGGCAGAGCGCCCAAAAGTTACTTCCTGCAGTCAGAGGATGAAGAACGCGACCCGTGGGATTATGACGATTACCGCGATGAGAACGATTACGAAGATGAAGATTATTTGAAGAGCGACTTAAACAACAATTCGTTTGATGATGACAATGACGGCGCCAATGACGAACTGACGATCAGAAGCGCTAACACCATAGAACGAGTGAGCGAATCGCCGGTTGCGATAAGCGAAAAATCTCAAGTCGTAACCACTGCAGATGCTAAAACAAGCCCAACGGTAACGGAGCCAATCCCGAAATTGGCGAAGCCAAAAGCGATCAAACAGACTGTCAGAAAGACGGCTAGGAGGGCTGCAAAATCAGCAAGGAAAGCCGCCAAGTCTTCAGTTCAGAAGACTGTCCAAAAAATTTCCCAACCGGTTAAGCCGGCTAAGAAGGCTGCCAAGAAAGCAATCAAAAAGGCAGTTAATAAAGTTGCAAAATCACTCTCAAAGAAAGGAGGCCCAAAAAATATGCCAGCAAAGAAAGCCGCTCCAGCTAAAAAAGCTGCTCCGGCAAAGAAAGCCGCTCCAGCTAAAAAAGCTGCTCCGGCAAAGAAAGCCGCTCCAGCTAAAAAAGCTGCTCCGGCAAAGAAAGCCGCCAAGAAGAAGTAATTTTGGGGTTATTGGCGAGAAAGTCGTTTCGGCTTTCTCACCTTTTTCTCAAACAAAAGAGGGCGCAGTTGTCAGGCTACCCGTCAACTGTACCCTCTTTTGTTTGACCTAAAACTTTCCTTCAGTCACTCTTCCGCTGAAACAACTCAACCGCAAGCTTAATCGCAGCAATCATACTTGAATGATCCGCTTTGCCCTGACCTGCAATGTCAAAGGCGGTTCCGTGATCAACTGAAGTCCGTATGAACGGCAAGCCAAGTGTAACGTTGACCGCTTCGCCAAACGAAAAACATTTCACAGGAATCAGTCCCTGATCGTGATAACACGAAATCACCAAATCAAACTCTCCTCTTACAGCACGCAGAAAAACCGTATCACCTGAGTGCGGGCCACTGACATTTATTCCGTCCAACTCACGACAGCTTTCGATTGCCGGGATCATTTCAGAAGCTTCTTCGATGCCAAAAAGCGTGCCTTCGCCTCCATGTGGATTAAGCGCGGCCACAGCAATACGTGGACGCTCAAAACCCAGACTCAGCAATTCTCGGTGAACCAGGCGAATCAGCTTTTCCAATGCATTTTTCTTTACGTAGCTGGAAACTTCAGTCAGTGGAACATGAGTCGTCAACAAAGACACTCTTAACGCAGGCGCGAAGAATGTCATGGCAAATTCATTGGTATGCGTAAGGTCGGCCAGGAATTCGGTGTGGCCCGGATAGGCATAACCGGCAAGGTAAAGCGAAAGCTTGTTGATGGGAGCGGTCACAATGGCATCAAGCTGACCAATACCACAAAGCATAACAGCGGCTTCGATAAACTCCGCCGCCGCCTTGCCGCAATCAGCCTGTTCCTTTCCCATCTCAATTGAGCCGGGAATGTTGGCCAAGTTGTAAATCACTGGCGAGTCTAAATTACTCGGCCACGATTCGCCTTCATTGATAACATCAAATCCTCGCGCCAGATTGAAGATTCGCGACCAATGCGCCAAATACTGAGCGTCTCCGATCAATATCGGAGTGCAAGCAGTAAGCACCTCTTCATCTGCAATCGCCTTCAGCGAAATTTCCGGCCCGATTCCGGAAGGGTCGCCAATCGTGATGCCTATGCGGGGCTTTCTGCCTTCAATTTTGCTGACTCCCAAAGGAGCGGTCAAATCAGCCATAGTTGAGACCCAATATTTCCAGGCCTCGTAGCAAAGGTCTATTCGTCGTCCGAATCTTCATAATCGTCGTCATCGTCATCGTCGTGCCGGGCACTCGACTCGCCTTTTCCTTTTGAAGATTTCACATCCTCGTCTTTGTACATGTACTTGATGTTATGTTTCAGAACTAACAGGTTCGGCCCTTCGTCACGATGCAGCTTGATGCTGTTTTTGTCATACCATTCAATGATCCCGTGCAGAGCTTCATTGTCCTGTAAAACCAAAACCATTGGCGTGTGAGCGTCCATCTGCTTTTTGTAGTAAAAGCTTTCAGCATTGGTCTGCTCAGGCGGAATTTTCTTCTTAGGTTGAGCCTGATGCCCTTGATGCCCCTGATGGGCTGGACGCTCGGGACGCTCCTGACGATGTTGAGGTTGGGGCGGTGGCTCAGCTCGGCGCACCTGCTGTTGGTGATACTCTCTTTCTTTGACTTCAGCCAAAGTTGTGCGAATCAGTTTTCGGTTCACTTTCTTTCTCCTTAGTGCAGATGCGCAGGGGCAAATGCGGTAAATTGGCTTTGAAAGCAGTGCGGACTGGCTGCTTTCAAAAGTTGGAGCCTCAGCGACAAGTCAAGCATTGATTGTTGAAGCAGTTTATCCGCTCAGGTTTATTTCCAGGCAATTAAGCACAGCCGAAGTAGGCGCAGCATTGCCGACGATTGACGCTCAATCAAAAGACTAGATTGAGAATTAGGTGTCCTTGCCTCTGAACCTTTCGTTCAGAGATGAGATTTCTCCCCACTATGAAGATCAACGTAGGAACTTTTGCGGGAATCTGCAACGGCGCTAGAAGTGTTTTAGCGCCTCAGCGATCACAGCTCATTACTGATGCTCGATGATGGCCGAGATGCTACATTATCAATTCCAGAGGCGCAAGCCGGAGAACGGCAATCTCAGCGACCAAAAGAAATTCAAACTCTCCGCCAAAAAAATTGACGCTTGCATAACAATTGGACTACATTTGCCATTGCCTTATCAGTCAAACGAACTATTTTCCAGATTATACCGAAGCCATACACAATACTTTCTCCTGGGAGTGCAACGATGATTACCTAGCAAATGATAAAGACATCTCAACTACTGCCTGATGCCGAAAGAGAGGCGGAATCTGGCTGACAAATTGCAGAAACAGCCTGCTTTCTTGCTTAAATACAAGCTCTAGTCACTTTTTAGTTTTCATTACCCTCTCAGCGCTTCGCTAAATTTGACTAGATCATCATCTAATATTGAGACATTAGCCTTTTGAAAAGGAAACAAGAAGACTCAACGCTCAACTGATTATGGAACCCCAAACAAAAAGCTATCAGCAAACCAGCAATCGCCAGCAAGAAACCGACGGGCGTCCGCTGACACTCGTCGAAATTTTAGTTGCAGAGTTCGAGCATCAACGACGATTGAATCCTTCATGGCCAGAAAAGCTAACCGGTGACCTATCTGGTCGTCAGATCACTTTTACCACCGGCGAGATCGAGCAGATATGCAGGGAGTTTGAAGAAACAGCTCTGAAGGAATTTTCTTCGCCGGTTGAGCAGCACAGATATCTTGAGAAGAAAACCGGCGAACTGGCCAATAGTTTTTATCAGGCTCTGCATCATCACAAAATCAAACGCACCGCACTCTGCTTTTCTGGCGGAGGTATTCGCAGCGCAACTTTTGCTCTGGGAGTTTTACAGGGGCTGACCGGACGGGGCGTCAAACTGAGAGAGTTCAACTTTCTTTCAACTGTTTCAGGCGGAGGATATATCGGCAGTTGGCTTTCGGCCTGGATTTACCACCAAGGCGTTGATAACGTCGAAAACGCGCTGGCGACATCCGGCAAACCATCCGGCGCCAACAAGCCCAAGTCGGCGCTCAATCCCGAACCTGAGCCAATCACGCACCTGCGTCAATACAGCAATTATATGAGCCCTAAGTTAGGCTTATTGTCGGCTGATACCTGGTCGCTGGTGGCTACATTTTTACGCAATTTGCTGTTGAACTGGTCGGTGTTATTGCCATTACTGATGGGGATGCTGGTAATTCCGCGTTTGGGAATGTCGGTCGCCCATTGGGCCGGTGCAAGCGATTCACTATTCAAAATTTTATTTTGGCTGGGTGTTTCTTGCGGAACCCTGCCGATTGCTTATGTCATCGTTTGCCGACCTGGTTCCGGATCAAAAGCGACATCTGGCAGCCGGCAAAAATTTCTTGGAATCTGGCCAGTGCCTCTGGGTGATAGCTGGTTTGTCATTTTGTGTCTACTTCCTTTTTTGGCGGTTTCCGTCACCAGCGCGATTCACTGGGCGTGGATTCACGTCAGCGAAACCAAACTGAGAGCGCATCTGCCCGGATGTCAAACTGGCTGGTGCCAGAAAGTGAACTGGTTTTGGATTTTTATCTGCTTCGGCGTGCTGTTGCATCTCGGAGGTTTTCTGCTCTCACTGCTGTGCATCAATGAAAGCGAATTGAGTGAAAAAAAATCCTTCTCAACCAGGCTTTGGGTCTTGGCCCGTTCGATTAAATCAAAGCTGTTTCGTTGGCTGGATGTTTTTTACATCACAATCACCGGTGCAGTTGGCGGAGCTTTCTTATGGCTTGTCGCCAAAAAAATCTTTATCTTCCCGCCGGTTGCCATTGGTCAACATGATTTTTTTGAAGGTATGGCGCTATATGGGGAGCCGTCTGCCAAAGTGGCCGGTGGCTATCTTGACTCACTTACACTAAATGCCGCGACTTATGTTTGCTTTGCGACGCCACTTTTCATGCTGGTGCTTTTGCTTGCCGCAACAATGTACACAGGGTTGGCCAGCGATTTTATGACTGACGCAGATCGTGAATGGCTGGCAAGGTCTGGCGCCTGGATATTGATAGCAATTGTGGTTTGGAGCGTGGTCGGATCGTTGGTGATTTTCGGCCCTTGGTTATTGCTCAAATACGGGCCGATGGTGAAAGGATCGTTCTTTTCTATTGGCACCTTGACCGGTCTGCTGACTTTGCTGGGCGGGTGGAGCGGCAAGACCGCAGCAAACAAACAGGCCTCTGGCCACAAACCAAGTCAGACTGAAAACTTGATCCAGGCATTGTTGCCTTTTGCCGCACCCTTGTTTTCAGCATTCATTCTGGTTTCACTTTCGCTGGTGACCAGTTGGATGTTTCGGTTCATATTGGAAAAACTGGCGGCTGGGAGCGAATTGATAAATCTGGCAATCAAAGTTCTGACCGGCAATTACTGGCTGTTAAAACTGGGCACTTTCGACCTGAATTACTTGCCTAAGTACGATCAGTTTCCAGTTGCCGGAAACTGGCACTTGAATGTTCTTTACCACACACCGACTCACATTGTGGTGCTGGCCGCGATTGTCCTGATGGCCTTTGGAGGAATAGCGGGTTGGTTTATCAACATCAACAAGTTTTCGCTTCACGGCGCTTACCGCGACCGGTTGATTCGTGCCTACCTGGGGGCTTCAAGAACAAACGGCAAACGGAGGCCAGACCCATTTACAAACTTTGACGAAGACGACAACTTGAGAATGTTCTGGCTGCGCGAATCGAAAATCAGCCCATCGTTGCAGCATCCTCTGCATGTCATTAACACCGCGCTTAATTTGGTGGCCGACAGCAATCTGGCCTGGCAAGATCGCAAGGCCGAATCCTTCACATTCTCTCCGCTACACGCTGGAAGCCGCCTGGTTGGTTATCGCCCGACTGAAAAATATGGTTGCGGCAGAGCTACAGACATAACTGGCCCACCACCAATCTCACTGGGAACCTGTCTGGCTATTTCCGGCGCGGCGGCCAGTCCCAACATGGGGTATCACTCTTCGCCAGTGGTCACCTTTCTGCTGGCGCTGTTCAACGTGCGCTTGGGCTGGTGGCTGGGCAATCCACGCAAAGAACAATTCAAGCGTTCAAGCCCTCGCTTTGCGCCAATTCATCTGCTGGCGGAAACATTTGGTTTGACTGATGCCGAACACAAATACATATATCTTTCGGATGGCGGGCATTTTGAAAACCTTGGGCTTTACGAAATGGTTCGCCGCCGTTGCCACCTGATCGTTCTGAGCGACGCCAGCGCCGACCACGATTTCAGCTTTGAGGATTTGGGCGGCGCCATCAGGAAGATTCAAATTGATCAAGGCGTGCCAATTGAGTTCGATGACAGACTGAAAATCCGCCCACGGATAAAAGCAGAGTCGCTGTTCACCAAAGATGGGCGCAGTGACGATGGCCAATACTGCTCGGTGGCCCGAATCAATTACAAGGCGGTTGATGGCGAAGAAGCTGTAAACGGCTGGCTGCTTTACATCAAACCGACAGTCTATGGTTCCGAAGCGCCAGATATACTGAACTATGCCAAAGACAACCCGACCTTCCCCCACGAAACCACTGGCGATCAGATGTACAGCGAATCGCAATTCGAGAGCTATCGCTCTCTTGGCGAAACCGCCGTTGAAAAAATCATAGGCAAGAAGGATGTGAAAGACCTGACAGATTTGTTTGATCGCATGAAGAAGAACTTCGGAATCGAAGATAAGCCGCCAATCAACAACGAAGCCATGAGCGGCATAGAAGGTGATACAGGGTAAGCCGAACCAAATCGGCGCAAAGATAAAGACGGTAATAGAGAGTCTCTGTTACCGTCTTTATCTTTGATTGCCGCTCGGTTTTTGAAAGCCCAGCTCGAAAGTTTTTACTTCTAGATTGTCTTTTCGTTTTGGCTGAAGTGACAGAGCGTTGTAGTATTAGCCGCCGCCGGGGGACTCAGCTAAAGAATTTTCCCAGTGACACGATAATAAAGAAGTAATTCAGCCGTTGTTGATCGGCCAGTTTTTTTCAGTCTACGCCATAAACTGGCGATCAAACGCAAAGTTTAAGTTGCCCAATATCACAGTTTTCTCCGATTGATCAGTCCTCGTCATTCGGCCATCAGCATTTGGTCAAGCGCGCCTGTAGTTCTGACCAATTGCACGACAATCACAGAGTTAGCCAGTTATCCTTAAAGAAGGTATTCGATCTTTTAGTGTTCACCCTCGCTTGATCCTTTTTTTAGATCAAGCTCGAGCAAAGACCACAAGCCCATGAAAGTTCGACTAATTCTGTGTTGCCTCTTTTTGCGAGATAAGTTGAGAAAAGAGTTTTAGCCATGATAGCCATAGATAACATTCCCCCCGACTCAACCATTGAAACTTCGTTGCAGCGACATAAGGACGAAGAAGCGCCGAAAACTTATCGCTATGAAGCCATCGCGGAACTTCTTAACGAAGTTCGTTCAAGTTGCGAACTTTCAGGAAATGAATCCCTGGCTTGCATGATTGATGCAGCCTATCGGATATCCAGAGCTTGTTGTTGCGCCTGGGATGAAGTCGAGTGGCACAGAGATGCTTATTCCAAAGCAAGCCTTCGACAACTTAAGTTGTTACAGGAACTCAATGCCCTAATCGAGATGATCAGCCCTCCAACTGAAGGAGGCAAAAACAATAAGTATCTACTTCATGGCTCCAACAATGACCTGAGCCAGCCTTTCAATGCCAACCTTGCCAAGTATGAACGGCTTGTGCAGTGTATTAAGGACCTGCTGGGGCCTGCACCAAATTCAAAAACTTTTTCACCAATCCCTAAACCAGTTGTGGAAAGAGCCGTCGAACAACCAGTGGTTCAGGTTGCCAATGCCAACACTGAAACACCTGATACATTCATCGAAGAGACGGACGACAGCCAATCCATAAATCGCCCATCACTCGCCGTTTACTTTCTAAGCCCATTCCGCGTGCTTCTTGACGAGCAACCGGTGATTGGCTGGCCAAATTGCAAGGGTAAGTCAATCTTCAAATATCTGGTGACACATCGCCAACGCCCCATTCCCAAAGAAGTCTTAATGGAAGCCTTCTGGCCAGAAGGAGACCCGGACGCCGCCAGGAACAATTTGAATGTGGCTATCTATGGCCTGCGCAAATCACTTAACAAGGTGAATACCTCTTTTTCTTATGTGCTATTTCAGGATGACTGTTATCTGCTCAACCCGGAAGCCAACATTTGGGTTGATTCCGAAGCATTTTTAACACACGTTCAAAAGGCAAAAGAATGCGAGGCGCGTGGAGAACAGGCTGCGGCAATTCGTGAATATCGTGCGGCTGAAACAATTTATCAGGGCGAGTTTTTAGTCGAGGATCGTTATGAGGAATGGCTGGTTTCAATCAGACAAAACTATCAGGACACATATTTGGCCGTGATGAATCGCCTGTCCTGCTATTACTTCGATCAGAAAAATTACGAAACGTGCGTAACCATGTGCTCCAAAGCGCTGGCTGTGGATTCCTGTAACGAAGAGCTACATCGTCGGCTAATGCAATGTTACAACTTGATGGGATATGCGCACTTGGCGCTGCGTCAATTCCATAATTGCCGCGAAAACCTGATTCGCGACCTCAACATAATGCCAAGCAAAGAAACCATGCAATTATTCGACGAAATCAGACGCAGGCAATCTGCTTAGTGGTCAATTAATTTCACTCGTCAAATTGCTATAGTGCATCCTCACCGCTAATTAAGCCTTAAGCAGCATGCTACTGCCATGTGAAGCTTCTGGTAATCACCAGAAAGTAAAGACTTCGCATCCTTTTATACAAAACCCGGAGAGAGAACCATGGCAACCAACCCAAAAAGCGATATTCCGCCACAAGAAGACCTTCAGAAAACCGACAATCTCACCATCATTCCTGGCGTCAGCAAAGCCCTGGAACAATGGTTACGAGAATCATTGAAGGTATATACCTTTGCCGATCTTGCAAAGCTGTCAGCTCAAAAAATCCGAGCGCGCGGCAAACAAACAGGTGAAGTTATATCAATCGAAGAGCTTGAACCGATTCTTGCTCGCGCCAGAGAATTGGCGGAAGAATCCTCAGCATCAGCACCAGAAAGTACTCCGCCAACAAAAGCAAAACCGGAAAAAGTTTCCGCCGCACCCAAGACGACAAAAGAATGGAGTGATTTTGCCAATTTCGTGGTTTGTTTCGAGCGCAAAAATGTCGGCGGCAAGGAGGAAAAACGCACCAAGGTAGAGCATCGTACCGGCATTCAGCACATGGAAACCGAAGAACAGGCAAGCTGGCCGGGGATTGAAACCGATGAAGCCTGCAAATGGATGTTGAAGCGATTGGGCAAAAAAGTAACAACTACTCCTGAAGAAGATTCACCTGTTACGGAAGCTCTCTCTACTGAGGTTTCGGCAGTATCATCACCGGTAAACATTGAGATCACTGGAATTCAGGTGCTACAGCCACCTTCGACTAATCAACCACAAGAACTTTTTACTCAACACCATGCCGTTTCGGGGTATATAAAAGCAGAGGAACCGTTTTCGCTTACTGCCTCCTTTCAAGTTACTGGCTTGGGAGCGGCCAAGGCAACAAAGAAAAGCTTGGAATTTGGTGCGGTCTTCCATGCAATCAATTTATTGACCTATACACCCATTCGGCTTGGTGCCTCACAGCCAGATTCCCTGGAAGAAAACGAATTTTTTTATATGGCCAACCTAGCTCCAATTACACTCCCACCTGGAACCTATCAACTTAGAATTCTTACTACTATCCGGGACGTTCAACCAATCTGGAATCATATTGAGGTGCCACTACTTCAAGTCCTTTGATCTGGTAATTGTAAAATCACTGAATGGAGATTGCTGTTTATTCAGCTATATCAATGGGATTTTAGCTCTTTGTAATCAGGCTCAAACCTACGCACTACAAATCACTTCAGAAAAATTGATCGCTACGATGTTTTGCTTAATCAAAAAAATTTTTGAATTAAGTAACAATAAACTACGGCCTAATCGGGCTTCCTTATAGTTCTTTTCGTCAAGTCATATGTCGGACTTGCGACAGCCTTGGCATATTGAAAGTAACAAACTCATTTTGCCAGGAAAACCTTTAATCATCCTTAAGGAGGTCTGAAAATGTCCATGGTACCGTTCGAATGCGATCTTGAGTTTCCGCCACAAATGTGTGTTGATCTCAAAGCTTCACTCAAGGCCGATTTCTTTGCAGGAACCGGTCGTGAGCCATCCACCATCATCCGTTGTAACGAGGCGTCCTCGGCGACCATCACATTTGATTTTTCCGGCAGCAGCGATCTCAAACGATTGTTGTGCGGTAAGATCTGTGTATGTCTCGCTTGGGAATCTTGCGGTAACGCGCCGGAAGGTAAAAAGTGTCAGACGATTGATTTCAATCTGTGTAATAACGACAAACCGTCGGTCACATTTAACTTCCCCTCAGACTGCTTCAAATGCCCGGACTCACCTCAAGATTGTGGTGACTTGTATTGCCTTTGCATCACGGCAGCATTCCTTGATTGCAATGGCAAACCTATTGGCATTGGCGCTTACTGCAAAGGCCCATGCATTTACGTTATGCCGTAAACAACCATTGGTGCTGGTAGGTCTTAGAAAGGATTTTTCACCAGCACCAACAGTAAGGCAAGCGCTCTTGGCTGTCCTAACGGTATCATTCCAAACCGTTAGGATCAGCCTGTTTTGTATAGTTTTGTTTATTGCCACAAGACCTGCTGATGCCCGAAAAAGTGACAGCAATTAACTTTATTTTGGCAGTCCTCGCAACATGGCGACTTACTCATCTATTCTCCAAGGAGGATGGTCCTGGGGATGTCGTTTTTCGTTTCCGACTGTGGTTAGGTGAAGGGTTTTGGGGCAAGCTGATGGATTGCTTCAAATGCCTGAGCTTATGGGTGGCAGCGCCCATGGCTTTTTATGTCACGAGACAGCCAGTGGAATTGCTATTTGTCTTGCTCGCCATTTCAGGCGCAGCTTGCCTTTTAGAACGCATCAGCCAGGAATCTGCGGTGATTCAACCAATTTCCGATTTTCAAAATGGAGAGGTTCAATATGAGTTGTTGCGGCCAGAAACGACAAGCGCTCAAGAGCGCGGAAGCACAAACGACAACGGTTAGCCCATCTCAGCCTACTACAAGCGATTCAAAGCCAGAGCAATCTGGCTCTACTGATAAGACGCGCCTGCGTTATCTTCAGGAAAAACCGATTGTGGTGCGTGGGTTAGCATCAAGAAAACGATACTTTTTTTCAGGCGACCGGCCGTTGAATATTGTTGAGGCAAATGACGTGGAAAGCCTTCTGAAAATAGGCATTTTCCGCACTGCTTAGTAGTCGAAGACTCTGGTTTGCCTTTTGTTCGTGGTCGGTTACCGGGCAATTAGCGAAGACACGCTATCTCAAGCATTGGCCAGCCTACAATTACACAAACAAGAGAGCACCACATCAAACAAGCCGATCAGGATGGGTTGACTGATCCACTGATCGGCTTTCGCGTGGTTTCACCGGTATGCAACACGGGCAAGCCTTCATCAACTTCGCCGTGAGGGCGCGGGATGATGTGGGTGGTAACCACTTCGCCGACTCTGCGACCGGCGGCGGCTCCTGCTTCGACTGCGGCTTTAACCGCGCCAACTTCGCCGCGCACGATGGCGGTAACCAGCCCGGCATCAACTTTTTCCCAGCCTACCAATTTGACGTTGGCGGCTTTGACCATTGCATCCGCGGCTTCGATCATCGCCACAAGGCCATGACATTCGATCATTCCCAAAGCTTCCATAAAGACCTTCCTGAGTTCATTGAATTAAGTTTCCGAGGGCGGATTGTAGCCGATCAGGACAAATTTGCCAGCCGCAGACGATGCGTGTTACTAAAGCAGGGTTATGGATCCAACCGCAATCGTTTTACTGACACTGCTTATTTTCGCCGCAGCAATTTTGTATTCATCGGTCGGTCATGCCGGAGCATCAGGCTATCTGGCCGCAATGGGATTGTTTGGCTTGATGCCAACTGTCATGCGTCCAACCGCGCTGCTGCTGAACATACTGGTTGCCTCGATAGCAACCTTCAAATTTTATCGAGCAGGACATTTCGTTTGGCGATTGTTCTGGCCATTCGCGCTGGGGTCAATTCCGCTGGCCTTTCTGGGAGGTAAAACCAGGCTGCCGGATGTGTATTACAAATACCTAGTTGGAGCGGTGCTGCTTTATTCAGCTTACAGGTTTATTCGAAATCCAGGCATCGGCGATGAGGCAACACACGAAACTCCTGCGATCTGGCCGATGCTTATATTCGGCGCATTGCTTGGATTGTTGTCCGGGCTGACGGGGGTAGGCGGCGGAATTTTTCTCTCACCGGTGATGTTGTTTATGGGTTGGGCGGCGACACGTCAGGTTTCGGCAGTTGCGGCAGCATTCATTCTGGTCAATTCAATTGCAGGATTCGTCGGAGTCATTTCTCAAACTTCAAACCTGCCAAAGCCAGTTCCCTTCTTTGCAATTGCGGCAATCATTGGTGGATTTATAGGAGCCGAATACGGCAGTCGCCGAATCGCCGGGCCTAACCTGAAGCGATTGCTGGCTGCTGTGCTGATAATCGCCGGGATCAAAATGATTCTGGCTTGAACGCGATTTCAATCCATCAACGGCAACTTAACTATGAAGGTTGTTCCCTGACCTTGCTGGCTGATAGTTTCGATTTGGCCATTGTGCGATTCAACTATCCACTTAACAATCGAAAGCCCCAGACCGAACCCCGCCGCGCTGCGGTCGCTGGTTTTGGCGGAACGGCGAAAGAAGCGTTCAAAAATGTGTGGCAGGTCTTCTGTCGGAATGCCTCGTCCGGTATCAGCAACCGTGATGACAGCTTGATTGCCTTCAATCTTCAGGCCAAGGGTAATGTTGCCGCCAGGTTCGGTGTACTTGATCGCGTTGTCCAGCAGGTTTAGCAGCATTTGTTTGATGCGCTGCAAATCGGCATTAATGTAAACGTCAGCATTCTCCGAGTCGTAACTCAAAACCTGTTGTCGCTGTTCAGCCAGCGGCGAAATGTAATCTGTCATTTGCTGGCAGAGCTTGTTCAGATCAACGGGTTCGCAGCGAAGCTCGACTCTGCCAGAATCTGCGCGCGCCAGCATCAACAAATCTTCTATCAGTCGAGTCAGGCGAACTATCTCTTCCAGGTTGGAACCCAAAACTCGTTGATATTCCTGCGGCGAACGTTCGCGCCGCAAAGCGATTTCCATATCACCGCGCATGACTGCCAGCGGAGTCCTGAGTTCGTGCGAAGCGTCGGAAGTAAATTGTTTCTGCCGCTCGAACGCCGCCTGTAACCGCGAAATCATGTGATTGAAAGTTGCCGCCAGTCGCCCGATTTCATCCATCTTGGCCGCAGAGCTTGCAGGCATTGGAACCCGCTCGGTTAGGTCGCCGTTGGCAATTTGTTCGGCGACGCTGGTGATGCGATCAACCGGGCTGAGCGCCTGATTGGCCAGCAATAATCCTCCGAAACTTCCCAGCAGCAACGCCAAAGGAATGGCAATCCCCAAAACCAGCAAGGCCCGGCGACGCGCACTTTCCATAGCGGACAATGATTGCCCCAAACGTATGAAGTAAGTTCCATCGCCGTCGTAATCCTTCACCCGTCGAGTTGCGACTCTAAGCGATTCTCCCGATTTGAGCCTGACCGAACTGAAAATCGTTTTTCCGACCTCCAGCTTCATCAATTCATCCGCATCAACCGGTAAATGATCCTTCAGGGTTGTCATTCCCCCGTCTGTTATTTTTCCCTGCTCGTTGATGATTTGATAGATGTGCGGAGCAAGTGGCAACAGATCTCCCTGAGCTTCGGGGTCCTGCATCAATGGATGATTAGACATATCCGCGCCTGCGCCCACAGCAATGCCCACTTCTATCTTTTCGACCTGAAACGCCAACGCCTGATCTATTGTCGTCAGCAGGCTGCGCGAAAGATAAAAGTAAATTGCCACTCCAAACAGCAGCAGAACTGCCGAAAGGATTGCCAGGTAATAAACTGTGAGTTTGACTCTGAGAGAGGGCATAGGGGCAGGACGGACAGGTAAAAACAGAGGCGGTAATCAGTGATTTACCACCTCTGCCATTTTTGATTGCTGCATTAGGCTTTAGCTTCTGCAACCATTTGAGATTGGCCCGCAGGACTTTTGAACATGTAGCCAATGCCGCGAACTGTGTGAATCAGTTTGGGTTCATAGTTGCGATCAATCTTGTTTCGCAAATAATTGATATAAACATCAATCACATTGGTCAACGTGTCGAAGGTCTCTTCCCAGACTTTTTCGGACAACGTTTCGCGGGAAAGGATTTCGTCCGGATGGCGCATGAAGTATTCGAGCAACGAAAATTCCTTGTTGGTCAACTGCACCTCATTACCCGCGCGCGAAGCCCGGCGATTGATCAGGTTCAACACCAAATCTCCGGCCTGAATCTTGGTTGTATCTTCGGTATTTGTCCGGCGCAATAACGCGCGAATGCGCGCCAGCAATTCGGCAAAAGCAAAAGGTTTGGTTAGGTAATCATCTGCGCCGGTATCCAGCCCTTTGACTTTCATTTCAGTGCTGTCTTGTGCTGTCAGCACCAGAATAGGCGTATCGAACCCGCCCTCGCGCAATTCACGCGCAATTTCCAAGCCGTCCAGACCTGGCAAACCCAAATCCAGAATTATCATATCGTGGTTGCCGGATTTGGCAGCGGCGATTCCGGTTTCACCGTCATAAGCCGTCTCAACTTCCAGCCCCTCTTCCTCGAGACCACGTTTGATCAAATCAGCCATTTTCAGTTCGTCTTCGATCACTAAGACACGCATAGCTTGCGATATTGCCAACAACTGGTATGGATAAGGGCGAGCATTGGCCCAGATTGATCGAAGCTGGACATTCAATGCAATGATCTATGAATCGAATTGTCTCGGGGATCGGTAGCCGCAATTTACACAAACTTACCGGCTGAGAGCAAGATATATTAAGCCGCTGCCAGAGATTTGCTGCAACAAACGGTTAAAGCTGTGATTTAACCGACACTTTTAGCCAGTTCAGGTATTCAGATGAACCAACTTCGATGGGCAAGGCAATGATCTCAGGAGTTTGATAGGAGTGATTCTGTTTGACTGCCTCTTCAAGCTCGGCATAAGCAGCGCGGGTAGTTTTTATGAGCAATAAAGTTTCGCCTGCCTGTTCGACCTTGCCTTGCCAGCGATAAACCGAAGTAATTTGCGGCAATATTTGCACACAAGCCGCCAACTCGGCTTCAACCAACAATTTCGCCAAGCGCTCTCCATCGGCTGGCGTTTCAGCGGTTGTCATCACAACCAATGCGCTTTCCATTTTCTGACATCGCCTCGGTCAATCTTGTACTTCAACATCTTCAGGCAAAGCGGCGTCGGCTTGCTGTTCAAAGAAAGCATCGTAAAGCTGCTGTGCCCGCTGAAGCTCGTTTTCAGGAACAAGCAAAGTAATTTCAGAATACCCGCCCGGCATCAGCAACGGCTCCAGACCGGCAAAGTTCACGCCCTGCGGAATCGAAGTGATGCCGTTGTTTTCCAGCAACTCGCCAACCATCCCCGCCTCAATTGAGTTGGAAAAATGTGCCAGTGCGACAAATCTGTCATCTTGCTTTTCACTCATTCGGTCACCTCAAGTTAGCCACTCGCCACAAAAGACAGAGCAGGCTTCACCGGTTTGAACAACCATGTTGTCATTCTGCCATTCAACAGTCAGTTCTCCGGCGGCGGTCACAACTTTGACCTTGCGCTCGGTCAATTCGTTCAGCATCGCAGCCAAAGCAGCTCCACATGAACCGGTTCCAGAAGCCAGAGTCTCGCCGCAACCCCGTTCCCAAAACCGCACTTCAATTTCGTTGCGGTTCAGGACGCGAATAAACTCAACGTTGGTTCGATCAGGAAACGCGGCGTGAGTTTCAATCGCCGCTCCAAGCCGACGCCAGTCCAATTGCTCAAAATCTTCGACAAAGATACTGCAATGCGGATTGCCCATCGAAGTCGCAGTTATCTCGACAGTCTGTCCGGCGACTTCCAGCGGCTGACGAATCACTCGTTCAAGCGAAGTCGGCAAAGCGACCGGAATTTCGCTGCTGTGAAAACGCGGCGTCCCCATCTCAGTTTCAAACACCAAGCTTTTTTTGCTTCGCCGAACAGGCTTCAGAGTTTTGATGCCCGCTCCGGTCGCAATCCTGACCTGCGGCTTGTCCCAGTTTTCAACCAGATAAAGATATGCTCCAACGCATCGAGTTCCATTGCCTGAAATCGGAGTTTCTCCACCATCAGCGTTGAACAACCGAACTTCAAAATCGGCTCCGGCTTGGGGCGAATCCAGCAACAACTCCAAACCATCGGCTCCCGCGCCAAAATGCCTGTCGCATATCAACCGGGCGAAGGATTCAAAATCATCGGTCACCGCACGCAATTCGCTTTCGCGCACGATGAGGAAGTCATTGCCCAAAGCCTGGAATTTATGGAATCGCATTAAATCTCGAAGTGAGTGAACTCTTTGAACTGGTGGAAGCGATTGCGGATTTCTTCCGGCGTCAGTTTTCTAAGGCGGTCGCAACTGAATTCTTCGACGTTGTAAGACGCCATCGCCGAACCGTAAATGATCGCGCGGCGCAACGTTATATCGTCAATCTTATCTGATTGCGCCAGGTAGCCCATGAAGCCCCCGGCAAAGCTGTCGCCCGCGCCAGTTGGGTCAAAGACGCTTTCCAGCGGGTAAGCCGGAATGGCGAAGTAACTGTCTTTGGTAAAAAACGCCGCGCCGTATTCGCCGCGTTTGACCACCAACATTTTCGGCCCCAGAGTCAAAATCTTTCGCGCGGCACGGATCAAGTTGGCTTCTCCGGCCAGTTCGCGGGCTTCGGCGTCGTTGATGATTACCGCATCAACAACGGCGATGGTCTTCAGCAACTCTTCGCGCGCGATTTCAATCCACAGGTTCATCGTGTCCATTGCCACGAACTTGCAATCCACCTGTTCGCGGACTTCGCGTTGCAGCGTTGGTTGAATGTTGCCCAGAAACAGAAAAGGAGTTTTGCGGGCGGCTTCGGAAAGTTTCGGTTTGAAGTCGGCAAAAACGTTTAGTTGCGT
This sequence comes from Blastocatellia bacterium, assembly GCA_044221525.1. Classification (GTDB taxonomy): domain Bacteria; phylum Acidobacteriota; class Blastocatellia; order RBC074; family RBC074; genus RBC074. The sequence goes on along the minus strand of JBGAPB010000001.1, from coordinate 7,188 downwards.
GTCCAGCGTTTTGGCCGTGTTCAGATCGAAGCCGTATTCGCCAGCCCAGCGAAAAGTTTTGCCGCCAGGAATGCGCTCCAGATTCGAAATGTTGATCTTGCGTTCGTGAAAGACGGCTTCGTCTTCAGCGCTGAAATCGTCACCGATGACAGCGACCACACCGACTTCTGTAAAGAATGACGCCGAAACTGAAAAATGCAGGCCGGAACCGCCGAGGCTGCGTTCGCGCTCGCCGAAAGGTGTTTTGATTGAATCAATGGCCACAGAACCGACAACCAGCAGCGGCGCGGCAGAATTGGATGATGACATTGGTGAACAGTTACCCCTTTTTCTTATTTTGGTTTTGCACTTCGTCCAGACGTTTTTGAGCGTCGGCTTTGACCTTTTCGTCTGAGCTTTCCTTGGTGACTTTTGTCCAGAACTCGACGGCTTTCTCAGTATCGCCGTCTCGATAATGAACTTCGCCGGTCAGGAAATAGACCTCGTCAATTTTCGCAAAGTTAGGATTGGTGTCTATGATTTCCTGCAAACGGTCGAGCACAGCTTTGTTCAATCTGGCCAGGCTGTCTTTATCGTTCTTGTTCGGCTTGCGTTTGTAAAAGTAAAACTTCGCCGCGTCCAGACTTTTGTAGGAAGACTTTTCAATTTCAGGGTCGCGCGGCGTAGCAATGGAGCCGCGACTGGGACCTTGTTGAGCGGACACCACGTCAGGAGCACAAGCGCAAGCGGGTTTATAAAAAACTCCCTGAATCGCATAAGCTCCAACCAGTAACAACAGAAACAATGAAGCCAGGATGGCTTTTTGAGGTTTCATACTTCCTCCCCAAGTGAATGGTTTATGTGACAAGGTCAATGAACGGTAGTGTGTCCTGCGGCTTGCGCCTCTATTCGCCCACGTACTTGCCAATGATCGCTGAAAGTTTCTTTTTCGTTTCAGCCGGAATTTCTCCGTGAGTCAGGATCGCGTGTTTCAGCGCCGAGCCGCATTTGCAATCGCGAGGCGCGGCGGCAAGTTTGCCGACAGACTGGCGAATGATCCTCTGAGCATTGGTTGAGTTCTTATTCAGGAATTCAATTACCATCTCAACCGTCACCGCGTCGTGGTCTGGATGCCAGCAATCGTAATCCGTCACCAAAGCCATGGTCGCGTAACAAATCTCGGCTTCGCGTGCCAGCTTGGCTTCCTGCAGATTGGTCATGCCTATGACATCCATCCCCCAGCTTCTATAAAGCCGCGATTCCGCCAAAGTCGAAAATGCCGGGCCTTCCATGTTCAGGTAAGTTCCACCGCGATGAACTTTAACTCCGGCGGCTTCGGTTTCATCACCCAGGACTTGCCAGACGGCTCCGCACACAGGATGCGAGAAAGTGATGTGGCCAACTATGCCTTCGCCAAAGAAAGTCGAAACACGTCCTCGCGTTCGGTCAAAGAATTGATCCGGGATGACGATGTCGGTCGGCGCGTATTGTTCCTGAAGCGAGCCGACAGCCGAAGCTGAAATAATGCGTTCAACACCCAGCAGCTTCATTGCATAAATGTTCGCGCGAAAGTTCAGTTCCGTCGGGGTGATTCGATGGCCACGTCCATGTCTGGCCAGAAAGGCCACGCGAACTCCGTCCAGCGTGCCCAGAATAAAGTTGTCTGATGGATTGCCGAACGGGGTTTCAACGCCGACTTCGCGCACGTCGGTCAAACCTTCCATTTGATACAAACCGCTGCCGCCAATGATTCCAATTTGAGCTTTTTCCATTTCAGGTTACAGGTGATAGGTGGTTGGTTGTAGGTTTGTGGCAGATGACAATTTTTGCAAACCTGTCACCTGCCACCTAATTTCTAAAACCTACTTATTCGCGTTCGGGTCAATCCCCTTCATCGTTCCGCCTTGTCCGCTGCCCAGGCCGGGTATGCGGCTGGGGTCGTAACCGCCAACCTTGACTGTGAAATCCGCCGGGACTTTAACCGGATATTTCAGAGTTGCGTCTTCGATGGCGCGCTTAACTTTCTTGTCTGTCTCTTCCTGTTCAAAGCCCTCTGCCAGCGCTGTGGTGAGGAAAATGTGTCGTGTATGAACCTGCTCTTGCGGTTCTTGTGGTGTCGGACTGGGAGTAGGCTCCGCGTTTGGCGCTTGAGGCGGAGTCGGTGTTGCAGCTTTTTTCGGGTCTTTCGACGGATCGTAAATACGCTTGTCCTCAAGTTTTATCAGATGTAACCCAACTCTTGTCTTGATGACTTCGTTGCCGATTCCGCCTTTTTCCAACGCAAACGCCGCCTTGACGAATGGCTCATCAACAACCGGCTGACCATCAACTTTTCCTTCTTTATCGAACCATGGCAGTTCGCCGCCGGTTTCTTTGGTACTGTCTTCGTTGAACTCTTTGGCAACTTTCTCGAAATCTTCTCCGCCTTTGACGCGAGCCAACAAGGCCTGGGCTTTCTCCTGAATCTTATCCACGTCGGCTTCAGGATGTTCCGCGACATATCGCTTCTTCTCTTCAGGAGTCATTTTCAGCTTCTCGCTCAGCGACTTCGAGTAAGCATTAGCCAGGACACTGGCTTTGCCAATTTTGAGTTGAACTTTGAATCCAGGTTCTTTTTCCAGTCCTGCCAGCCTGCCTTTGTCAGCGCGAATCATAATTTCCGTCCACTGTTCGCGCATCATTTCCTTGTCATTGTCGCTCGGAGCCTGTTTGGCTTCGCGCGTAATGAAGGTGAAAAAACTGTCGAACTTCGCCTGATTCGCACCCAAATAAGCATCTCGCTCTTCTTTGGTCAAAGTGACGTCCGGGTTACGTTTTGTATATTCGGTCGCCAGCAATCGGTCAGTAGTAAAAGCCAGTTCCTGTTTGAACTGATCGGTTTTTTGTAACCCTTCAGCTTCTGCCGCTTGAGCCAGGGCAAAAGGCGTTTTGAACTGGCCTATAAACTGGTCGCGAGCGACCTTATTCTGCGCCAGTTGACGCTTTTGCGGTTCGGACAAGCTTTCAGTCAACGCCGCCAGCTCATCGGCGGTTACTTCGACAAACTCACTTTTCGTGAAAAAAGCGCAAGACTGTGTCGCCAACATGCTGGCGGAAACCACCAGAGTCAGGATGAGTTTAGTAAATGCTTTCAAGACAAATCTCCTTGGATGAATAAATGTTTGGTGGTTGGCAGTTGGCGATTGGTGGCTGGTGGTTGGTAACGAACCACCAGCCACCAATCGCCAACCACCTTTAATGGTTTCCGGTTCCTCGTTGCGTCAGTTCAATCAAAACACCGCCAGTGCTGGCCGGGTGAACAAACGCGACCAGTGCGCCGCCCGCACCCGCGCGAGGTTCCTCGTCAATCAACCGCACGCCTTTGGCTTTCAGATCGGCCAGCTTCGCAGCGACGTTTTCGACTTCGACGCAAAGGTGGTGCATTCCAGCGCCGCGTTTGGCGACAAATCTGCCGACGGGCGTGTCTTCGCCTGTCGGTTCCAGCAGTTCGATGCGACTTTCGCCAATTGGCAACATCGCCACGCGCACGCCCTGGTCCTCCACGACTTCGACTTCCTTCAATTCCAGACCAAGTCCATCGCGCCAAAACGTCAGGGCTTCTTCAATCGAACCGACAGCGACTCCGAGGTGTTGAATTTTGTTTTCAGCCATAAATCAAAAGGTAAAAGGCAAATGTCAAAAGGCAAGCCGTGTTCCGGCTTTTGGCCTTTTAACTTTTCCATTCTTAACTGGAACGTATTTCCACGTTACAGATGATGTCTTCGACAATCGAATACGGATCGCGCTGGCGCGAAGCCACTTCCAGCGCAAGTTCGTGCAGCTTTTCCGGGGTAAGGGATTCTTTCAAAACTTTTTTTAGCAATCGTTCGCGCAGCAATTCTATTATTCGAATTTCGGCAACTTCGGCGCTGCGTTCCAGTGAGGCTCGATGCTGTGTTTTGAAAGAAACGTAACTTTCAATCGCCTCAACGAACTCTGGGATGCCTTTGTTCTGGGTGGCAACCGTGCGAACAATCGTCGGTCGCCAGCCGTCAGGGCGCTCAGACATTTCCAGCAAAGTTATCAACTCGCGTTCGGTGCGTTCGACCCCGTCACGTTCGGCTTTGTTGATGACGAAAATGTCGCCGATTTCCATAATTCCGGCTTTGATCGCCTGTATGTCGTCGCCCATTCCGGGGACAAGAACGACAACGGAAACATCTGCGGCTTTTACTATCTCTACTTCGTCCTGGCCCACGCCAACCGTTTCAACCAGAGTTCTATCGTAGCCAGCCGCATCCAGCACCGCAACCGCGTCAACCGTGGCCCGTGCCAGCCCTCCCAAATTACCCCGCGTAGCCATTGATCGAATGAAAACCCCCGGATCGTTAGCCAATGTCTGCATGCGAATTCGGTCGCCCAGAATGGCTCCGCCAGAAAAAGGGCTGGACGGGTCAACCGCAATGATGCCAACCGTCCTGGCCGACGAGCGGTAATGCATCGCCAGCTTGTCCACCAGCGAAGATTTTCCTGCTCCGGGCGCACCCGTGATGCCAATGGTCACACCTTTGCCGGTATGCGCGAACAGCGACTTCAAGATTTCATTCGCATCGGCAGCATCGTTTTCGATCTTGGAGATTGCGCGGGCAATCGCGCGCAGATCACGAGCGAGAATTCTTTCAACCAGTGAAATGGTCATTTGGAGTCTTCGGCCATTGTCAGCCATTTGGGGTCATCACAAGGCCGCAAACTATAACCGCTCTCTAAAGCAATTTCCAATTAGCAATTTTGCTGGCAATCAAACAAGCGGTAGTTATAATCGCGCGGCATTGAATCTCCAAACAATTCATTCACCACGGCAAAAGGAGGCTGGCAATGACTGCTGACTGGCTGACCACACTTGGCACGGCTATGGGTTCGGCCTGGCTGTCGGGCATCAATCTGTATGCCACGGTTGTCACGCTGGGCGTGTTGCAACGTTTTGAACTGGTCAAATTGCCCGGCGGATTAAACGTGCTGGGCGAATGGTGGGTGATTGGATTGGCGGGCGGCCTTTACCTGATTGAATTCATCGCCGACAAAATCCCCGCTGTGGATTCGGCCTGGGACGCGATTCACACTTTCATCAGAATTCCCGCCGGAGCGATTTTGGCGGCGACAGCTTTTGCCGAATTCGATCCTGCGGTCAAAGCCACAGCCATGATTGTCGGCGGAGGCATTGCGCTCAGTTCGCACGGCACAAAAGCAGCAACAAGACTGGCGGCAAACACCAGCCCGGAACCTGTATCTAACATCGCCCTGAGTATCGGCGAAGACATCTTTGCATTCGCTTCGACTGTGTTGATGGCTTTCTTCCCGGTTGTGATTCTGATCGTCGTGGCGATTTTTTTGATTCTGCTGATCTGGCTGGGACCAAAGGCGGTTCGCGCGTTGCGCAGGTTAATGGCGCGACTGCGGGGGCTGACGGCCTCTACTCCCCCAACTTGATAAGGCTGGCGTAATAAAGCGGGCGTTGGGCAATTTGAAAATTGCCCAACTACGCCAATTTTTTCAGACAGTCGCAAAAGTTTGAGTCACCCGCGCCGGTTCAGTCGCTGAACGAATTACAATGCCCGGGTTGAATTCAACTTCGCCTGGCAAATCAATTTGCTGCGACTCCTTCTTGAACAACTCATAGCCTTTGTAACTGATCGTGCAGCTTCCTTTGCCCGAAACCGCCGTGACTTTCTTAATCATTCCTTCGTGAATCATCAGATTCGCGCCTTCTATGTCCAGCTTGAATTTCACCTCAAACTGAAATTTCGCAACTCCTTTTTCGTTTAGCAACACTTCGACTTCCGGTTTGTGGTCGGAACTCACTGTGTGTTTGGCCAACCGCAGATAGTTCGTCGCCTCCGGCTTTTCCAGATATTTCATCAACTCGCGACGCTTGCTCCACGCCGCGGCCAGAATGCCGCCGATGCTAATGTCGAAATTCGAGGCAATCGAATTTTTCAAGCCTTCAGCAAAAGCGTTCCAGCCAAATCCTGCAACTGCGTTACCCGCCTGTTGCTTGACGGCTTCCAGCCCCGTTTCGTCCAACTTGATGTCCTTCAAGCCGAAAAACTCTTTCAAGGTAACTTCTACGTTATTCATAACTCCTCGCTTTCAGCGGCTACGAAACCGCCGGTTAAGGTGATGTGCTGCTGCCCCCAATCCGCCTTGGGTAGAAACCGCAGGGAAAAACTGATCTGTAAATCCGTTGATGCCGCAAACTCCGACGAATTTGCATTCATCGTTGAACGGAAACTCAACACCGGCGTTACCGGTTCAGGATTAGGGGGATCGGGACTAGGATCAGGTTTTGGACGGAGACGCTTCCACAACCTCCCTAGCAGTAAAGCCCCAAACCCAAAGGCTCCGACCAACAAAACTTTCGGCCACTCTTTCCAAAGTCCGCCGTCGGGCTTTTTGCCAATAACCAAATTGACGAGCGTTCCAGGTTTGACTCGCTGCCCCGCCGCAGGTTGCTGTTCCAGAATGAAGCTGGCAGCTTCCTTTTCGTCTTTCTTCTTCACATCGCCGACACCTAACCCGACGGTTCGCAATAAACCGAAGACTTCTGGCAATTCCTTCTTCACCAAGTCAGGCACAACAACATCATCGCCTGGTTTTGGTGGTTCAGGCTGTGGCGATTGGGGAGGCCGAGGAGATTGGGGCGGCGACGGCGGCGGAATCGGCATATCTACTGCGATGACAAAATTGACTCTGCTGCCAACTGTGATCCGCGTTCCCGCTGCCGGGTTTTGACTTAGCACGGTTCCGGCGGCAACCGTCGCTTGTTGCGTTGTAACCTGCCCAACGGCCAATCTGGCGCTGGCGATCACCTGCTCCGCGTTGCCCTGGGTTCTGTTCCGAAGATCAGGCACAGCCACAGTCTCAGGCGTTGCGATTACTAAACTGACCGGGCTGCCGATATTGACCATCGTTCCGGCTCGCGGATTTTGATCCAGCACCGTTCCGGCGGCGCGCGGCGATTCCCGTTTTGCCACCTGCCCAACAGTCAGTCGAGCGTTCGTCAGCCCCTGCTCGGCGTTGCCTTGTTGCTGATTCAAAACATCTGGAACCCGCACTTGCTGAGTCCTGGCAATCACCAGATTGACTGTCGTTCCTTCAACGACAACGCTGTTCGGCTCTGGCGACTGACTTAACACTTCATCCTGTCTAACAGAGGAAATCTGCGCCCTTACC
>JBGAPB010000177.1:0-12617 GCA_044221525.1 Blastocatellia bacterium | reverse complement strand
TGCTCTGAAGTAACTCCCCGGAACTTGATCTAATTCATTTGGAGGCTCGGATGGCCGAATTACCTGATCCTGTGTCCACATACCTGTTTGGACTGACCACTGGGGAACGCTCGCCCGCATTTTTGTTGGTGAATCCAAGCGGACATTTGCTTGATTGGGGCGGAGATATTTCAGCTTATGGAATTTCCGGTTTAAGCGCCGGACAACCTGTCGGCGAGCAGGTTTTTTTTCTGGAGGGGTTGTTTCCGCTTGCCGGGCAGGAATTCGTTCTATCGTGCATGCAAACCGATAACGGGCGGCCAGCCGATGTTCACCTTTTCCCGACGGCGGAAGGCGATTGCGCGTTGTTGCTGGACGCGACCATCAAAGAAAAGCAGCAACGTTTGATGCAGCAAAAAGGCAACGAACTGAGCCTGAGTTATCAGCGGTTGACCAAAGAAATTCAGAAGAAAGAAGTTCTGCTGCATTGCATTATTCATGACCTGGCTGGGCCGCTGATGGGAATCAAAGGCGGATACGAATTGCTGGCAGGCGAACCGATTTCAGAACAGGGACGCAAGTATCTGGAAATTGGGCTTCGTCAGGCGAACAAGCAGGAAGCGCTGATACGCGAAATCCTACAGGCGTTTTCCGCCGAAGTTGAATCCGCCAAAAGTTTCAGCGTTGACCCTGATGACGCTCCTGACGCGGCTCAAACTGCCCGCGAAGTGATAGAGTCGCTGGAACCTGCCGCATCTCTGAATCAGGTCAAACTGCAACTTGACCCGAATCTTGACTTGAAGCAAAGCTGGAAGGTCGTAGGTGAAAAATCACGATTGGAAAGAGTGATGTCGAATCTGGTCGAAAACGCGCTCAGGTACAGTCCGGTCAACTCCACAGTGACAGTCGGCTGCCACGACGAAGGCGATAAAGTCCTGGTGACGATTGATGACGAAGGGGCAGGCATTCCGCCCGAAGTCGCCCCGACACTGTTTCAGAAATTCGCACAGGGAAAGAAAGGCAAAGGGAAAATCGGTCTTGGGCTTTATTTCTGTCGCATCACCGTCAAACACTGGAAAGGCGAAATCGGGCACTCGCCACGTGAAACCGGCGGAACAAGGTTCTGGTTCCGACTGCCAAAACCTCAGGTTCAGTCATCATTACCTGCACTTTGAAAGGAAGGCGGCGTAGGTCTGGCTGATGAAAAGAATTAAGGTTCAGAGTTCACGCTTTAGCGTGTCGGCTTGGAAACAGACACGCTGAAGCGTGAACTCTGAACCTGTCGGCTTTGAGTTTAGAAGGCGATCTTCAGCGCCAACTGGCCAATGCGTTGGCCGTCGTTCGGAACGCTGCGCGGGTCAAGGAAATCAGTTCTCAGCGTCAGGTTTGCCGTCGCTGTGTTGATCCCGTTGACGCGGTAGCGTGTGGTTTGCAGATAAGCTCCGCCCAGAGTGCTGCCGTAATTCAGGTGGTTGAAGGCGTTGAACAACTCGCCGATCAACTGCACTCGAATTTTGTCTTCCCTGATGCCGAAGCTTTTGGTTACGCGCAGGTCAACCGTTTCGATACGGTCGCCACGAATTGTGTTGCGTCCGACAGTCGGTGAACGATCCGTGCGGTTGTTGCCGTCGTTGTTCAAATCAGCGCCCAGAACTTCGTTGAGCGGAATGTTTGAACTGACCTGCAAAATTCCAGCAAATTCCCAGCCGTGCAGGAAAAAGCGCGGCGCGCCTTTCAACCCCTTGGCATAATCCGGAGCCCACAAACCGTTCAGCACAAAGCGATGCGGCACATCTGAACCGCCAAGTCCGCGATCATCGCTGAGTAAAAAGCTTCCTTGAGCCTGTTTCGCATCGTCGCCGCCACCGACAACAACCGAAGTCTGATCCGGAGTGTTATCCAGCACCTTCGACCAGGTGTAAGAAGCATCCACCGAAAAGCCCTTCGAAAAACGCTTCTTCATCGTCAAAGCCAGCGCGTTGTAAGTCGAATCAGCCGAACCTTCGAACTGGCTGATACGACCGAAACCGGTGATTGGACGAGTCGGCGCGGTCGCTCCCGGATAACGCAGGAAGGTCAAGGTTGGCCCGCCAGTCACGGGAATTGTCGCAGCCACGGGCGCTCCCAGGTTCAAATCGCGTGTGCGCGAAAGATTCGTGCCTTTGACGTAAAGATAGGTCGCCCCGACCGCGACATCGCGGGTCAAGCCGTATTCAAATCCAAAGTTACCTTGCTGCGTGTAAGGCTGCTGGTAGTTTTTATCGAAGATGAAAATGTCCGGCACCGCCAGCGTTCCTCCCAAGGCGCGAATTGCGTCCAGGTTGGCAAAACGGTTTGGATAAACGAACGGTAATTGGACATTGCTCAGCGTCACGCCTATGACATTGATGCCGTTGTTTGAATGGGCAGTGCCCAGGGCAATCGCCGGTGTGCGCCCGAAAAACAACCCATATGCTGCGCGAATGACCAGGCGATCTTTGGGATTCCAGGCCAGACCGATGCGCGGCGCCAGGTTGTTCAGGTCGTTGTTGAATTGAAGCGTGCTCAATCCGGCAGCCGCCAGTGACGCGCTTGGGTTAAAGGCCGGAGGCCGCTTCATGCGCTGAATGTCGTAACGCAAACCCAGGTTAATGTTCAGCTTGCTTACCGCGCGCCAGTCGTCCTGAATGAAAAAGCCGTACTCGTTGAAGTTCGGCTGAGTCAGCGCTCCGGTCGTTCCGTCACCTGCAAATGATTGCTGGTAACGGGTCACGCGGCGATAACCGGTGCTGGTTGCGTCCAGGTGGTTGGCGAATTCGGCATAACCGTTCGTGGATTGAAAGAAATAACGTCCGCCGAAATTTCCGGGAAAGAAGTTTTCAATCTTTTCGATGATGACATCAACGCCGCCTTTGAGGCTGTGTTTGCCTGCGAAGTACGAGACGTTGTCCACCAATTGATATTTGTCTTCGTTGGTATAACGCGGGCTGAAGCTGTTGCGACCGATGACCAGCGCAGTCGTGCCGCCTTGCAGAATGTTGCCTTCGGCGTTGTCGGTGTTGGCAACCCCAGGCTCTGCGTCATAAGCCACCAAAGCACGCAACTCATTGAGCAGCTTGGGCGTGAACGAAGTATTGAACTGCACGGCATAGGCATTGGTTTTGACGTTGCTGTTGCCGCTGTGTTCCTGCGCGCTGGTCGAGCCGCTATTTTCCAGGTTGCGACCTGTGAAACGCTGGCCGTTGTAACGGAAGCTCAACCGATTTTCAGCGCCAATCTGCCAATCGAACTTGGCCAGGTAAACGTCCTGGTCAAAGCCCAATGTGTAGTTCTGAACAAAAGGCGTCAACAGTTGAAGCCCCTTTTGCGAAGCGGCATCCGTTGGCGCAACCTGTCCCAGCGACATTGTGATTGGGCGGGTATTTCGTTGGCCGTCGTAGTTAAAGAAGAAAAATGCGCGGTCTTTTTTGACCGGGCCGCCGATGTTGCCGCCGAATTGATGGAAGTGATACGGCTCTTTGACCGGGACCAAACCGTTGCGGGAAGCGATAAAGTTCGGACGTTTGGCGTTGAGCGAAGCGTCGCGGAAAAACTCAAAAGCGGTTCCATGGAAATCGTTTGTGCCGGATTTGGTGACGACGTTGATGGTTCCGCCCGCAGCGTGGCCAAATTCCGCAGAAAAACTGTTGGTGTTGACCTGGAATTCCTGGACGGCGTCCTGACTGAATTGATAAGGAGCGCGCCCCGAACCTGTGCGTCCCAGAGCCTGCCCGAAAAAGTTGTTGTTGTTATCCACGCCGTCAATCTGCAGGCTGTTGAAGGTTCCGCGCTGACCGCCGAACGACAAATCGCCCAGTCGCGGGTCGCGCACTACGCCAGCCGTCAGCGTGGCGAAGTCCAAAAAGTTTCGCCCGTTTACCGGCAAAGAGCGCACCTGCTGTTCGCCGACCGAACCGGCGACGTTTGTTCGCGTGGTTTCGATGACCGGCGCGGCACCCGTGATCGTGATAGTTTCGCTGACGTTGACGCGCAAGCTGAGATCAAGGTTCAGCTTCTGTCCAACGGTCAACGTGACGTTGCCGTATTTATTTTCGGCAAAACCCGTGGCCGAAGCCGACAGGGCATAAGTCCCCGGCGGCAGGGCCGTCAGGCGATACAAACCGCTGGCGTCGGTGGTGATTTCGCGCGTCAACCCGTTGTCCACATTGCGCGCTGTGATTTTGGCTCCGACCACGACCGCGTTATTCGGATCGGTGATAACGCCTTCGACGGTTGCGGACGCTGATTGCTGAGCAAAGGCAAAGCTGCCAAGCGTCAGCAACAACGCCACAAGCGCCGTTGAGGCTTTTAGTAAATGTTGCTTGATGATCATTCGAAATTCTCCTTCCGGCTCCTGCCGGTTAAACGCCGGGGAAATCTTGGTATTGAACTTTTGTACTGATATATTGATGGCGGGGATGCTACTTCAAGCACTGGTGATTGGCAAACAGGCTTTTGGCAGGAAAAATTCCGGCTGAATGGCTTCGGCCTTAGTCTAAGAGCCTGCGATTTTCATGGCTCCCAATCTTGTGCAAACTGGAGAAAAACCAGCTTGACGCATAATGAAGAGCCGGATAGATTGGCGGTCGAATACCAAATCATTTACCGCCCCTTTAATTCCCATAGCTTGAAACATCACCTGGAAACTCGCGGGCGGCTTTTTGGCAACCCCTGCTAACCGCGAATGACACGATGATCCTTACTTCCATTAGGAGAAGACCAATGAAAATGATTCCAACAACAATTTGCCGGAAAGCAGGCAAGTTGATTTTTGCCGCACTGCTGATGACTTTTGCTGGCTTCGCAATGACGGCACAAGCTCAAATTTCGGCAGTCAATGCCGCCAGTTTCGCCACTGACAAAGTGGTTGCGCCGGACACAATCGTTGCGGGCTTCGGCACTTTTAACACCCAGAGCAATCAGGTTTTTATCGCCAGCTCTGTTCCGTTGCCGACAACGCTTGGTGGAGTACGAGTTCGCATCGGAACTACGGATTGCGGGTTGTTCTTTGTCGCGCCTTCGCAAATCAACTTTGTGATTCCGGCAACCGTCGCCGATGGACAAAGCGTGACTGTTACAGTGACAAATGCCAACAACACGACGACCACCGGAACGATCACTGTTGTTCGCTCGGCTCCGGGAATTTTTTCGGCCAAGGCTACCGGGCAGGGCGCAGCCGCCGCTCAAACTTCAAACGGAGGGCCGCTGATCAATACCTACAACCCTGACGGGACTGAAAAAGATGTCAGTGCCGGAACAACTGCTGCTCCCAATGTGTTGGTTCTTTACACCACCGGAGTCAGGAACGTGCCCGCAGCCAACCCGAATGACGGCAACGGCGTGGCCGAATCGGTCACTTGTAAAATTCAAGGTGTGCCAGCGACGGTTTTGTTTGCCGGCCCTGCGCCGGGATTTGTCGGTTTGGATCAGGTCAACGTCATCATTCCGCCGGAGTTGGCAGGGTTGGGCAGCGTCAACATTCGGCTGACGGCCAACAACCGCACATCGAACACAGTGACGATCAAACTGGCCGGACCTGTTCCTCCTGTGCGCGCCCAGACAATCACTTTCGGGCAAACTGTGACGGGTGCCCTGACTGCCGACGATCAAGTCCAAGCCGGCACCGCAGGCAGTACGTACTTCTTTGACGCATACAGTTTCACGACAACTGTGCCGAATACAACCATTGCTGTGGATCTTCGCTCCACCAGTTTCGACGCCACAGTAATACTGTATAACAATGCCAACGGTTCCTTGAGCCCGCTTGCCGCCGACGACCAATCGGGTAATTACGGCAGTCTTCCATCTGCCAACAACAACAATGCGCTGTTGATGACGGTGATTCCCAATCCGGGTAATTACGCCATCTTCGCCACGACCGCCGACCTGGAACCGAACGGACTGGGTAATTACACTCTCAAGCTGCTTAACAACGTCGCCACACCGATTGCTTACGGGCAGACATTGAGCGGAAGCATCACGACTGCTGACCTGCAAACTTCAGCCGGGACTTATCTGGATTTGTATTGGTTTAACGGCGCTCAGGGCGACAATACTCGCACCAACATGAATGCGCCGGTGCTTGATTCGTTCCTGCTTCTGCATAGCAACACAGGCGACCCGCGCCTGGCCTCAGACGACAATGGAGGCGGCGGCAAAAATGCGCAGCTAACTTATCGGCTGACCGCCACCGGCATTCACCTGATTATCGCCACTCCGTTGGACCCGAACATCACTGGCGATTACACGCTTCAATTGCAGAAACTGGCCAGCGCAGCCGATGATCCTGAAGCGGCGTTCAAATCCGGCTTTGAATCTCTGTTCAAGGCGCCGGGGCGTGAAATTCGTGATTATCGCCCAGGGATGGTTGACCCGGATAAACCCAGCATCGAACGTTACGGCACGCGCCGTATCATCCAGCCGTAAACGGCAGTAAACCGCAAAATACTTGTTAATCGAATCAGGGAAGATGGCTCAACTGAGTTTTCTTCCCTGATTTGTTTTTTGGCTGGCTTGTCTTTTGACGACCTTCATTCGATCATCGCGCCGCTTCCAATACTGCATTAACCGGAGTTATCAAATGTTTGTTCAGATCAAACAGCGACAGCGCCAGTGTCGCCTGGCGCTTTCGATTCTGCTGCTGGCCGTTATGTCTTTTAGTTGGCATGGTACGGCCACGGCGCACCCGCTGGGTAATTTCACATTCAACCATTTCATCAGAGTCGAAACCGGCGCAGATCGCGTTAAGCTTCGTTACGTGGTTGATCTGGCCGAAGTCCCGACTTTTCAGGAAGCGCAAAAAGCCGACACAGATCAAAACGGAGTTTTGTCCGAAGCCGAGCTTGCGGTTTATCTGGACAGCGTTGCGCAAGGTTACGTCGGCGGGTTGAAGCTGACCGCCGACGGGCAACCGGTTGAATTGAAGTTGCAGGAAAAACACATAGGCCAGTCGCCCGGAGCCGCCGGATTAATGACTTTGCGAATGGTGTTTGATTTGACCGGCGCTTGGGCCAACAGTAATGGCAACGCCAGTTCACGATTGAGCCTGGAAAACACAAACCTGATTGAGCGCGCCGGTTGGCGTGAAATTGTCGTTACTCCAGTCAGCGGAGTTTCGGTTTTCAACAGCACGGCTTTCGGCAACGCAGTCACCGACGAATTGAAAGCCTATCCCGAAGATTTGCTGACTGCTCCGCTGAATGAATCCAAAGCCGAATGGTCTGCAACGCTGGGAGCCATTCCCGCCGAAGCCAAACCTCTGACTTTGCGCGACGGCAAACCTGTTGTTGTTCAGCGCGACCGTTTCGCCGAATTGATTTCTGTCGAAAAACTGACGCCCGGAGTCATTCTGCTGGGTTTGCTGCTGGCGTTCGTCCTGGGTGGAGCGCATGCAATGTCACCCGGCCACGGCAAAACCGTCGTCGGAGCTTATCTGGTAGGTTCGCGCGGCACGTTCAAACACGCGGCTTTTCTGGGCGCAACTGTAACGATCACACATACTTTCACGGTTTTCGTGCTTGGACTGGTGACTCTGTTTGCTTCGCATTACGTGCTGCCGGAAAAGCTTTACCCTGTGCTGAGCTTCATATCAGGCGCGCTGGTCGTCGTTATCGGAGCCAGTATGTTCAGCAAACGGCTGAGCAGCTTGATCGGCCTCAGTCACGATCACCACGAGCACGAGCACAGTCATTCTGATGACGGAGATCCGCAATCAGGGCACTCTCATTTGCCTCCTGAAGAAATCACCTGGCGCAGTCTGCTTGCCCTGGGAGTTTCAGGCGGACTGCTGCCTTGTCCGTCGGCGCTGGTTTTGATGCTCGGAGCCATTTCGCTGAATCGAGTCGGTTACGGTCTGATCCTGATTCTGGTCTTTAGCCTTGGGCTGGCCAGCGTCCTGACCGCAGTCGGCTTGGCGTTTGTTTACGGAGGAAAGCTAATTAATAGAGTTCCAGGTTCAGGCGGGTGGTTAAAAGTGTTGCCAGTAATCAGCGCGCTGATTATCACTTTGCTCGGCGCTGTGATTTGCTACCAAGCCTTGCAACAGGCGGGAGTCAATCTGGCAGAGCTTTGGAGCGCCGAACTGGAAGAAGCCAAGTCCGTCTCGGCAATGGCAATTCTGGGTTTGGGTTTGGTGATAGGTTTGCGGCACGCTCTGGATACTGACCATCTGGCCGCAGTTTCAACCATTGTCAGCGAGCGGAAAAGTTTGTTTAGCTCTCTGCTGATTGGCGGTTTGTGGGGCATCGGCCATACCGTTTCGCTGCTGATCGCCGGTGTCGCCGTCATCTTCCTGAACCTGAAGATCGAAAAATACGAAAAGCCTCTGGAATTTTGCGTAGCCTTGATGCTGATCGGCTTGGGGTTAAACGTGCTGATCAAACTGGCTCGTGGAGGCAAGATTCACTTTCACGAACACGAACACGGCGGCCATCACCACGTTCATCCGCACCTGCATGACGGCAAACCGGAACCAGAACCGCACACTCACCACGGATTCAAACTCAGCTTTCGCCCGCTGGTAATTGGAATGATTCATGGCTTGGCGGGGAGCGCCGCTCTGATGCTGGCCGTGCTGGCGACAATCAAATCCACCGCGCTGGCGTTCGCTTACATCATCATTTTCGGCATAGGCTCAATTGGAGGAATGATGGTCATGAGTTTGGTGCTGAGCCTGCCCTTGCACCTGACAGTATCTTCGTTCACTAGAACAAACTGGGCTGTGCGCGCTCTGGCCGGAGTTTTCAGCCTGGGTTTTGGATTGTTTATGGCTTGGGAAATTGGGTATGTCGAAGGGTTGTTTCGGTAATTTGTTTGTATCTACCCGTTATTTCGCTGCATAGCGGCACTTGAGTTTGGCCGTGGTTTGTCATTACTTTTGCTTTCTGAAGCCCGCGAACGCGGGCGTAAGCGTAAAGCCTGGGGTGTAAGGCGTAGCCGAAACCCCAGGAAAGCGTCATGTTGGATCATTTAGCCCACGAAGTGGGCGGCAGACATTCGTTTATCGGTTGCCATTCTCTGTCGCCCGCTCTCGCGGGCTCAACGTATTTTCGCCAATGTTCCCAGGGTTCCGCGCTAACCGCGCTCCACCCTGGGCTTTATGCTGCCACCCGCATTCGCGGGCTAAAAATCAAACCACACGTTTCGTGTAAAAGTCCTGGTAATGACCAAGGCGTTGAAACGCCGGGCTAAACTCAGCCGCCGCTAACGCGGTGAAGAGGGGCTGAACAAGTTCTTTGTCGTTTGTCACGGTTTGCCAAGTAAGTACGCTTCCATTCCGCGCGGATCGCGGTCGGGGTTGATCCAGAAATCGCCGTAACATAGCATCCGCAAAATCGAATCAGGCCGCAGATACCAGCTTGCCCAACTGAGCGGCGTGTCGGAATTCATATCTTTTGCTTCCGGGTCGGCTCCGGCGTCCAGCAACATTTGAATGGTTTCAGCGGTGCCGAAGGCGGCGGCGCGATGCAACGGAGTTTCGGCTTTGGTGCGGCAATCGCGCATAAAGCCGCCGGTTTCCATGCCAGGGTTGGTTTTGACATTGGGATTGGCTCCGGCTGTCAGCAGGACTTTGACGACCAATTCGTGCGCGTAGCTCTCGGCTTTGCACAACGCCGCGTGCAACGGAGTTTCTCCGGTGTCGGCGAGTGGCCGGTTTACGTCCGCGCCGTTTTCAATCAAGAACTGGCACAGCCGCCAATGCCCGTGAAAGGCCGCGCCGTTCAAGTCCAGGTTGTCTCCAAGCGATACCAGCGATTCGCCTTGGCTGATCAAAAAACGAATCGCGCTGACATCTCCGAAATACGCGCAGTGCCGAATCAGCGAAACGCCGTCTGGGTCGGTCGAAGTCGCCGCGTGGCCTGCCGCCAAGTAATCAAAGACCAAGTCAGTGCGTTCGTTTGCAATCCGATTAAGCATATTTGTCCTACACTACTTATTAAAGGAAGTGATTGCCTGGAACAAAGTGCCCCGTCTTCTTTTGCTCCGCTAGAGGTCTTTGCGAGGGCATAGAAAATTCTTTTCCTTTTCGTCTTGCCTCTTTTCATTTTTACCTCTGGATTCACTCTTTGCGAGACCATAAACTGGTCTCATTTTATCTCTGTGGAGTCAGACGAATCCTTCTCCTGTTCACCTTGGGTTAATTCGGGGTCCTTCTTTGCAAGTGTTTCCTGTGATGTCTCTATTGTCGTGGCAGGTGTTACTGGTGACGTTTCAGGTGCCCTGGTAGATGTTACTGATGACGGTTCAGGTGTCTTGGCAGGTGTTACTGGTGGCGTTTCAGGTGTCTTGGTAGATGTTACTGATGACGTTTCAGGTGTCTTGGCAGGTGTTACTGGTGACGTTTCAGGTGCCTTGGCAAAAACAGCCTCAGAAATTTGAATTAGTTTCGCAGTGAGCTCCCTACTAGCGAAGCCCGACAAAAATGCGATTCCCCACACCGCGAATGCTGACACGCTGGTCGCACCAGCGGCACTCTCGGTGCTGGAAGAGTGTTGCACTGTTATGAGGCCTGCCTTCACGAAAAGGTAGGAACAAGCCCCGAGGAACCCGCCGAGTAAAGGAAGAAGCAGATAGCGACGAAAATACCACTCATTATTAGTATCATAGATTCGCGAAATCCAGAGTATCCCGTATAGTGTTGCACCAATAACACCGCACGCGAAGCACTGAATTAAGAATTTGGCAGTTTCATTACTACTGAGACTATTAAGAAGTTTTCCTGTTTCTAGATTTAATAGCGGTAGTGTCTCTGGCTTTACCAGAAGGGCATACGGCAAATATACTGCTACTCCGAGGCAGCCAGCGTACCATGCCGAAACGGCCGCTACCTGGTATGGAGCAAGAGCTTTCAACTGAGATGGTTGAAAGGTAATGCGCTGTAGAAAGGAAAGAAACTTGTTTTCGTCTACGCCTACCGACTCAAGGATCGCGCGCAAAATCGTGGCAAAAATGAAAATTACAAAAAAGAAAAAGAAGACATATCCCCCTACATTGTTTCCTGAGTTCATGATGTAAGACTCCTTTTACTGATGCTGGTGGTTCTAAGTCGCTTTGGAACCTTCGATTTTTGCTAGGCAACACAAAGCGAGCTTCCGAGTTTATTGCTGAATGGTTTGTACTGTGGCGGAAATGCTTGACTGACGCGGCGGAGTATAGTGCCATCGGTTAGCAGGCGCAATGATTCGATTTTGCGAGTCGTTTGCCAACTTTGACAGCCGTTATGACGATGGCCTAGACTGCGCCGGTCATTGAGAAAGTTATCAACAGGTCAATGACACTTTGAAATTTGACGTGGCGATTTCAGCGACTTGCTCCACGGAAAAAACTGCTAACGAGCGTTCACGTGTTCCAAGTTTTTCGGAAACCCTGGCGTTGCTTTAGCGCCGGGGCTTTTTCGTTTTGGGAAATGGGCTAGACAGGATTTACAAGATTGACAGGATGAAAAGGCAAAAAAAGACCAACGATTATTGTTGGCCAATCCTGTGAATCCAGTAAATCCTGTCTGAGTTTTTCCGCTTTCGTTCGCGTCCAAACCAATTCAACCTACTGAAGGAGACGACAAATGGCTGACGAGACTCCCAACTATCAATTCAACACCCTTGCGATTCACGGCGGACACGATGGCGATCCGGCTACGAAAGCGCGCGCCGTTCCGATTTATCAGACGACTTCCTATCTGTTCGACAGCGCCGAACACGCGGCCAGCCTGTTCGGCTTGCAGGAATTCGGCAACATCTATTCGCGCATCATGAACCCGACGGTGGATGTGCTGGAAAAACGCATCGCGGCGTTGGAAGGCGGAGCGGCGGCTCTGGCTACGGCGTCAGGGCAGGCGGCGGAGACTCTGGCGATTCTGACTGTGGCCAACGCCGGAGACGAAATTGTTTCGACGACTTCGCTGTACGGCGGAACTTACAACCTGTTCCATTACACGCTGCCGAAGCTGGGCATCACAGTTCGGTTCGTTGACGCGGAAGACGAAGCCGGGTTGCGTGCGGCCATCAACGACAAAACCAAGGCCGTTTACACTGAAACCGTAGGCAATCCGAAGCTGGACATTGTGGACATTGAGCGGCTGGCGAAAATTGCCCACGAAAATGGATTGCCGTTGATGATTGATAACACGACGCCTTCGCCTGCGTTGTGTCGTCCGATTGAACACGGAGCCGATATTGTCGTTCACTCGCTGACAAAATTCATTGGCGGCCACGGAACATCCATCGGCGGCATCATCGTGGATGCAGGCAAATTCGATTGGAAAGCTTCGGGACGTTTCCCAGGTTTCACCACGCCCGATCCTTCGTACCACGGATTGGTATATGCGGACGCCTTTGGGCCGCTGGCGTTCATTTTGAAATGCCGCGTCGAAGGTTTGCGCGACACTGGAGCCTGTCTGTCGCCGTTCAACGCTTTCCTGATTTTGCAGGGAGCCGAAACTTTGCATCTGAGAATGGAGCGTCATTCGCAGAACGCTTTGGCCGTGGCCGAATTCCTGACGAAACATCCGCAGGTTGAATCCGTCAATTATGCCGGATTGTCATCCAGCCCCTATCATTCGCGCGTGCAGAAATACATGCCCGACGGCGCGGGCGCGCTGGTGACGTTCAACATTCGCGGCGGAT